>NZ_JAKUMO010000002.1:0-519986 GCF_037026475.1 Ensifer sp. MJa1 | reverse complement strand
TACAGCATCGACGATGCACGGTTCGCCATCAACTCCGACGGCGTGATCACGCGCTCCGGCATCGGTACACTCGACTTCGAGACACAAACTTCAATCACGCTGACCGTGACCGCGACCTCCTCCGACAGAAGCACGGCCACCCAGTCCTACATACTCGGCGTGATCAACAGCGCCGAGCCGGTCGCCTTCAACGACCCGGCCGACACGGACAGCGCCACCAACCGGATCGTCCAGAGCGCCGCCGTTGGAACACGGGTCGGTATAACCGCTTCTGCAAGGGATTCCGACGCCGGATCGACTGTCACATACAGCCTCAGCGACACGCGTTTTGCCATCGACTCCAACGGTGTCATTACCCGTTCCGCCACCGGCACCCTCAATGCCCAAAACGAGCCGTCGATCACCCTTGCCGTGACAGCGACCTCGTCTGACGGAAGCACCGCCACGCACGACTTTACTGTCAATGTCGCAGCTCAAGCAGGGCCGCAGACGCTCTACCGCTTCGCCGTCCTCGGCGACATGGGCGACGCCGACCTCAATGGCGAAAAGGCGGTCGCCGCACTCGTTCACGGTTGGAACGTCGATTTCATCCTCACCATCGGAGACAACCTCTCGTCATCCGCGCAGACTTATGACGGCGTGGTCGGGCAACTCTACCACGACTATGTCGGAAACTATCAGGGCGCCTATGGGCCTGGCAGCAGCATCAACCGTTTCTTCCCGGTAATTGGCGACAACGAATATGACGGCGGCCATGTGCCCAACTACCTGAACTTCTTCACGTTGCCCGACAACGAGCGATACTATGACTTCCAGATCGGGCCGGTGCATTTCTTTGGCCTCAACAGCAACAGCGACGAGCCGGATGGCCGAACCTCCACCTCGACTCAGGGCCAATGGATGCGCTCGACGCTCGACGCCTCGAATGCAAGCTTCAACATCGCCTATTTCCACCACACCGCCTACAATCCGGATGGCGGAAGCAGCAGCATGCGCTGGCCCTATGAAACTTGGGGTGTCAACGCGGCATTCGCCGGCCACCGGCACGGATACTACCGGGAAAATCGCGACGACAACGGCGATGGCGTTCAAATGCCGTATATCTCGACGGGCTTCGCCGGCGACAGAAAAGATGTTCCCAATGTCGGCGCCAGCCTCGTTACCATCACCGATCAGGGCATGCTGATCCAGGTGTACACCGTGACCAGTTTCAACGGGACCGCCACAACGAGCACGCTCACCGACACCTACTTCATCCCCACACCCGCCGGCCGAACGCCGACGATCGTCGACGGCAACTACGTGCTGAACGGCACGCCCGGCGCGGACTATCTGTGGGGGCTCGGCAGCAATGCGACACTGACCGGCGGGCGCGGCAACGATACGCTGGTCGGCGGCAGGAACAGCAACATCTTCGCCTTCCAGACCGGCGACGGCAACGACACCATCCTGAATTTCAGGGCTGGCACAGGCACCGGAGACCGTCTCGATTTGCGAGCTTTCGGCATCGATAGTGCCAGTGAGTTCCAACAGGTGGCGTCAAACCAGGGCGCGAACGTCGTGACCAATCTAAGCGGAACGGATCAACTCACGCTTGTCGGTTTGCGCGCGGACCAGCTTCATGACGACAATTTCGTGCGCTCTGGTCTCCTCGTCGGTTAAACGCTCGCATCTTGCGAACAGCCGACGCGGGTCCGCATAGAATACACAGCATTAAAAAGCCGGAGCTTCCGCGAGGAAACTCCGGCTTCTTGCTGCCGTCATGCTAAACCTAAACCGGTGTGCCTGGCGGCATTGCTGAAATGATCAGGAGTTGGTAACGAGGCTCTTCAAAGCCGCGGCCTGTTCGTCGACATGGCGAAGGCCCCGACTGCCGCGACGCAAAGTCTCTACCCCTTATGTCTCCCGTGACCGCGGTCTAATTTTGCTGCCTTTTTCACCGGTCCTCGTGGATTATGGCGGCTTTTCGGCTTGTTTCCCCAATCATGCTTGCTGCGCGGCTTGCCGTGATGAGGACGTGAGCCCGCGGACTTGGCGATGGCGTGGGAACTCAGGCTTGTTCCAAGCAAAAGAGTTATAGCCGGCGGCGTCACCGCAGCAAAACGTCCCGCTTTTATTAGAAAATCTCGACGCGCTTCCGCCTCAGAACCAAATTCTTCTGGTATTATCTCCGATACTCTAACGTCATCCGTCGACATGAAAGCCCCCAATTCACTAGCTATTGGTAGATAAAAATATTATCATTTTATCATATTAGTTGCAATGCGGGCATTTTAATCAATTCAATATTTCATATCTTGGAACGAATATTTTCGTTGCATAGTACGCCCGCGATTCGACGAACGAGATGGACAGGGTCGGCCTGCGCCAGCTCGCGCACGCGCGATAGGCGCTTCGCGCCCCAGAACAGATTCCCGGCGAGACGTAGGGGTGCCCCTAAGAGCGGGTGCCTCGACGCAAAGCTGCGTCGCCAGTGCTGGAATCGAAGCAGGGGCCGCTCCAGACAGTCGGCCGGAACAGGCGTGCCAAAGAAGCGGTTGAGTGACAGCAATTGGGTATCGACAGCGTTGCCTACACTCTTGTCCGACAGTGACGCCCTGAACACTGTCCAGTCGACCTGCCCATCTTCTGACAGTTGTGCCAGATCGTACATGTGTCTGAGGTCCATTCGCCCGCGCCAGTAGTCTCCCTCCTTCAGCATATCGTGCGCCATCCAGTGCCAGGCACGGGACGAGCCGGATGGAATTTTGACGAGGAGTTCGTTTTGCTTCACAAGCTTCGGGGCGCCAAAGTCGTCCGGATGATACAAGCGCAATTCAAGAACGCCCACATCCTGTGGGCGTTCCATCCCCCGCCCGCTGGACACGGCCACGTAGCCAAGCTCCTCGAGGCAAGTCTGGGCCGGGGCTTCATCTTGCGCTGTGACGGCCACGTCGAGATCGCTCGTCATTCGGTTCTGTGCGGCACCCGACAAAAACAGCGGAACCGCGCCTTTCAGAAGAATCGGCACAATGCCGACTGAATTGAAGGCGGCAACCGCTTCATCAAGTTGCGAACGCAAGAGTAGGTTGCGCTCGCGATTGCGATCATGAATGAACTGAAGGTAGTTACGCACGTCGCCCGGCACGTGCTGAAGCAGACCAGCTTCGTTTAGCGATGCAAACAATGACGGCGTCAGCAAGGCATGGTTCGCCAACTCAATCACGGCCGGCCAATTCGGTTGCGCCACAAGCCGGCCGCGAAGGCCGGCGACCAGAGCATCAATCGGATAAACGTCCTGCCTCATCGGCAAGACCTCCTTATCAGATCCACGGCTCCATCGAGGTCAGAGTAGGTCAAGCGGAAAGCACGCGCCGATCCGACCACGCGAGCCAAGGCGTCGAATCCTATCGCCCCGAGCTCTCCGCCGGGCGCAAACGCACCGCCGAGGAGACCACATAATGCATCCACCGGACCGACCTCGTCCAGCCGCAGCCTCGAATCCCGATCGCGACGTAGCATTACGACGGATCCGACGGGCCATTGTCGTGACAACAAGTCCGGGGATATCTTGGGCGCGATGTAGCGCACACGCCGGTTATCCGGGCGGCGAAAAACGGGCATTTCCGCCAGGTCCGGGAAATATGGGGCCAGAAGGGGCCATGCTCCCGATTTGACGGCGGCTGCGAATGGAAGCCCGACACAGCGCCCGTCACCTTGCAGCAGCGTCACATCGTCCGATGCAACGCCGAAACCGGCGTGGGCTAACGCTAGCGTGAGTGTTGTCTTACCCGCCCCTGGGTCGCCGCAGAGCAGGACGAGGCGCTCGTCCTTAAGGAGTGCTGCTACGTGCAGGGCAAGTTCATAGGTGCTGGTCCCGAGGACATCATTCAGCACTTCGCCCTTCAACACCGTCGCCATCTCATCCGACGCCGATGCCAGGAGCCAGTCACCATTGCGAAACAGATGGAGCCGATCATCGTGTTCGGCCCACTGGAACACGACATCGGTGGTTTCTTGCTCGACCTCAAGATGCCTGAATACGCCAACCGTCGGGAAGGCGTGCGCCATCGGATAGAGAATGCGAATGCGGCGGCCGGCAATACTCAGCGTCTGGGTAACATGTTGTCGCGCAGCAATGTCGAGCGGCGAGATGCGCGGCCGGATCAACCCCAGACGCTGCCAGTCCTTCAAAGCTGCTTCGACCTGCCCGCCCGCATCCGGAGCGCCACACGCTATCCCGCGAACAACGGCATCAGCAGGTTTGCCCTCTTCCAACATCCGCCAGATCGCGGCGGCTGTATCATTCAGCGAAAAAATCGCGTGCTGCGAACCACTGAACAAAATGTTCTGCCCCCTAATGCGCGAAAGCCGCGCTTGCGTGACGAAACGCAGCTGCGCGCACCCGCTTGGCATTCCCAATCGAGACTCCACTGGAGTTACCCCTTCCGGCTAGCCGGCACCCGCACACGCTTACTCGGCCGGCGCCCCTACCAACCCACCAAAGACTTTGGGATCGCGCACAAGCCGCCAGCGCAACCAAAGTCCTGTGGCAAACGAGGTAAGGATCGAGGCCAGGACAAGAGCTGTGAACATGCGCCCGTCGATGATGCCAGCTGCGTGCGACACGCTGGCGAGCACGATGCCCGGCCCGCCGCGCGTGTTCATGGCAACGCCATAGTCGAGCGCCCTTCCCCAGTCGCGTTCGGCCGTTCTTGCGGCAAACGTGCAGCTCACAAGCTTGATGGTCGTGCTCAAGCAGATGAACAGAGCCGTCAAGCCGACATCAAACTCATGCACGAGATTGAGCCGCTGCCCGACAAGCGCGAAGTAGATCGGAACGAAAAACCAGATCGCGATATCGGCGATGTGTTGCTTGACAGGTGCGAGGTGCCGCGAGGGGAACCGAGCCATGACAAGTCCCGCAACAAGCGCCGCAAAAACGATGTTCACGTTCAACAGGCTCGCCACGGCGACGAAGACCAGGCACAGGAGCATTGTGTAGCCCGTGAATGGCGCTTCGTTGAACTTCCCGATGACCCGATGACGTAGCGCCCTTACGACGGCGGGAGCAAAAAACAGGGAAGCGACGACGAAACCGAGCGTGATGACGACCACACGCCCGATACCCGCTGCATTCGCCGCTTCGCCATGCTGGACGGCAGTGGCAACGGCGAGGATCGTCCAGAGTATGAGATCCTGGATCGTCGCAGCGCCGATGACGTTGCGCGCGAATGGCGTTCCCATCAGCCCGAGGTCGAGAAAAATACGCGAAATGACCGGGATCGACGTTACCGCCGCAGCTATCCCCATAACCAATTTGAAGGCGAAGGGATCACCTAGCTGGGTGTCCGCAAAAAGTGAGGCGCCGGCATAACCGAGCGCGAATGGGATCATCAGCGTGCCAACAACCAGCGCGGTAACAATCCGACCTGCGCCACCACCCCCATCTGTCTGCACTTTGAATCCTGCGGTGAACATCAGAAGCACGAGGCCGAACCAATAGAAGGCGGTCAGCAATGCTCCTTGTGCCGGGAAGGCTGCAAACAGCGATTTGTGGGCCTCAGGCGCGATCGCGCCCAGCACCGTTGGTCCAAGGACGATGCCACCAGCGATTTCACCAATGACACGCGGCATCTTCAGCCGCTCGAACAGCTGCCCGCCGGCCAACGCTGCGACGAGCAGCAGGACCAAGGAAAGGAAGAAACGCGCAGTCTCAGAATCGCTCATGGCGTAACCTCGAGCGTGGTGGGTGGCGGATGGTCAAGTCAAGGATGTCACGCACGACCGCCAATCCTGGGGTAGGTGACGACGATACGAGCTGCCAGTTGATCGAGCGAATACTTTTCCGTGTCGAGAACGAAGTCGGGGTTATCTGGCGGCAGATAGGCACTGTTGTAACCGATGAGTGTATCGATCTCGCCGCGCATGGCCTTGCCATATAGTCCCTTGGGATCCCTCTCAGCGCAGCCTTGGATGGAGCAAGCGACGTAACCTGTTGTGAGGTTCTTCACATTCTTGCGAACATAGTCGCGCGCGTCCTCACCTGCCGTCAGAGCCGCGACGATCACATTGAGGCCGGCTTCGGCCGCTTTGTTTGCCAGATGGACGAGGACCGAAACGACGCGCAACCGGCTGTCTGCGCCGAAACCCAATTGGTCACCAAAGAAGTCGCGGACTTCGTCGCCGTCAAACAGAATAGCGGGCAACCCGGCTGCCCTCAGATCGGCGACGACACGCGTTGCCAACGTGGTCTTGCCGGCCGAGGTCGGTCCAAGCAGCCATAGGACTGTTCCGGCCTGCGGCAGAACGCGTTCACGCCGCGCTTCGGGCTGTTGATGCGTGCTTCCTTGCACAGTCGATCCTCCTTGCCCTTTCGCTATTCCTGGAACAGCGCGTGTTTCATCATCAACTCGGCCCGGACGATGTCCTGCACTTCTGAACGCATCATCCAGTTCGGCAACGCTTCGCCCGCCTTTAACGCGCGCCTGATCTCGGTTCCGCTGATGGGACTGGCGGTGCCGCAGGCGCCGAGGTCGACATAACGTTCGGATTGGGTATCGTAGCCGACTGCTTCGAAGAAGATCGGTTCGATGCCGATATCGCCGAGATCTTCGAAAAGTTCGCGACCGGCGTTCGCGCCGTAAAAGTCGCCCACGCCGGAGTGATCGCGCCCGACAATGATGTGGCTGCAACCCATGTTCTTGCGGCAAAGGGCGGTGAAGACCGCCTCGCGAGGACCGGCAAATCGTGGATAGGTGATGAAGCTTGCCAACACCACCTTACCGGGCGGATAGATGCCATAATCCAGCATCGCCTGGTAACCGTCGAGGATCAGGTGCGGCAAGAAATCTCCGCGTTTTGTGTGCCCGACGATCGGGTTGATCAGCAGGCCGTCGGCAAAGGTGCGTTCCATGGCCTGGAGTTGAATCATCTCGTGCCCGCGATGGACGAGATTGCGACTGTGGAACGCGACCACGCGGCTCCAGCCCTTGTGGGCAAAGACCGTTCGTAATTGCGACGGGGTCAGGTCATAGCGTCGGCAGGGCAAGTCCAGAGCTTGTGCAAGCGTGACGTGGCCGGCAAGAAAATGGCCACCGCGCGCAAGGACGCGGGCAACACCGGGGTGTTCGCGCGCTTCTGTGCCGAACCATTTGCGCGCCAGAAGATCAGGTCTGAATTCATAGGATTCTGACACATCGAGGACCGAATGTGGCGAGCCGCCTTGGTTGCATAAGAGGACACGGTCGCCTCTGGCGTAGCGACTTGCTGCTTCTTTCGGTACAGCGAGCAAAACTGGCATTGTCCAAATTGGTCCATTAGGCAGACGCCTCTCTTCCAGCACGCTCTCCAGGCAGGCCTTGTCCATGAAACCAGACAAGGGCGAAAACGTACCGCGGGCGATTTGCTCGACGTCAGTCAGTTCTTCATCAGCAACCGTGATGGTCGGCAACCGCTTGATGTCGGGAATTTCGAGCGGGCCGGCAGCCTGACAAACGAGACGCCCGCCATGGGGCTCGACACCCGACATCAGCACCGAGGGACGCACACGGATGGGCCGCCCACCATTGGTCGTGTTCCGCAGAAATTGCAGGGAGACCTTTGCCACCATCCGTGCGCAGTTGACCGGATATTGACCGATGGCCGTCTCCGCCGCCAAGACGAGACCGTCTGCGCCATCCGCCAGCGTGTTGTAGATATCGTTGACCTCGGCCCGGGTGGGCGTTGGTGCACTTGTCATCGACTCGAGCAGGTTGGTCGCAACATAGGCCTTGGCACCATGCGCTTTCGCCTGGCTGATGATCATCTTTTGTATTGCAGGGATCTGCTCGATCGGAACCTCTCGCGAGAGGTCGCCACGGTCGATAAGGATTGCCTCGGACTTTTCAGCGATGGCGGCCAGATACCGTAACCCGCTCAGGCACTCGATCTTGGATATGATCGTTGCGTCGTTGCCGGCGTGGGAGCGGATCACATCCACATCGGAGGCCCGGTGGGCGAACGAAAGTGCGAAGTGCCGGACGCCCATGCGCCGACCGATGGCAATCGCAGCGACGTCCTTCTTGGTGAGCGGCGGCATATCGATCGTCCGCTGCACCGTCACCGCCTTGTTTTGCCCGATCTCGCCTCCGTTCAGCACCCGAAGGACGACCTCGTCGTCGCGCTTTTCGACGACCTGACAGAGGACGGCATTAAAGTCGATGCTGACGAAGTCGCCAACTTCAAGCTTACTGACAATATAGGCCGGGTAGAGACTGATGGCGGACTGATTGCCTGTGACCGGCCGGGCGTGAGCGGTCAGGAACCGGTTTTCCCGCACAGTTATCTTGCCGTCGGCAAGCGGCCCGGTGCGGATCTGGGCACCTTCTGTATCAAGGCAAAGCGGTACGGACGTTCGCTGCTGGATGAAGCCGACGATCCGCTCGATATCCTCGACCTTCGTGTGCGACAGATTGAGGCGCAGCAGCGAAGTGCCTGCCCGTTCCAACCAATGGATGACCCTGTCGTTGAGGGATGCCGGACCGAGCGTGCAGAGGAGTTCGACTTGTCTGGCTTTCATGGTTTCACCTTTGATCGTGTTCATTGCATTGATGGGATCAAGATTTGCCCGAAGCGCATGTCGCGCGAGGTGCGCAATCGTCACAACTCGTCGTCGGGGAACCGGGGAACGTCTGGGTGGGCGCGGATCCATTGCTGGCGAGCCTTGTGCCAGAATTCGCGTGCCTCGTTGCCGCTCAGCACGTCAAATCCTTGGGAGGGAAGCGGCAACTCTGCTGGTATCGGTTCGTCCGGCAGCCACAGAAGCGTGTTCCCATGGCTTTCAAGCAGTCTCTGCCAGGTGCGCTCCATCCGTCGAAATCCCCGCATCTTCGGCGATGAGAATGCAAAGACCGAATCTGTAATCTTCAATGTCGGAGATACGTCGGAGGCTTTGACGGGCACCTGATGGACCACTTCGCCTTTGGCCAGGTAGGGTTGCATCCGGATCAGCGAACGCTCTATCGCCACGACCTCTTTGCTGCCGTCGCGGGCATTTGATGCCGGGTCGAGACTTATCCCCGAAAAGCAACCATCCAGCAGGCAATCATCGATGACACCGCCGAGAAGGTGATCGTCTTCAACGGCATCGTCCCTGACCTCGCTTAGCCAGCAACTCTTGATGAGAAAGCCTTTCGCCTCGTCGGTCAGGCGGACGCCATCCCAACAACGGCGGACCCGCAGACCCTCGATTGTCGGCCGCCTCGTTCCGCCTTTGACGAGTAGACCGGCGCTGTTGCAATAGGTTGGCGCCCAGTCCGATTGAAGCGGCACTTCGCCGTTGATGCGCCCTCCCAAGAAATGGACATCAGGGCAATCGCGAAGGACGACCGGATAGGGATTGACCGGCCGCATGCCGATTTGGCAGCCAAGGAGTGCATTCGGAGCGGTATTGCGGCTGTTGGCAACTGTGAAAAGAGCCCGCCTGGCATCGACCGTGGTTTCGGGCGGAAGGTCGCGGATGGTCTTCTGCATGTAACCATATTCGCCGATCAACACGACACGCGTACCGACCAAATCGTCTTCATCGGTCGGCGCCGGCCGGTCACCGATGACACTCGAACCGCTCAAGAGTGCTACGGCCGGACCAACTCCAGCAAGGCACATGAATGACCGGCGATCCAGTTCCACGATCAGTGAACCTCCGGCTCGATAGCGTTGTGCCTGCGCTGATAGGCCAGAAGCACTGCCTGCAGCGTCTTGTCGGCCACGGTCTCGGGCGAGGCCGAGGCTGTCATATCCACGACTGCGAACATCGGCATGCTGCGCGGCGCGTTCTGTCTCTTCCACAGTTCGGCGGCGATCGTGCAATAGGCGCTCTCCGCCTTGGTCCAGAGAGACCCCTCACTCGTCGAAGGTTCGCGCTGCATCCGGGAAGCGCGGTCGCCTCGGCCTTTAATCCGTTCGCGTGCGAGATCGACGCCACCACGCAGATCGACAAAGACGATGTCGTCCAGTCCAATGGCAGACATCACATCCAGCCAACTCTCGGAGGTACCCCGATGCCGGCTTTTCAGCAGAATCGACCAAAACCCTTGTAACAGTCCCTGGTCGAGGATCGTGACGCAGCCCCCCTTGGACCGCTGCTCGGCAATGTATGCAGCAACCGAGCAGAGCCCCCAAGTCCATCGCAGCAGATCCACAGGCGACTCCTGCCCGTCCTCAGCAACAAATCTCGCAATGCGCGACGCTATCGAGCGAAATTCGCGGTTGCGCAGCCTTGGCAAGACGAGACTCAGCCGATTCAACTGCCGTTCAAGGAGCGCCTCTTCTTCCCATGTCAACCGCTTCTCGTAGACAACAGAACCGGCGCGCTGCAGCTTTTCAGCCACAAGGCGGGAGGCTGTCGTCTTTCCTATGCCTGGAAGACCGAAGAACTCGATGAAACGAATATCCGCTGGCAGGGGGTGCGTGCCGGCTTGCTGCCGATCACCGCCCGCTATTGCGCTAATTCGCTGTGGTGGTTCAGGATCAGGATCCAAGGCGGCCACCCTCATGTTCCCGACGTCTGCGCTGCGTGCGGCGCGACGCTATGGTAAGCTACACGGCCCTGATCCAGTTGCGGCACGGACGATCGCTGCATGCTGCGATAGGCAATCAAGAGGGCCAGCGGAATCCAGAAGAACGGCGCCGTAGACGGACCGAAGGAATCGCTCATCTGGTTCGCGACGAGATAATTCCAAGTGCAAACGGCAGATCCGAGAACCATGACATTGGTTTTGGTCGCATACCTGCTTTTGCCTTTACCTCTCAAGGTCGCAACCACAGAGCTGATGAGGAAAATGACGACGAGCAATACCATAATGGTAATCAGCCCGGCGCCGGGAACGCCCAGGGTGCGGAAGTATTCGATGAACAGGTTGTGGCTATGGGGCGCGATCTCTCCGATCGGCTGGCCGGCGCCGACGCCCGCGAACGGGTGGGCGAGACCCAGGTCAATCGAGATGCTCCACAACCGCTCACGCGAGACCATCGAATGGGCTTCTCCGCCGGACAATTGCATCATCAATAACCGATGCGCCCGTGGATTAAGGGCTTGCAGGATAAACACAGCCGCCTGGAGCACCAACGGTGCTGCGATCACGCCAGCGATGACTGTCAAGGGGCGCTGCCTTCTGACCACGAGATAGGTCGCGTACAAGGCGAAAAAGAGCCCGAGGCCTGCAACGCCAACGACGAAATTGGTCTTGGATCCGGACTTCACCAAGCCGAGAAGTACGGCGACCAGGCAGCCAGTGAGCAGCATTCGGTGTTTTCGCACGGTAACCAGCCGAGCGGCGACAAGTGGCAGGCCAGCAGAAAGCGCTATTCCCAACTGGTTCGCGTGTTTGAAGTAGCCTTCCGCTCTATCCGCGAATTTGGCACTACCGAGCCCGAGGACAACGAGACACGCTGTAGCAACGCTCATGAAGATCATCGCCGATACCAATCTGTCGATCGCAGCCAAGCCATCTGGCCTCGTGGAAATCGCCGCAATCGCTGGGATCGTGGCGAAGCCGAAAATCTGTGCAAAGACAGCCCGCATGGCTCGCGTCGGATTGTCGGCGTGCAGCATCGACAACATCGACAACATGATGATCAGTGCGGCTGTAGCGAGCAACGCCATCGCCAAGGTCGCCTCGGTGCGGTAGACGCGTTTTCCGAGCGTGCCGTACGATGCGACGCCGACGGCAGCACAGAACAGAGCCAGAAGAAAGGAAACCGAGCCGTCTGTGCCGGCAAGCCGCGTGGCGCCCGGAAACCAGATCGATACAATCAGCAGCAGGAGGGAGACTTGCAGCAAAGATCGCTCCGCCGCCGAAGGAACGTAACTCGATCAAGCGTGAAACTTGCGGATTCGAACCCTGCGGAGGGTGCCTCTACAGCGGATGACATCCGCTCCGACCGATACCCATCAACACGCCGGACCTAGTAGGTCTTGAGATTGTTATGGAAAGGTAATTCCAGATACGCTGCCGCACTGCAGGTGAGTTTCCCTGCATTCCAGTGCTTTTGTCGCTCTGAGCGCTGGTCGGATATCTGTTCCAAACACGCTCACGCTAAACTACCCGAAAGCTTGAGAGTAAACGGAAGCCTTTGCTTATGCAAGCGGTGTGCGCCAGAGCCGGTTCTTGTCACTCGAAACAACGCAGCCAGCCCTCCGCAGGCTGCATCAGCTATGCGGCGCCGTCTGACGAACTGTCGCCAGGAAACAGGTCATTTATCTTGTATGCAACCTCGGTCCTGTTCGTTGCCTTGATTTTCTTCATGATGTTGCGGATGTGAACCTTAACTGTGCTCTCGCGCAGATTGAGTTCATAGGCAATGATCTTGTTGGCCTTTCCGCGCCGCAGCGCCTCCACAACCTCCGCCTCTCGAGCGGTGAACATGCCGGCAAGCGGTCGCTTGGCCGCATTGCTCGTTTCCAGCAGCTCGCGCATTGCGAACACACTGCTGGCGGGGACGAATATACCGCCCGCCAAAGCAAGGTAGACGGCCTCGATGCAAACATCGATGCTGACAGAGGAAGGTATGTAGCCCTTCGCCCCACATTCAAGCGCCCTCATGATTTGACTGAGCTCGTCCGTGTCGGCCAGCACGATGACCGGTCCTGGTCCAAATTCCGACGACAGCCTGCGAATGTCTTCAGCAACGGCCTGCTCAGAGAGCTTTCTGCCGCCTATGTTCAACAGGATCGCGGACAATCGCGGCCATTGACTGCGCCGCTGTCGCCATTCGTCAATTGAACCGAGGGCCAGAACCTGCATGTCCGACTTGAGGGCGACGATGCTCTGCGCCAGGCATTGTCGGTCGAGCGCCCGACCGTCGATGATCAACAGCAGGCGCTCCTGCTGAGGCGACAGCGCTGTGCGCAAATCGCCACCTTCGAAGTGTTCTTTGGACAAGTTGTGTGCGTTACTACCAGCTATTTGCTTTCCGTTGGCCGATTTCAAGATCATACCTACGTTGCTCCTAGAACCGAAAATATTAAGGCCATGCGCTGCAATGAACCCATCAGGGTTGCGCAACTCGGCTACACAAAATACTTCGGAAAATACTTAGAGAGCGCACCGGAACACCAACTTGAACGCAGCTCTCCACTACTGCGAAACACGCAGACTTTACAGCTTTCGCATGCGGGAGCCTACTACAAAGGCCGCCTTCAGAATACGATCAAATTGCTGTGCCGCGTATCAAAAAAGAGGTAGGCAGTGCGTATTTGCTCCTATGAAATAGCTATTGGATATCGCACCTAAGTACTATCCGGCCGCTCCGACAGTCATGACCGCCCACCAGTTCGTTGCGCCCCGACAAACAAGAAGCCGACACAACAATTCGGGACGAGAGCAACCTAGGCTAGAGGACTGAGAAGTAACGTTCTCTTCGCCAAGCGGAATGGCAGGAAACAAGCAGCAGCCGCTTTCGTCCGCGCTCATGCAGCGGCACCGCCAGATTGAGGCTGGCGTCAGCCAAACAAAGCGCCCAAGCTGGCCGCGTTGACATCGTGATTGTCGAAATCATGAAGGAGCTGGCGGCCATCAGTCACGTCCACGATATGGATATTATGCGGGCCGCGCATAACAAACGCACGGCTGATGCTCCGGACAAGTGACCGTGATCGGCGCTACGCCCTTCGCATAAGCGGATACAGCGATGATCCGACTGCTAGCGTCTGAACCGCCTGTGTCGGCGTGAAATCCACGAACCGATTGAAGTGGGTTCCGGCGGCCGATCATGACGTCACAACCTCAGTATCGAGAGTGCCGCTCGCGGCGTTGGATCGCTGGCGAGCGAATGGCGTTGCAACGACTCAAGTCACAGGTCGGCAGCGGCCCTCCACCGGATGGACATTAGCTCTAAAAAACCGACAACTGATTGGCGCGGTTCAAGAGTGCTTTCGCATTTGCTTATCAGGCGATACTGTATTTTTCTGGCGGAGGGGCAAGCGTGGAACGTCGCCTTACCACAATAATGGCGGCCGATTTGGTCGGCTATTCTCGTCTCATGGCGGCGGACGAGGAGGGCACCATTTCGCGGCTGCGCGACGCGCGAACCTGCGTGATTGACCCGGCGATTATCAAAGGCGGTGGCCGCATCGTCAAAACCATGGGCGACGGGCTCCTAGTCGATTTCCCATCGCCAGTGTTGGCGGTAAGAGCGGCTCTTCTAATGCAGCGTAGCTTGATCTCGCGCGAATCTCCTCAAGGGGAAGACCGACGTCTGCGTTTCCGAATCGGTCTTCATCTCGGAGACGTGGTGGTCGATGGGGACGACATCCTCGGCGACTGCGTCAACATCACCGCGCGTTTGGAAACCATCGCACCCGCCGGAGGCATCTGCATATCTCGTGCAATCTACGATCATGTGCAAGGCAAGATAGAGGCTGGGATGACGTGGCTCGGCCCGCAGTCCGTTAAGAACATCCCCGAACCAATTGACGTGTGGCAGGTCGAGGTGGACGGCACGGCGCCGAGCCCGGTTCGGCTCTCTGGGCAGGAACGTGCTTCGATCGCGGTTCTCCCATTTCAAAATTTCTCTGCCACCCCCGATCAGGACTTCTTTGTCGATGGACTGGTCGAAGACGTCATCACGGAACTAGGTCGCTTTCGATGGCTGTTCGTGATCGCTCGCAATTCAACTTTCGCCTACAAGGGAACAGTCAAGGACGTACGCAAGATCGCCCGAGAACTTGGTGTGCGCTATGTCGTGGAAGGATCGGTTCGGCGGTCAGGTGATCGGTTGAGGATCACCGTACAGCTAATCGACGCGCTGTCCGGAGTACACATCTGGGCCGAGCGGTGGGATCGACCGATCGCGGATTTTTTTGATGTGCAGGATGAGATAACCCGCCGGATTATCGCGGGCATCGAACCAGAACTGGGAGCGCACGAACGGGGCCTCGCTCTCGCCAAATCGACCGACAACCTTACTGCTTGGGAACTTTGTCACCGCGGCCTTGCTGAATTGCTTTCCTTCGAAGCAGGTTCTCAAGCCACTGCCGAGAAATTCCTGCGACAAGCGCTCGAACACGATCCGAATTTCGCGCTTCCCTACGCCTATTTGGCTCGTCACCGATACGCACTCGTCCTTTGGGGACGTGCCGCAGACGTGCCCGTCGCTGTCAAGGAAGGATTATCGTTCGCCATGAAGGCATTAGAAATCGACAGGCGGAGCGATATCGCGTACGCGATGATGTCGCTCCTTCTGACGGTGGCCGGGCGAGCGGCTGAGGCCATGCCTGTCGCTGAACAGGGCCTTGCATTAAATCGCAACTACGCGTTTCTTCACTTCGCACATGGAATGGCAGCCGTGCGGCTCAGGGACGCCGATACGACGATTAGAGCCGCACAAAATGCCATCGATCTCAGTCCTCACGATCCATCCACGTTTGCGTTCAAGACACTGCTCGGTATTGGCTTGATGCTGAGGGGCGAGCCCGATGACCTCTCAACGGCCCGGATGCACCTAAGGGAGGGCGCGTCCTTCGAACGCACAACCTATTATCCATTCATTGGGGCAGCGTTGCTCGCCCTCAGGGCGGGCAATACCGATGAAGTAAAGATCTGGATCTCTGACGCTTTGAAGAAGTTTCCAAACCTGAATGCGGAATACGTCCGAGAGGCGGCCCACCCATTCTATGAAGGCAGTCCTTACTGCGACTACCTCGACAGGTTGATCGAGCATGGGCTTCCCCCGGGAGAGAAGCGTCGTATCGAAGAATAATCGCGTCGAAATGCCAGCACAAAAGCACCGACGAAATCATCAGGCGGATGCCGGACCAGCACCGCTATCCCTGACCAACCGCTGAAGCCGCCTTCCTCATGCTTCGCCTAAGCCCCCATCTCGGTCTCCGCCTCGTTGATGACGCGCAGTTCGTTTCGCACGCCCCCGATCCCGCATACCGCTTCCGCTGCAACACGAGCAGCCAGGCGTTTGACCCCGCTTTCGACACTGCCGCGCAGTGCAACGACACCGCCCTCCACCCTGACGTCGATAGCGCCTGCATCAAGATTGAGATCGGATAGGAGGCGCGCCAGTACTGCACGCCTGATGGCTTCGTCACCGGTGGCAAACCGTTCGGGCTTGGGAGAAACGACAACCTCGAGAATGTCGCGACGGCTGACGATCCCAATCAGGCGGCCTCGTTGAACAACGGGCACACGCTTAATGGAGCGGGCCGACATCAGCGCTGCAATTTGGTCTACCGTTGCGTCCGTTTCTATCGTCACCGGGTCTTTGGTCATCACGTCTCCGACGCGCCAGCTGCGTGCCTTGATGTAAGTTTGGGGATCCCGTTGATTACGGTTGCCTGTTTCGTTCAGCGTTGCCGATCCCAACTCGGAGCGGCGCAGCAAGTCCCCCTCGGACAAGATACCAACGAGGTTTCCCTCGTCATCGCAGACTGGCAAGCCGCTAACCCGATTGTCGAGCATCAGTCGCGCGGCATGTCGCACGCTATGGTCCGGTCTTATGGTTAAGACCCTTCGGGTCATGATGTCCGCAGCATGCATTTGCGACCCCGTAGGAAGACCGGAACCTAGACAATATAACTCAACGGCTGGCATCGGAGATTGACGCCGATCAAGGAACGATGAGCCCCTTCGATCGTCACCAAATGAAGAATCTTTGATCGGCATCAAGGACGAAGATGGCGGGTTTCGATAGGTTCCAGATGTAGTTTCCAGGCCGTTTTGGCGTCCTGTTCAGCCACCGGGACTGAGTCTTTTCAGCAACTGGAGCGATGCCCATGCAACGAGCAAATCCGCATCAATCAAGCACGCCTTTTTGGTTCTTTCCCTCACCCGCAATTCCCTCGGTCGAAGTGAGGGGCACCTTGTGGCCGCTCGGGCATATGCAGGCGGCGGCCATTGAGGCCACCCTTCGTTATCAGATTGAGGCGTTGAAGTTCTTGCAAAATCGTCTCAACAGCGACTTACGCTTTTTGGAAGACTGTCAATCGCCAGATCACAAAAACGATCTGTTCGACTTATGGTGCACCTTCTGGCAAGACGCGCTGCTCGACTATGTCAATGGAGGAGCGCGCTTCGCAGAGATGGGCTCGGTCTCCATGCGGAAGACGACCAAACGTCTTCACGACGACGAGAAACGTCTCGTCGAAAACATGGCTGCACAGGTGGTAATGTAAATGCCGGCCTTACCATGGGAGCGAACCAGGGTTTTGCAGGTTGCCGCCGTCTTATTGTTGCTGCACAGCGGTCAAAGCGGCGCGGCCGATCTCGCGCGCGGTCGCGCCATCGCCAATCGATGGTGCAGTGAATGTCACGTGACAGCTCCCGGACAGCTACGTGGATCAGACAACGTTCCGACATTCTCCGAAATGAAAAAATCGGGAAAATTGGATGCTGCCCGTTTGTCGACATTTCTGTCGGCGCCGCAGCATTCACGGATGCCGGATCTCTCACTAACGCGCGCAGAAATTGCCGATCTGACCGCCTACATCATGTCGCAGGGACAACGACCGTGAGGCCGAGAGCCTGACGATGAGATAGGCGGGCGTCCCAACGCTCAGGCAAATGCTCGTCGCAAACGATGGCGGTGTAGTGCGGCCCATCCAGATCCAACGTCGACGCAGATGCAGAGATGCAGAGGACCCGAATGCGAAGAGCAGCCTGCGCTCTCCGCTCGGCACTCTGGCGCAAACCGGTGGCCGAAGACGGGGCTAGCCGACTGTGAGTTGGTCACCGACCGACTTCACCTCAGCGGCGGACCATGCCGCGCGTTCCGCAGCTTCTCGCTCGGACCACGAATTGACCCGCCCTGCCAGCTAAATCCTTCCGCCATCAAGGATATCCACCTTGATGGCGTGCGCCTCGATTTCCGCATTTCGCTTCAGAGCATCCGCGATGCGCTTCTTGACGTCGGCCGCGAAAGCGCGCGGATTGATTTCGATCCGGTTCGTGACACCAACGACGCCAGCAAGGGCGCGAGCGAAATGCTCCGGCCCTTTGATGTTGCCAATCGACTCTCCCAGACCGGGTCAGCCAGCCACTTTGAACCTGGATCTGCGCGCTATCGGTCCCACTCAGTTCAGCAAATCTGGCCGTGAAATGCTGTCAGCGAATTCAATACCTCCCGATCCAAGAGCAGAGTGGCCTTGCAGTGGCCGCTGCAACTGAGGCGCGCCCGACGGATTCCGGGTACGATTTCAACGACAGTCTCGACTTGAACAGGATGATGCTCGGGTTCGACGACCTCTATGTCCAGGATGATGTGGTCGTGCACGACCGAGCGATGCCACGGAAACCGGGGCGTCAGCGCGATGCCGGTCAACGCGAGGAGATGAGAGCCAAGGGGCAGACGCGGACCGCCCAACGATTGGTTATAGCCCGTGCTTCCGAGTGGCGTCACCAGCGCCAAACCATCGCCCGCAATCGTCGCCGGGGCGCTCCCTCCGTCTACTGTCAGCTTGAAACGCGCCTGTTGCAGGCGCTGTCGAGTAAGCACAATCTCGTTGATTGCAAAGACAGTCGTTCGCTCGCCTCCCAATCGTTCGACATCGGCTTGCAGCACCGGCAGATCAACGGGGATGGCTTTGATCAACCGGTCCATGAGATCGGACAACTGCAACGGATTGCAAAGAGACCCGATCGAGCCCTGCGTCCGCATTGGGAAGACCGGCTTCGCCGACCCTTCGAGCAGCGCATGAAGGGCTTTCAGAGCGGTACCATCGCCTCCTATGGCTACGACATAGTCGGCACCCGAAACCGAACTCTGACCGTACCTGCAGACGAATTGCTCAAGCGCCTCCTGTGCAGCTGGTCTCGGAGAGGCAAGAAATGTGATCTTCATGGCCAAACCACAAGCAGGATTCTGTCTTCAACTTAACGGGCAGGCATGTCGGTGCCCCACCTTTACAGGCTCCAGGATCTCGTCAACCATCTCGCCAACCGGCTGCTGCGCATCGATCAAGCGCCAGGCAGGTGGCCTTTGCTCACTTGACAGCTGCCTGGCCAGAACGCGCAGATCTGCATCGGAGGGCCCCTCGTGCCTGCTGGATATGCGCTGCTGCAACACCTGCGCGTCGGCTTGCAGCCAGACGGCCTCGCACCTGGTACCTGCAGCCGCAGATGCAACCTCGATAAGCCTGCGGTTTTCCAGACGGTCGAACACGGCATCGGCGACAACAGACCCGCCGGCCTTCGCTATAGCCAGACTGCGGCGAACTATTTCGGAATAGACCTTGTCAGAGACTTCTGGCCGATAGGCATCCGCATCAAGATGCACCTCAGCTGCAACGCCGTGCAACGCCTTGCGAATGCGATCACTCTCGATAATGCGCGCGCCGGGAGGGGCGCCAAGCCGAGCGGCTAGCGCATCGGCTACGGTCGTCTTACCCGAGCCGCTGAAGCCGCCGATCACGATGAGACGTGGTTGAACCTTTGTGAGGAGCGAGCGTGCCAACTCAAAGTAGGAACGTGCTTCAGAGGTAAGATCAGCCGCGTTTCCGCCCTCGGCAACCTGAGTGGCGATCACGTGAGCCCTGACGGCCGCTCTTATGGCCATGAAGAAGGGTAAAAGCACAAAGCCTTTTTCATCATCCGTTTCATCAAGATAGCGGTTCATGACCAGGTTGGCGAATTGTGGAAATCCTCTGTGCCACAGGTCCATCAAAAGGAACGCCAGATCATAGAGTGTGTCGACGGTCGCAATCTGATCATTGAACTCGATGCAATCGAATAAGCGAGGTTCTCCCTCAATAAGACATATGTTGCGCAGGTGAAGATCACCGTGGCAAAGCCTGACTTTGCCAGCTGCCTCTCGGCTATCGAGAAGCGCCGCATTCTCTTTCAGCATTTCTTCGAAGAGCTGAGTGATCTTGGCGACTTCGGTTTCTTCGAACACGCGGCTTGTGGCAAAACCAGCTCTGTTGATGGCGAGCACTGCGCCAATGTTTGCAGATCCTGAACTCCGATGAACGACAGGTGCGCTCTGGTGGTAGCGGGCAATCATGCGCGCCGCTTGGGTCAGCAGCGTCGCGTTCAGCCGTCCCAGCGTGGCCATCCGATCAAACAGCGCATCCTGCTCGAAGCGAACCATCTCGACAACCGGCTCGACCAGCTCGCCGTCGCCGAAGCGAAGTCGGCCCGCCAAGTCGCGCGAGATCGTCCGGATGCCCCGATATAGGCCGGGAGCCGTGGCCGCATTCAGGCGAACCTCGCGTTTGCAGGCTTCCAGCCGCAACTCCGGCGTCGAGAAATCAACGTACGGAAGCTTGACGGCGCGTTTCATCTTGAAAGCGCGATCGTCAGTGAGAAAAATATGGGAAATATGAGTCTCGATGTGTTCGATCTCATCGCTTCCGTGCGTTTGCCGGTCGCTCAAGAATGCGATTGCGTTGGTCTGGTCCTGAACGAGCATGTTGCCTCGCTTGCGTGGCGAATGGCGGCGACCCGCGATGAACCGCGCCGATACTTCTGCAATCATGCGCGTCATCCGCCCTTGTCGCGTTGACGCTGATCAATCCTTCCTGCGAAATCTTCAGGGCCAAGAGGGATATTCCTCCCAACGTCCTGGCCACTTTGACGGTCATCAAAGCGTTCCGGTGCCAGCCTGCGATTATGAACACGAACGTTTGGCCGCTGAACTGAGCGCTGTGACAAGACGAAAGTGGGCCATTCGGCAAGCTTGGAGAATTCAGATGACCAGAACCTGGGACCTGTCGATCTCGCCCGATACAGTTTGCTATCTCATCATCAAGGCGCGCGAATTCGACGCCAAGGATGTTGCTTCCGACGTTGACCCTGCCTCCAATGCCTCTGACGACAATATGATCTCCGTGCTTGAAGACCGACCGGATGATCCCGTCGAATCCGAGCTGGAGAGCACGATCTCCGCAATGAACGAGGACGAGCAGATCGACCTCGTCGCCCTTTGCTGGCTCGGCCGCGGAGACGACACGGTGGGCGACTGGGAGCGAATTCGCGCCGAGGCCGCCGACGCTCACAATGAACACACGGCCGCCTATTTGATCGGAACACCGCTTCTTGCGGATTACCTGGAAGAGGCGATGGCTGAGTTCGGAGAGTCTTGCCAGGAGTACGAGAAGGGACGCCTGTAGCGTTTGAATGGCGTCTGCGGTCCACGCGCAAACTTGAGCGATGCGAGTAGGAGGACGTTGTGGCGAGAAAGACCGGTCCGATCGCCCAGGATAAGCTCCGGAACGACAACAGGGTGATCGCTGAGCAACTGCATGAATACGCAGGCTTGCTCGAGGAACAGGGAGAGGAAGACTTCCGATCCCGTGCCTATCGGCGCGCCTCCGACGTTGTCGCCGCGCTCAATCGACCGATCGCTGCAATTCTTGAGGAAGGGGGCCGGGAAGCCGTCGAAGCTTTGCCTGCGGTCGGAGAGGCAATCGCCGGCGCCATCATTGAAATGGTCGCAAGCGGCCACTGGGGGCAGCTGGAAAGGCTGCGTGGCCAACTTGCGCCGGAGGTGCTCTTTCGCACCATACCCGGAATTGGGCCGCGATTGGCTGGCGTATTGGCGGAGGATGGAACGCTTAAGACCCTGGAAGATCTGGAGCACGCCATCCATTTCGGCAACTTCGTTTTTAAAGGCATCGGGCCCAGGCGAAAGCAAATGATCGCTTCCGCACTGTCTGAGCGCCTCGCACGGCGATCAACTGATTACCTTTGGAAAAAAAGCGAGCCCACCGCCTATTGCGCTTTTGCTCGAAGTCGACCGTGACTACCGAGACAAGGCTGCTTCGGGCGCGCTACGCCTGATAGCCCCCAAGCGTTTCAACCCGAAACATGAACACTGGCTTCCTGTCATGCACTCCCAAGTGGGCGACTGGCATTTCACCGTTCTGTTTTCCAACAGCAGGCGTGCCCACGAACTGGGAAAAACGAAAGACTGGGTGGTCATTTACCATCAACGGGACGACGAGCCTGAGGGGCGGAGCATCGTGACGACGAGCACGCATGGGCCGACGGAGGGAAAACGCGTGGTGCGGCGCGATCTGTTGCAGTGCGACGCCGAGCCGACTGAGCCGTTCGCGCCAGCATGACCGCAAGCTTTTCCGAGCAAAAGTTTTGGATCCTTGACCATCGTCAATGAGCGTCGGGACACCATGCATCATGCTAGCTCTCATGAAGATTTTCGCACTCAATGGAACGATGGCTCTTGGAAGAGCCATCGCGAAAGAACTCGAGATCCCCCTTGCCGAGCACGAAGAGCGTGACTTTGAAGGCGGGGAGCACAAGGCACGTCCGCTTGTCAGCGTGCGCGGCAACGACGTTTTCATCATACATACCTTGAATGGTTCGCCTCAAGGTTCGGCGAATGACAAGCTGTGTAAATTGCTCTTTTTCGCAGCCACGTGCCGCGAACACGGCGCGGCGCGCGTAACCGCCGTCGCACCCTATCTCGCTTACTCTCGCAAAGACAGGCAGACCAAGTCAGGCGACCCGGTGACGACACGATACGTGGCACAACTGTTCGAGGCAGTGGGCATCGACACGGTCGTGACTTTGGACGTCCACAACCTTTCGGCATTTCAGAACGCCTTCCGCTGTGCAACGGTTCACCTCGACACCCGGAAACTCTTCAGTGAGACCATTGCAAGCCTCTCCGGTTCCGAGCGCACAATGATATTGTCGCCCGATGCCGGCGGCATAAAGCGCGCGCAACTCTTGCGGGAATATTATGAGCGCCTGTCCGGCAATGAGGCTCAACTTGCGATCATGGAAAAGCGTCGCAGCGGTGGGATCGTCTCGGGACACCTGTTCGCAGGTGACGTCGAAGGGGCGAACGTTTTTATTGTGGACGACATGATCGGGACGGGCAGAACGATGCTCAGAGCAGCCGAAGCCTGTCGCCAGCGGGGCGCGAATTCAGTTTATGCCCTTGCTGCCCATGCGCTCTTCGACCGGGGCTGCGAGGCGGTTCTCGCTCATCCTGCGATCGACAGGACGATCGTTACGGACTCAGCTTCTCCATTCCATATACCGGAAGACCTCCTGCGCAACTGTGTGAAGGTCGTGAGCAGCGCACCGCTTTTTGCCGAAACCATTCGTCGCCTGCATACCGGCGTTCCGCTTGCCGCACTCTCAGGAGACGACCAGTGACGAGCGAAGCCTTGCCACCTTGAGGTAGGTGAGCGCGAGATTGTTTCATCAAAGCACCAATCGATCGGCTTCGCCTTGACCGCCGTCAAAGGTGCGACGGCGTGAATGAAGAAGTCTTTGACGCCCATCAAGGCCGCATCCCTCCTCCCGTGCTAGACGGTAGTTGACGGAGGGCCGGAACCATGGCGCACAAGCAAGTTCTTTTCCACTCAGCGGCGCGCGAAAAGATCCTGAAGGGAACTGCTCAGCTCGCCGACGCGGTTCGGGTTACACTCGGACCTCGATCCAAGGCGGTGCTGATTGAGAGAAAGTGGGGTTCGCCGATCGTCTGCAATGACGGTGTGACAATCGCCAAGGAATTCGATCTCAAGGACCCGGAGGAAAATCTTGGTGCGCGGATGTTGCGGCAAGCCGCAGAGAAGACCGGCGAAATCGTCGGCGACGGAACAACCACATCGACCATTATTGCCCACGCGATCTTTGCCGACGGCCTACGCAATGTTGTGGCCGGCGCAAGCGCAATCGATATCAAGCGGGGCCTCGACCGAGCGCTCAAGTGCGTCGTTTCCGAACTCAAACGAAAATCGCGCCCCGTTTCTTCGAAGCGCGAAAAAGAACAGGTCGCAACCATCTCGGCGCACAATGACACGCACATCGGCAGCCTGATCGGGGAAGCAATGGAGCGGGTCGGCGACGAAGGTGTCATCAGCGTCGAAGAGTCTAAATCTACGGAGACGGTCCTTGATGTACTCGAAGGCATGCAGTTCGATCGCGGCTATCTTTCGCCCTACTTCGTCACTGACACGGAGCGGATGGAAGTGTCGCTTGAAAATCCTGTCATTCTGCTTCTTGACCGGAAGATCACGTCGCTAAAGGACTGCGTCGGCCTGCTCGAGGCCGTCGCCAAGTCCGGAACCCCGTTGCTGATCATCGCCGAGGACGTTGAAACGGAAGCGCTGGCCACGCTGATCGTCAACCAGATGCGGGGAACGCTTCGAAACTGTGCCGTGAAGACACCCGGTTTCGGCGACCGGCGAAAGGCGCTGCTTCAGGACATAGCCATACTCACGGGCGGTCAGCTTATTTCCGAAGAATTGGGCATCAAACTGGAAACGGTGACAGCCGAACAATTAGGTCGCGCCGAACGGGTGGTCATCACAAAAGATACGACGACGATCATCGGCGGCGCGGGAGATAAGAAGGCGATAGCCGGCCGCGCCGACCAAATAAGGCGGGAAATCTCCACGACGACGAGTGACTACGACCGAGAAAAACTCGAGGAGCGACTGGCAAAACTTTCAGGCGGGGTTGCCGTCATAAAGGTGGGTGCTGCCACGGAAGCGGAACTCAAGTCGAAGAAGGAAGCGCTCGACGACGCCATCAGCGCAACCAAGGCGGCGGTGGCCGAAGGTATTCTTCCCGGAGGCGGCCTTGCCCTCTTGCGATGCGTAAATGCCCTTACCGATGAGGAAAGGGCTTGTGAAGGCGACGAGCGCACCGGCGTGCAGATCCTGAAGCGCACGCTCGAACTCCCGGCACGCCAGATCGCGGAGAACTCGTCCACGGATGGCGGCGTCGTCGTGGCGAAAATGATGGAGGCGGAAGGCAATTACGGTTTTGACGCCGGGCGGAAGGAGTATGTCGACCTGATGTCTGCCGGCATCATCGATCCCACAAAGGTCGTTCGCGTAGCGCTTGAGAATGCGGTGTCGGTCGCAAGCGTTCTATTGCTCACCGAAGCCACCATGACAGAAATACCGGAGCCGGCAAGGGACGGCCTTGTCGAGGCCGGCATGCAAGCTTAGCCCCCAGAAGATGTCGGAGCATCATGATGACCGCATTGAACGAACGTCAAAAAGCGCTCGAAGAGAAGTATTTCCTGGATTTCGAAAGAGCAATACGAGTTCGTGATCGACGCAATCGCATCCTGGCGAGGTGGGCGGCGCAGGTTATCGGTCGCGCGGACGTATCGGGTTATGTGGAAGAGGTGATCACCGCTGGCCAAACCGATCCGGGAGATGATGATGTCTTGCTGAAGGTTCTCGACGATCTGCGCGCTGCCAACGTGGCGGCCGACAAGGCCATGCTACAGGAGAAAATGCGCGCGCTCCTTTATGTGGCAGCCGAGCAGCTCGAAGCCGAAGAATGACGCTTTACGCTCCGTTCGCCTCGATCCCCTACCCTTTCACCTGTTTCGCTTCCACAGTCGCGACCATTCGTTTGACAGCAACGAAACTGTCGGGCGTAACGGAGATTGAATCAATTCCGCAGTCGACGAGGAAGGCGGCGAATTCGGGATGATCGCTCGGTGCCTGTCCGCAAAGCCCGATCTTGGCGCCCGCTGCCTTTGCATCGCCGATGACCTTGCGGATCATCCACTTCACCGCAGGATCTTGTTCATCAAAGACGGCGGCGAGGTCCTCGCAGTCACGGTCGATGCCAAGCGTCAATTGGGTCAGATCGTTCGAGCCGATCGAGAACCCGTCGAAGTGCCGCGCGAAATCGGCTGCCAGAATGACATTGGAAGGGATTTCGCACATGATGTAGATCTCAAGCCCGTTGCCCCGCTTCAATCCATTCTCGGCCATGGTATCCAACACCTTTTCCGCCTCGTGCGGAGAGCGGCAGAAGGGGATCATGAGCGCGACATTCACAAAACCCATCCTCTCTCTCAGGCGCCTTATGGCACGGCACTCCAGCACGAACCCATCCCTGTAGCGGGGTGAATGGTAGCGGGAGGCTCCACGAAAGCCGATCATCGGGTTTTCCTCTAGCGGTTCAAACTGCGTTCCGCCGCAAAGACCGGCATATTCGTTGGTCTTGAAGTCGCTCATGCGAACGATGATCGGTTTCGGAAACGCGACAGCGGCAAGTCGCGCCAGCCCGGCTGAGAGCTTGTCCACGAAGTATTCTGTCTTGTCGGTGTATTCCCTCGTCAGGCTTTCGATCATCTCCCTGGCGGCTTGATCCCGCAAGCCGGCGAAGTGGACTAGCGCCATCGGATGGATCTGTATGGTATTCGATATCACGAACTCCATGCGCGCCAGCCCGATGCCGTCGGCCGGCAACCGCCACCACCTGGATGCAGCTTGCGGATCGGCCAGGTTCAGCATCACCTTTGTTCGCGTCTCAGGTATGTCGGAGAGGTTAGTTTCCTCGGCGGCGAAGTCCGCCCGTCCCTCGTAGATCGTGCCCTCATCACCTTCGGCACAGCATACGGTGACCACCTCCCCCGGGTGAAGCAACTGCGTTGCGTTTCCAACGCCGACGATCGCAGGAACACCGAGCTCCCTGCTGACGATTGCGGCATGTGACGTCCGGCCGCCATGGTCGGTGACGATAGCGCAGGCACGTTTCATCAGCGGAACCCAGTCCGGATCCGTGGTCGCTGCAACCAGAACAGCGCCGTCGACAAAGCGATCAGGGTTGCCCGCATGTTTGACAAGGCATACGGGCGCCGACGCTATGGCGTTGCCGATCGCAAGTCCCCGAGCGATCGGTCGTCCCTTGGATTTGATGCGGTACGTCGACAACAAGTTGGTCGCCGCCTGGGACTGCACCGTCTCCGGGCGCGCCTGGACAAGCCATATCTCCTGGTTTTGACCATCTTTCGCCCATTCGATGTCCATGGGACATTCATAGTGCGTCTCAACTGCAACGGCCCACTGGGCCAGCTTGACAATCTCCTCGTCGCTCAAGACGAGCCCCGCCCTCTCCTCGACGTTCGTCAAGACGCCTTGCGTCGGGGATGACCGATCGCCGTAGACGAGCTTGCGTTCCTTGGAGCCACGTCTCTTTTCGATTATCGGCACAACGTCAGGAATGCCGAGCAACGGTTTGAAGACGCGATATTCATCCGGATCGACGGTGCCCTTCACGACATACTCGCCAAGTCCCCAGCTGGCATTGATGACGGCAACCTTGTTGAACCCGGTCTCCGTTTCGATCGAAAACATGACGCCGGCTGCGCCAAGGTCGGAGCGTACCATCTGCTGGATGCCGATCGAGAGCGCCACTTTCATCTGATCGAAAGCGTTTGCCTGGCGATATGCCATGGCACGATCCGTAAAGAGGGAAGCGTAGCAGCGGCGGCAGGCATCCATGAGTGCTCGATCGCCGGCGATGTTGAGGTAGCTTTCCTGTTGCCCTGCAAAACTCGCCGCTGGCAGATCCTCAGCGGTGGCGCTCGAGCGCACCGCGACGGACGCGGCCTCGACGCCAAGCCTTTTCGACAAATTGCGATAGGCTGATATCAGGTCTTCCTCGATGTCGGGGGGCCAGGCACCCTGCAGGATAAGGGCGCGGATCGCCGTACCGGTTTGGGAAAGGGTGTCGCGTCCGGATTCCCATGCGGCCACAAGCGCGCGGATTGGTTCGCGCAAACCGTTGAAATCGATGAAGCGCCAATAGGCTTGCGCCGTCGTGGCAAATCCGCCTGGAATCTTGATACCGCTCCCGGTGAGCCCGTAGATCAATTCGCCGAGCGAGGCATTTTTACCGCCAACGTCACCGATGTCGCCTCGTCTGACGTTTTCGAGCCAAATAACGGATCTCATCCCAAAGCCTCCAGCATTCAGAACCGGCAAATCCTAAACCCCGAGGTGGGGTCTGACCTTGACGGCCGTCAAAGCGCATTCGGCGGACTTGCGGCACAATCTCGTGAACGACATGGGAGGACCTGCGGTGGGCAAGTTGGCGCGTCAGGCAATCGTTGCGGAGATAGGCGAAACACACACACGCCTTGCGGTCACAGATTACGACCGGCTATCGATCGACCACTACGTACAGTTCGACAACAACGCCTTTTCGTGCGTGACCGACGCGCTGGCCGCCTATATCCGGTCCACGCCCGTAGCGACTTCGGCAATCGGCATCGCGGTCATCAACGGCGGCCCGGCTGCCGACGAAGATCGCCTTCATCATGATCTGGCAGAACAACTCGATTGGGGCACTTCCCCCTCGCGAGTTTTCAAGGTCGAGGCGCTCGACGCGCTGGCATTGGTTCTCCCCCATCTGACTTTACACGACACAAAATTGATCAGCGGACAAAAGGTCGAACCTGACACGTCGAAGGCGATCATCAGCGTCGGGCAGGCGCTTGGCGTTACGTCGCTGACGTCGAGCGATGGCGCATGGACCGCGCACCAAACCCATGCGGGAAGTATCTCCTTTGCCCCCCAGACGCGTGGGGAATTTGATATTTTCGAGCGCATCCGCTGCGCGACCGACTACGTCTCGGTCGAGAACCTCCTGTCGGAGGCCGGTCTTTGCCATCTTTATGAGTTGCTGCTCGAAAGTGCCGGTCAGGCCGTGCGCGGCTCGCCGGCCTCCAGCATTATCGACGCGGCACTAAGCGGGAGCGACGCGGTGGCCGCGAAGGCCGTGGACAATTTCGCCACCTGGCTGGCCAGGTTCGCTGGTGACATAGCTCTTCTCTATGATGCTAGGGGCGGCATTTATCTCTGGGGGGCCATTCCGCGAAAAATGGAACGACGGTTGAAGGCCGATCTGTTTCGAGCAGCTTTCGAAGCGAAGGGCCGACGGTCCGCCTGGCTTGCGGAGATACCAATTTTCATCATCCGCAGCGACGAGGCGATCTTGAAGGGCGCGGCTTTGGCACTCGCCGGGCACCTGGATTGAGCCACTGCCCAATTACGAGGCAACGGGTTCGGCGATGAACGGAGTCTCCGCTTTCAGGAAGCCTGAACGGTGCAACAAGAGGCGACCAAACCTTGAGGCGGCTCGACGCTTACCTGTTTCTCCTTGAGAAGACCCCCTTTTATCAGGAGCACACTGAAGACCGAAGCGATCATGAGAACGATCAGGATCAGCAGAATCCAATTCAACAGGACCGCCTGTATCATGTGCCGTATGTCACGCCCGGTCATTTGGAAATCCCTGAACGTCGCTCTTTGGGGAACAACAACACGAACGGCAATGCCTTGCATTGCTCTGCGTCAAAGCAGCGACGGGGCCAGCTTTGACGGGCGTCAATGCGCCAGCTTGCAGATCGCGGTCTAATTGTCCGGTCTACTGGTCGAAGGCCAAAGGAGGCGAGCGGGTCAACGCGTCTCTTTCTCATGTCCTTTGTCGGTCGCCGGCCAGGCCCCACGTTTACTCAAAGGAGAACCCAGTCATGACCGAGACAGCGACGAAACTCCCCATCAAGCAGGACGAACAGGCCCCTCGTTCCCGCGCGCAATCGTGGATGCCCTTTGAAGGTTTGCGGGCCGAAATCGACCGCCTGTTCGACGACTTCACTCCGAGCTTCTGGCGCCGTTCGTTTGACCCCGTGCATATTCACAGCTCAACCGTCCTGCCGACCTGGGCCCTCGCGCCGGCCATTGATCTCGTCGAGAAAGAGGCGAGCTACGAGATCACCGCCGAGTTGCCCGGGATCGAGGAAAAGGACATCGAGGTTAAGGTCTCGAACGGAAACCTGACGATCCGCGGCGAAAAGCTGGAGGCCAAGGAAGAAAAGGACAGGGAATACGTCCTGTCCGAGCGGCGCTATGGCTCGTTCCAGCGCACCTTCAAGATGCCTCAGGGCGTGAAAGCCGAGGATATTGCGGCGACGTTTTCGAAGGGCGTGCTGACGGTCACGTTGCCAAAAACCAAGGAGGCTCAACAGAACGATCGCAAGATCCAGGTGAAGGCCAGCTAACGGGCTCGGCGCTCCGCTTCGCAGGGGCTCAAGCGCCTTGCGGAGCGCTGACCGCCAAAGGGAGGATATCATGTCATTCAAGACAATTTTGAACGTGCTCGCAGACGATGGAGCCGCCGATGATCTGGACATCGCGACGAACCTGGGCGGCGAGGTGAGCGCACATCTCAGCACCCTGGTCGTCACCATGGCCCCCGTGCCTACCGGACGCTATCAGACGCTGTCGCCGAGCTGGCTGGAAGTGCGCGAGCGCAACCTGCAGCGGCTTTCCGATCACATTGTCAAGATCCGCGAGCGTCTCGCTACGGCCGGATTGTCGTTTGATGTCGACAGCGTGTACGCGGAGGTCGCAGGTCCCGCCTATGATATCGGCGAAAGAGCCCTCTACGCGGATCTGATCCTCGCCGGCCCCGGCGTATTTGCGAACGACGAGTTGAAGTCTCAGGTTGTCAGCGGCGGACTTTTCCAAGCGGGTTGCCCAGTCCTGTTCGTTCCGCCCGGTGCGATCGCGACATTGCGGCCGAGGACGATCCTGCTTGCCTGGGATTCGCGTCCGAGCGCGGCCCACGCCGTAAGAGATGCGCTCGAAATGATGAAGATGGCTCAGTCCGTTCACGTCACCATGGTCGACCCGGTTGCGGCCTCGAGGGTGAGCGGTGGCGAACCGGGCGCCGATATCGCAACGTATCTCGCGCGCCACGGCGTCAATGTCTCGGTGGAGACCCTGCCGAGCGCAGGTCACTTTGTGACCGAGACGCTGCAAAGGCATGCAATGGACATCAACGCCGACATGATTGTCATGGGCGCGTACGGGCATTCCAAGCTGTTGGAGCTCATCCTCGGGGGTGTTACGAAATCCATGCTCAACGAGGCGAAGTTGCCAATCCTCATGGCACACTGAACGGTCGGTTGCTGAGCCGAGCATCGCAGATGGAGAGGTGAAGCGACGAAACCAAGAAATCCGCACGATTGCTGGGTTTTGGCCTGCGACGGAGGCCGTGTCCTTATGATGCGCAACGCCGGGGGCTCCGAACTCCTCAATCTGATCGTGATCGAGTCTGTCGCAAATCCAGGGGCACCGGCGCACATGCTGGGAAGTGAGCGCGAGGGAACGGCCTTTCAATCGGTCGGCGAAGCGCAAAGCAAGGTCGAGCAGACCGACTTGCACCGGCAGGCCGAAGAAAGGTTCGTCGCCAATGTTGCGGAAAGGGTATCGGCCCTTGTCCGCAACGAACGTATCCAGCGCCTCGTGCTGGCCGCGCCCCCACGCGTGCATGGCCAGTTGCGCACCGAACTCGGCCCCCACACGCGGTCCGTCATCAGCGGAGAACTGGGAAGGACCGCGTCAGTTTCGAGGTCGCGGATATTGAAAGGTACCTTACCGATTAGGGCACAGACGGAATGCCGGGCGCACGATGGTGCAATCTGAAGGGATGGTCAGTGGGAAACGGAAAAAGGGTCATCGCACTTTCGGCGCGCGACCTGACGAAGATCTATCGAATGGGCGCAGTTGAAGTTTCTGCCGTTCGCGGCGTCGATGTCGATTTTTTGCAAAGCTGAACTCGTGGTGCTGCTCGGACCGTCCGAAAGCGGCAAATCCACCTTGCTCAATATACTGGGCGGTCTCGACACACCCACCTCAGGCCAAGTTCGCTTCGGCGATCATCCGCTTTCGCTGGGCAGTGAACGTGCGCTCAACCAATACAGGCGAAACCACGTCGGCTTTGTGTTTCACTAACGTTGTCATCAATTTCGCCGATGCACCGGTCCCTGGCGGCCGCTTGGGCACGGTTATCGCGCCGACGTTCAGATCATCCTTTTTGAAGGTGAAGTCCTCAAACTCCCATTAGGCACATTGTTCCGGGCAGAAAGACGAATGGGCGGTTTTCACAGTTTGAGGAAGGCGCGAACAAAAACGGTCCATGTGGGGCAACGCAACAATCTGGAAGTGGAGATCCTCAATGGCCTGGTTTCGGGAGAGAGGGTCATTCTTTATCCGAGCGATCGGATCGCGGATGGGGTCGCAGTCGTTGAGCGAAAGAAATCAACTCGGAATGTTTAGGGCGAGCGGCGAGCGCGGCGGCCGGGACGAAAGCGTTCATCGGCGTTGCGAAGCATCATCAACTCTCCAATGGTCTCATAATTCATGAGACCGACAACGCGCTGGCTGCAATCCACGATGGGTACGGCGGGCGAACGGGCATCCTGCATGAGCTTCATGCTGAAATCGATCGGGGACTGCTCATTCACTGTGGGGACATCTCGACGCATCACTGCGCTTACGGGAGCGCCCGCCCCTCTTTCTTTCATTGCTTGGACGATACTCCCGCGGGTCACTAGCCCTTCGAACCGGCCGGCCTCGTCAACAACGGGAAACTCGCTCTGGCTCGTGGCCAGCAAGAGCTCTACGGCCTCGCCGACACGGGCCTGGGGACCGAGCGTCGCGAAATCTGTGATCATTACGTCCGAGAGACTCGTGCCGTCCGAGATCGCCTGAAGTTCAATGCCTTGCGCTTCAGTCTCCGCAGCGAAATAGACGAAGATGGCAATCAGGATAAGCAATGGACTGAAGAAGATGCCAAAGATTCCCATGACCACCGCGATGGATTGTCCGATCCGAGCCGCAAGCGTGGTGGCCCGCGCCCAGGGCAGACGCCAAGCAAGAATTGCCCGGAGGACGCGCCCGCCATCCATGGGGAAGGCAGGGATCATGTTGAACAAGACGAGGAAAATATTGACCCCCGCGAGCCGCGCCAGGAAATCAACGCGGGGATCTTGCGGCGCCAACAGCTGTTCCAAGCCCAAGGCGCCCCCGACGGCCATGACGATAAGGCCAGCGATCACGACGTTTACGAGCGGGCCTGCGATGGCGATCACGAACTCCTCAAGCGGCCCGGCGGGGTTGCGTTCCAATCGCGCTAGACCGCCGATTGGCAAAAGAGTGATATCCGGTGTCTTGATGCCGAAGTGGCGGGCGGCTGCGATGTGCCCGAATTCATGAAGCACCACACAGAGGAAGACACTGATGACGAAGGCAACGCCTTCCCAGGCGGCAGGCGGACCGCCGATCCGGTAATGCATCACCCAGATCCAAATGAGCAGAAGGGCGAATGTGACGTGCACGCGGACTTCGGTCCCCGCGACGGTGCCCAGTTTCAAGGACCATTTCATGGTGTTCTCGCTCCGATATTCTTTTCCCAAAGCCGATCGTCGAAGAATTGCGTCTACGGAACCACAAATCGATACGCCGTGCCTGCGCGCAGGATATCGAACGAAACGTTGCCATCTACGGTGTCCAACAGGTCCTGCATCCGAGCCGCCGAGACGGCCGGCTCACCATTGATCGATGTCAGGTAGTCGCCCGCTCTGAGCCCAGCTGCATACGCTACGCTATCGGACGGCACCTCCAGGAGCACCGGCCCGCTGGGCGTACACGCGCGCGAAGCCGATGAATCCGGCAAGGCAAGGGTCACCGAGTCCAGGGCGCTATTGACCGGGACGCCGTGCATGCTCGCGGGATCGTCAAGCTTCAGTTCCAGCCGCTGCGTCCTCCCCTCCCGGCGGATATCGAGAGTGACCTTCATACCAGGCCCCAGCAGGTTGAGCGCATTTCTGAAGGCGGCCTCGGTCGAGACCGCGTGGCCGTTGAGCGCAGTCACGGCATCGCCGAGCCTCACCCCTTGGCGTTCGGCGGCCGAGTTGCAGGAGAGCCGGTCAACGACCAGATCCGCCATCGCGTCGTCGCCTGCCTGCGAAAGGATGACGGACACGCCGAGCCGTCCGCGCCTAATTTCTCCATCCTTTATGAGAGCGCGAACGATCTTGGACGCGAATTCGGAAGGGATGACAAAACCAACGCCTTGGGCGCCTTCGTTTGGCGGCGGTGCCCCCCGTACCACTCCCAGAAGCTCGCCTGCTGCATTGACAAGCGCGCCACCAGAGTTTCCCGGGTTGAGTGCGGCATCAGTCTGGATATAGTCCTCATAGTCGTCGATCCCGAGACCGGACCGGCTGAGCCCGCTTACGATTCCGAAGCTTGCTGTCTGCTCCAGGCCAAGGGGACTGCCCACCGCTACCACGAAATCGCCAACCCTCAGAACGGACGATCGCCCCCAGTCAAGGGCGACGAGGCCCGGCGCCCCAATCCTGATCACGGCAAGATCGGTTGGCGGATCGCTGCCGACAATTTCGGCCGGCAGAACGCGGCCGTCGTTGAGCGTGACGGCGATGTCATCGGCATCGGCGATCACGTGGCTGTTTGTAACGATGTAGCCCTCTTCGGCGTCGATGATGACGCCGGATCCCGTAACGGTAGCACCACTCTCAACGATGAGGACATGTTCGGGCAGGCCCAGGATCTTTCGAACGTTCGCATCGTCCAGCAAGTCGTTCGTCAATACACGGTTGGCGGTACTGCTGATACCAACGACCGCTGGGGTTACCCGAGCCAGGGCGTCAGAGAACCCGACGCCACCACTTGCCGAGGCTGGCGAAGTGGTGACCGCATAGATCATGGTGGCAAGCAGGAAACATGGGAGATTCTGCATATCCTGCACTCCTGACTAAGGTGTCAGGATCTCATCTCTCTGTGCGGGTGCATTGATGCGCATCAAGAAATATCGAATGTCAGTAGGCGAGCACCTGGACGTCCGCTGCAGCCAGACGACGATAGAGCCGGCCGCGTCGCATGATTGGCCACCAATCGTAGAGAAAGATCTCCAGCGCCCGCCAGTTTGCCACCCAACCGAAAATCACCAGGCTTTCGCTGGCGACACGCGAGAACGCGCCCTCACCCGAAAGATTGGTCACGAGCTGACTTGCGATCAAGCTGAAAGCGAGGATCGGCACGCCGATGAACAAGGCGCGCCGCCCCTCCCTTAAAAGCTGCCGCAACTCGCGACTGGCTTGCTTGGCGCGGCTTTCAAAATTGTAGCGTATCGCGTCCTGGACAACACGCTTCACCGCCGTGTCGGCTTCTCCCGAAGGCAACTGCACGACAATCGCAATTGGTCCATCATCGGGGGCCTCCTCAGCCCAATCGACAATGAAACGCTCGGCATCCTCGTCCAGATCCCGCTCATGAAAGGGTGTAGGATCAAGCGAATTGAAGAGCCGAGCCAACTGATCGATGCGGATCGGGATCGTATGGCGCTCGCCGGTTGATGATATCGCGTCCAACATGCCTGCTCCAGGTCGATTCACTTCGTCGCTGGCATGAGCGACGGCTCAAGCGTCCTCGTTCAGTGCCCGCCGCACGCGGCGAATGACCACGCCCCGGGCTTTGTCGTCGGCTGCCTTCGCCAATTCCGCCTGCAAGTCGAGCACCAGCGATTGCAAATCGTTGTTCCAGTCCGTCCGCCCCGCGCGAAATGGGTCGATGCGTGGCGGGGCGACGCCTTCAACTATCTCGACGGCTCCCTTCGCTTCCAGTCGGAACGAAGCATCCAATCGGGGACGAACCACCTTTTCCTCAGTCAGGAACGTCTGGAGTCGCTGTCTCATTCCTTGAAGAGCCGCATCCTCCCCGTGGACAAGAAAGACGCCGGCGCCGATCGGCTCGCGCGCCCGCACCCATTCCGCAAGCTCCTTGCCATCGGCATGCCCGCTATAGATATCCAGCTTCCTGATACGCGCGCGCACGCGAATGTCATCGCCTTGGATGCGCACCACCGATGCCCCGTCTTCAAGAATGCGTCCCAAGGTACCGGCGGCCTGGTAGCCGACAAGGAGCACCGTTCCCTCGTCCCGCCAAAGCCAGTTCTTCAGGCGATGCCTTATCCGGCCGGCCTCGCACATTCCGCTGGCGGCAATGACGATGTGAAAGCCTTTCATGAAATCGATTGCTTTCGATTGCTCGGGGGTCTCCGTGAACCGGACGTTCTTCGCTTGCAGAGCCTTGGCAAGCAGTTCCCCGTTCTCCAGTTCCCGAGCATGCCGTCGAAAGATTTCGCTGGCGCGTGTCGCCAGAGGCGAATCGATGATGATCGGACATCTTTCGATCTTGCCGGTGTCCATCAGGTAAACGAGATCGGTGAGGAGCTCCTGGGTTCGTTCCACCGCGAAGGATGGCACGATCAGGGCGCCGTTTGGATGGGTCGCCTCCAGAACTTCCGTGCGCAAAATGCGTCGCCTCGTTTCGTCGGTTGCATCTTCCCTCTCGACGTCGCCGTAAGTGCTCTCGCAAACAACATAATCCCAGCCAGTCGGCGCGACCGCGTCATATTGAAGAAGCTTGTGGCGCGGGCCAATGTCCCCCGAAAAAAGCAATCTGAGCGGCGTTGGGGACGTGTTGAGCTCGACTTCAACGGACGCCGAACCCAGCAGGTGGCCCGCGTTCCAGAACCGAAACCGTACTCCTTCGGACGCCGTCTCCCATTTGCCGAGCCGCACCTGCCTGAACAGAGTGACCGCAACAGCTGCGTCACGAGCGCTGTAGATAGGTGTCACCGGTTGCCGCCCACGTCTGAGGTTCCGGCGGTTGAGTTGATCGACTTCGCTCTCCTGGATATGGGCAGAGTCGGGCAGCATGACGGAACACAGATCGGCCGTGCCCGGCGTTGCGAAAATCGGGCCCCCGTACCCGAGTTTGGCGAGCTTCGGCAAGAGGCCGGAGTGGTCGATATGCGCATGCGTAAGGATCACGGCGTCGATGCTGTCGACATCGAAGGGGAACGGACGATAGTTGAGTTCCTTTTCCGTCTTGGACCCCTGGAACAGCCCGCAATCGATCAGAACTTTCGATTCGCCGAACTCAATCAGTTGGCATGAACCGGTGACGGTGCCAGCGGCTCCATGAAAATGAAGGAGTGGTTGATCGATCATTAGCATAAACCTCGTTCTGGTCGTCGTGGTGTAGGCCCCGGAAACTGGTTCGCGTCAATCGCAAAGCTCACAGCTCGCAGGCGCTGTTGCGATCGCAGCGATCAATCGGCAAGCGTGGCTACAAGAAGCGCCTTGATTGCGGGCATACGGTTCTCTGCCTGATCGAAGACGATCGAGGATTTGGATTCAAAGACACCATCGCACACCTCCATGCACTCGACGCCGAAACGCTTCGCGATACGGGCGCCCGCCTCGTCTTCCCGCCAGTGCCAGGCGGGGAGACTGTGCATCAGCTTCGTTTGCGGGTTGTCGGTCGCCTCCATAACATTCTCTCTGACGGCAAAGGGCGCGAGCTGCCTCACCCGCTCGGCCCAACGCACGTCTCCCTCCCCAAACCACGGCGCCGTGCAGATAAAGTCTGCCCCCAGAATGCCGGTGCCGACGTGCTCAAGGACCGTTACCCGGCCGCCGCTATCCCTTGCAGCCGACGTCACACATTCAATGAAGGGCGCCTCCGGCCAGAAAATCGGCGGTGAAACGATGCGAAGGTCGATGCCGAGTTTCGAGGATGCCAATGCCAGTGATCGAGCGACGTTGCTGCGTCCATCGCCAAGGAAGGCGACGATCATGTCATCGAGAGGCTTGTCGCTGCATTCCTGCATCGTCACGAGGTCGGCCAAGGTCTGCGTGGGGTGTGACGTGTCGGTCATTCCATTCAAGACGGGGACATGCGCCCATTTGGCGACCTCTTCCACGGTGGATTGGGAATGCCCGATGTATCCAATGGCATCATACAGCCGGCCGAGAAAACGGGCCGTGTCCTTGACCGATTCCCGATAGCGGGTGTGACCGGTTGATGGTCCGATCAAGGTCACATTGGCACCTTGGTCGTAGGCTGCGACTTCAAAGGCGGCGCGCGCATGGATCGAATCTCGTTCGCAAAACAGCACGACGTTCTTGGTGCTCAATTGCTTGAGCTCAGTTCCAGTCCGCTTTTCTCCCTTGAGGTCAACGACGAGCCGAAGCAGGTAGTGGATTTCCTCGGCAGTCAGGTCATCAAGGGTGAGCACGCTGCGACCGCGCAGATCAACCGTCATGGTGCTCCCCTCCTTACTGAGGCGCTCTTTCAAACAAATAAAAGACAGATCTCGGTTGTCGGCATTGATGCTCGTCAATGACGACTTCCCTGTTCACGGGAAAACTACGGTCACAGTGAACCTTACCAACCCATCCTGTGTGGCGAGCCTGCAATCGCACGGCACAAAACTCAGAGTTTGGCCGGTCCGTTCAATCCGATCCAATCATCGGGAAGAATATCATGGCTTTCGCCTATGCCGTCGCCCCAATCAAAGCAGCGCAGATCGAGCGGGCTTATTGCCTGATCGTCGCCGTGGGCTACGACATCGCGCTCGATGCCTGGCGACAGATCTGCACAGCGGCTGTCATGCGTAAATATCCCTCCCCTTTCGTCGAGGAGATCGCTGTTGCCGAAAATTCGCTCGGTTACATCAGGGGTATCGCTGTCCTGCGTGCCAGGCATAGTGAACGACGGGGCAGATACCTCTCCATCCCCGTTTTCGCCATAACCAGCGCCGGCGACGCACATGGCGTCTGCGATGCCCTGCTTCGATATTTGAGGGCGCGGGCGCTCGATCAACATTGCGTCGCCATGCATATCGCAAGCATTGAGCCGCACCGATGGCCGGCTGCCAACGGAGCGCTTGATCGGGAGGAGGACGGGGTATTTATCCCGCTACGCTGAAAGCCGCTGCAGGACTTGACCGCGCAAGCCGAAAGCCTAAGCGTCCTCTTTCACCGTCCGCGCACTGAACACGTAGCCCACGCCTCGGACCGATTTGATCAGCTCCGGACGGCGCGGGTCCTTTTCGATTTTGCGGCGCAATCTCGCGATCTGGGCATCGATCACACGGTCGTAGGCCTCCAGAGATCTGCCGCGGGTCAGGTCCATCAATACGTCCCGATTGAGGACACGGCCGGCATGCCTCACCAGGGCGCAGAGCATGTCGAACTCGGCCGTCGTCAAGGCGATCTCGCGGCCGTCCTTAGCTGTCAACCGTCGACAAGCGACGTCGAGGCGCAGTCCTTCGAAACAAAAGATTTCGCTCGATTGAAGCTCCGGAACGAACGCGGCCGGAGGACGCCGACGGCGAAGCGCGCCCCTCACCCGTGCAAGAACTTCACGAAGGTGGAAGGGCTTCGTGACATAGTCATCAGCGCCGATTTCTAGGCCAACAACACGATCCACCACGTCGTCTCGGCCGGTCAGCATGATAATGGGAATCTCGGAATGGGCGCGAAGCTCGCGGGCCAGCGACAGCCCATCTTCTCCGGGAAGCCCCAGATCCAGCAAAACGATATCCACAGGGGCCTTATCGAGCCTGTTTCGCATTTCCCGACCATCGCCGGCGAGGCTTACCCGATAGCCTTCCCCTTCGAAATAGCGTGCCAACATCTGCCTGATACGTGGATCGTCGTCCACGACAAGCACCAGTTCCGGCTCGTTTCGAGCGTTTGCCATAACCTCCCCCGCAGTCTGGTCGGCCGCGAAATGCTGTTACATTCCGTCACAATATAGCATCAATTGTTGCACGTGCGTCGATGGCCGTTCACGCACAGATGTTGAAATCCTCCCTACTCGGCGTCAGATGGAGGATGTGCGATGCCCCTTCAATCAGTCGCTTTTCAGGGCGGTCTTGGAGCATTCGAGTGTTCCCTTGCTCCACCGGATCTATCGTCCGTCTTTAGTCTTCAACCCATGATCGATGTTGCGCCGGGCCAAGCGCTTTTCTGGGAAGGGGACGATGCCAAATACGTGTTTCAGGTTGAAGACGGCATGCTGCGCGCATTACGCCTGCTTGCCGATGGTCGCAGGGTCATCGTGGGGTTTCTCCATGCCGGTGATCTCTTGGGCGTCTCACTCAAGGACCGTTACCTCTATACTGTCGAAGCGATAACTGAAGTCAGGCTGCGTCGATATCCTCGCCGTCGCTTCGAAGATGAAGTGGCGCGCCGGCCGCACCTTCGCGAGCAGCTCTTTTCCAAGCTATGCGACGAAATGACTGCAGCCCAGGACCAGGCGGTATTGTTGTCACGCCGCAGTGCCGACGAAAAGGTTGCAAATTTTCTGCTTCTTATGGCGAAAGACAGAGACGCCGAACCGGTTACCTTCGTCGATCTTCCAATGACCCGGCTTGATATTGCCGACTACTTGAACATGACCATCGAGACCGTATCTCGCACCATAACGAAATTCGCGAGCAACGGTATCATCGTTGCGCCCGACCGACGCTCGATCATCATCTTGAAAAGGCATATGCTTCAATCGATCGCGAATGGCGACGGTTGCGATCTTCGTCCAGTTGCGGTGTCGAATAGGATTAGGCGAACCGGTTTCGCCTGAGAACGTGGTAGTGGATGATGGCGCAAACTGCGATCGGGAAAATCGTTGGTCTCCTTAAGGACGCGAACCTGATCGTGCATGAGACCGGCGGAAGGATCAGTCACTGGAGCAAGGGCTGCGAGCGACTTTACGGTTGGCCCGGGGCGGAGGCGCAAGGTGAAGTGATCCATCACCTGCTTGCCACCACATTCCCCGAGCCCATTGAGGACATCCACGCAAAGGTTCAACGACACGGGTCATGGTCCGGCGAACTGGCGCAAAAGCGCAAGGATGAAAGCAAGGTCTTCGTTGCGAGCCTCTGGATCGGTCTGCCAAACGGTCAAAGCGATCATATCATGCGGTTTGACAGCGATATCACCAACTTGAAACACGCCCAGGCCGACCTCGCCTCGCGAGAAGCCCATCTAAGATCAATCCTCGACACCGTGCCCGAAGCGATGGTGGTGATTGACGAGACGGGGCTGATCACCTCTTTCAGCGCGGCGGCTGAACGACTTTTCGGCTTTAAGGAGAACGAGGTCCGCGGCTCGAATGTGAAGATTCTGATGCCGTCTCCCGATCGCGAGGCACATGATCGCTATCTCAACAATTATCTCACCTCAGGCGAGCGGCGGATCATTGGAATGGGGCGCGTTGTAACTGGCAGGCGCAAGGACGGCACGACATTCCCGATGGAATTGTCTGTGGGAGAAGCCCGATCCGCGGGGGGGCGGATCTTCACCGGCTTCATTCGGGATCTGACCAGCCGTCAGCGCATCGACGAGGAACTGCGTCAGGCACAGAAGATGGAGGCCATCGGCCAACTCACCGGCGGGCTCGCGCACGACTTCAACAATCTGTTGACTGTCATTACCGGCAACCTCGAAATGATCGAGGGGCTTGTCGACGATCAGAGCGTCACGGACCTCCTGAAAGAGGCGCAGGCGGCGGCGGACGATGGCGCAAAGCTCACCGCTCAACTGCTTGCCTTCGGCCGGCGTCAGCCCCTTACTCCAAAGCTCGTCGACGTGGGCGGTCTCATCGGCACCTTCGCAAATCTTCTCGGACGCACACTCGGCGAGACAGTGGAGCTGTCAACCTTGGTTCGTGGCGCCGACAATGTCGTTCTGGTCGATGTCGCACAATTCCAGAACGCGCTCTTGAACCTCGCATTGAATGCGCGCGATGCAATGCGAGCGGGCGGACGGCTCACCATCGAGGTCTCGAAGGCGAACCTGGACCAGGATTACGTCCTCATGTATCCGGATTCCAGGATGGGGCGCTATGTGCTGGTCTGCGTCAGCGATACCGGTGTCGGCATGTCGGACGATGTCAGGCGCCGTGCGTTCGAACCTTTCTTTACCACCAAGGTCACCGGAGCCGGTACCGGCCTCGGCCTTAGCATGGTCTACGGTTTCGTCAAGCAGTCGGGCGGCCATGTCCAACTGTATAGCGAACCAGGCCGCGGCACGAGCGTGCGGCTTTTCTTGCCGGCAGCGAAGGAAAAAAACCAGACCGGCGAGACAGGCGAGCCAAACGATCCGCCGCCGGAGCCGCTAGCGCGAGGACACGAGACCATTCTCGTTGTCGAGGACGACGCCCGTGTCCGCCGCATTGTGGTCGCGCGGCTTTTGAACACCGGCTATGGCGTCGTTGAGGCCGAGACCGGTGCTGAGGCTCTTCAGCGCCTCGCCGACCACCCGGAGATTTCTCTTGTGTTCACGGACATGGTCATGCCCGGCGGCATGACCGGTAACGAGCTCGCGCACCACGTCCGCAGATTTCGTCCTGAAACAAAAATACTCGTAACCTCAGGCTACGCGGCTCCGAGCCAAATGTTGCCGGAAGGCGCCTTGTGGCTGCTCAAACCCTACACGGCGAGAAAACTCGCAAAACGCCTGCGAGACCTACTCGATTGATGCGCTCACTTGCATGCAAGTCCTATGCAGTACATTGGGCGGATGAGGGTTCAGGGCGGGTATGTCCCTGAAACACCAAGACGGCAACCTGTGCCAGACGGCGGCTTCTCCATCGCCGATCATCTCTTCGATACCCGCTTGAGAACACGGGCACTCCAGTCGAGCTCCTGAGGATGATCTTTGATGGCCGTCAATGCCGTTTGCCACGCCGTGCGTAGATTGACTGATGGCCCAAACGTCAATTCGGGAGATGGAGCGATGACATACAAGACTGTGCTCTTGGTTGCTGATGCCGAAAACTATGATATCGATTTGAGAACCGCGGCCGATCTTTGCGTGGCCGGGAACGCGCATCTGTCGGTTCTTCTTGTGAAGCTTGCCGCCCCTGTACCGCTGGGCGACTACGCAGCGATGTCGGTCGCGTGGCTGGACGTGCGCGCCGGCGATACCGAGAAACTCGGCGACGCCGTTATGAATTCCCGCGCAACCCTGGAAGCACTTGGTGTCTCGTTTGATGTCCACGGCTGCTACCCCGAAGAAGCGTGGGTGGAGGATGAGATCGGAGAACGCGCACGTTACGCTGATGTGACCCTGATTGGGGCAAGCCTGAAGGCGAGTTCGCGGCTTCGTTCGCACGCCATCGAGGGTGCGCTCTTCCGTTCAGCCCACCCGGTCCTTGTCTCTGGCAACCGCCAATCGGTGACGCTGGCACCGAAAAAGGTCCTGCTTGCATGGAACTCAACGATCGAAGCGACGAGAGCCGCACGCGAAGCGCTTGAAATGATGAAGAACGCCGACAGCGTCAACGTTGTGCTTGTCGATCCCAAAGCTGCGCCGGCAAGGAACGGTGAAGAACCTGGGGCGGATGTCGCGACCTATCTCGCAAGGCATGGCATCGAGGTCATAGTCGACAGGCTGCCGAGCGCTGGGCGTCAGGTCAGCGAGGTGCTTTTGCAGCATGCACTCGACACCGCGGCCGACCTGATCGTCATGGGCGCCTATGGCCATTCCCGTGTTCGCGAACGCATGTTCGGGGGGGTAACCAAGGCCATGATCGAGTCACCGGCAGTGCCGGTGTTGATGGTTCATTGAGCCACCGAATGTTGACAAAGAGGTGCGCCGCTGTCGAGCGGCGCACCTGTCTTGGTTCAGGTCTCATTATCACAGGACGCCCGCCCGGTCATTTCGAGTATATCGATACTGAAGAACAAGTGCGGATAGTGGCCGGATATTTCTTGCGGAACTGGCTTCAGACCACCCGGTTCCCACCAATTTGATCGCTTTTCGAGAAGAGACCAGGCGTGCAGGTACTCCCGGTGCCACTGCCCGGTCGGCGCTAGTTCCTGATAGCGTCCGTAGATCACAACGCTTTTCCACTCGCTCCCTGAAACTGCGTCAATCTGGAGGCAGACATTGGGATTCTTGCGCATCCAGTCGATTTTCAGGCCGGGCATGGAAAATGCGTAAAGGCAGTTTCCGGCGTAGGCGTATGTGATTGGAACGACATAGGGGTGGTCGTCCAGGCAACAGGCTAGACGCGCAACATGGCCACCCTGAACGACGACGCTGCATTCGTGGCGGGACATTTCCTTGACGATCATGATCCACCTCCGTGAACTGTTATTTCGAGATTAATTCCTTGTGCGCCGGGGCGCTTTGACGTCCCTCAAAGACCGATGGGCGACGATCAAGCATACTGTTGGCACAAACTGCATGAGGAGACTTTTGGAGGATGGCCATGAGCGACATCAATTTACGACAGGATATTCTCGACGAACTCGAGTATGAGCCCAGCATCGACGCCGCAAACATCGGCGTCACGGTTGAGAACGGGATCGTGACCCTGACCGGTCATGTTCACAGCTTTGCCGAAAAGCACACCGCCGAGCACGTTGCTCGACGCATCAAAGGCGTCCGGGCGATCGCGGAGGAAATCGCCGTGCGGTTGCCCGCGCACAAGAAAACCGCCGATGACGAGATTGCAAGCCGTGTCTTGAAGATCCTCGACTGGGGTGCGGCTATTTCCGATCCGAGCGATATTCAGGTGAAGGTGGAGAGCGGGTTCGTTACACTCGCCGGCACTGTCGATTTCTATTTTCAACGCTCGGCGGCCGAACATTCCGTTCGCCAACTCTCCGGCGTAACGGGCATCGATAACCAGTTGAGGATCCGGCCGCGGATGGATGTCGTCGACATCCGCCAGGGCATCAAGCAAGCCTTGAGGCGGAATGCCGAAATAGAGGCCGATGACATCGAGGTCGAAGTTTCCGGCAGCCATGTGACCTTGCGCGGGAAAGTCCAAAGCCCACGAGAGCGTATCACGGCCGAGCAGGCTGCCTGGTCCGCAAAAGGGGTGAGCGGGGTAACCGACTATCTAACGGTGTCCGACAAGTAGGCACTTTTCGCAGCTTTCCTCTAAGGGGCTCATGATGGCCGAACCGATGCCGCTCAGCTTCGCCCGGCATCAAATGGAAGATAGCGGCTATGCGGGGCTGACAAGCGAGGAGGCCCTCAGCCGGTTGGCCAAGTGTGGTTCAAACGCCCTGCCCGAACCAAGGGCAGGGTCGGTGGCCGAAACATTCGTGCGCCAGTTTCGCAGTCCACTCATTTACATTCTGCTGGCCGCGGTGCTGGTGTCATTTCTTCTGGGCGATGTGCGGGACGCCTTCTTCATTGGGGTCGTTCTTGTTGCAAATGCCATCGTCGGAACCATTCAGGAACACAGTGCCGGCCGAGCAGCATTGGCATTGCGCAAACTCGCGCAACCAAAAGCCAATGTTGTGCGAGACGGGCATTTGGTCGAGCTCGACGCTCGGCTGATCGTGCCCGGCGACCTGGTGGCTCTGGAATCCGGCGGGCGCGTGCCGGCAGACATGCGGCTGACCGCGGCTGATGGTCTCCTGTGCGATGAGTCCCTGCTAACGGGCGAGTCGTCGCCAGTTGCAAAGTCGCCAACCCCGGTTTGCGCCACAGGCGAAGAGCTACGACGCTGCATGGCATATGCCGGCGCGCTCGTCACACGCGGCCGCGCCCGTGGCGTCGTCTCGGCGACTGGCAAGAACAGCGAGATAGGCAAGATTGCAAGCGACATCGGCAAGACGCCCCTTGCAAGATCGCCGTTGCTGATCCGGTTGGAGGGCTTTTCAAAACTCATTGCCCTGATCGTCGCAACCGTCGTGGTCTTCCTGATCCTTGTCGGGGTCGCCCGCGACATGCCGGCGACAGATCTGTTCATGATGGCGGTCGGGTTGGCCGTGAGCGCGATCCCCGAGGGCCTCCCGATTGCGATCTCGGTCGCTTTGGCGATCAGTATGCGTCGAATGGCCAGGAAACACGTCATCGTTCGCCGGATGCCCGCTGTCGAAGCTCTCGGGTCATGCACGATAATCGCAACCGACAAGACCGGAACGTTGACGCTGAACGAGCTGACGGTCACCGACATTCGCCTGCCTGACGGAACCGACCTTTTCTGCGACACGCATGCCGATATCGAGTCCTGCCACATCCGCGGGAAGGATGCGTCTCCCGACCAGGCACGTGATCGTGCGACGGCCCTTCTGCGGGCCGCCTCTCTACCCAATGAAGGATCGCTCGTAAGGGGTGAAGATGGGTGGACCAGTGTTGGCGACACGGTCGATGTCGCGCTCCTGGCCGCCGCCCACAAGGCGGGCCTGCCGAGAGAGTCCATTGAGGATGATTATCCCTTGATTGCCCGAATCCCCTATGAGCCGGAGATCAAATATGCCGCATCGTTTCATCGACATGGCGATGTGGTGCGTATCTTCGTGAAGGGAGCGGCCGAAACCCTCATCGCAATGTCGGATCGAATGGAGATGAATGGCCGCGCGGTAACGATCGACCGCGACAGGCTTCTGCGCCAGAAGGAAGAAATGGCCGCCCAAGGTTTGCGCGTATTGGCGTTTGCAGAAGGCGAAACGACGGTCGAGGACGATGGCGGATGTGGCCGGCACCTTCTCGTCGACCTGGTTTTTCTCGGACTGGTCGGAATGCGGGATCCAACCAGGCCGGAAGTGCCCAAGGCAATTCGCGACTGTCACGACGCGGGTGTCCAGGTGGTCATGCTCACCGGTGACGATCCCAAAACGGCGTCGGCGATCGCGATTGATGCAGGATTGACATTCACGATTGATCAGCTCGTCACCGGCGAAGAGGTGAGCCTGGCCGAGGCGCGGGGGCACGCAAGCCTCGACGCGCTCGCCCGCCGGGGGCGCATCTACGCACGCATCGCCCCCTCGCAGAAACTGGCGATTGCTCTTGCACTTTCGCGCAACGGGCACTTCGTTGCCGTCACGGGTGACGGGGTTAACGATGCGCCTGCGCTAAGACACGCGCACATCGGGGTGGCGATGGGGCGCAAGGGCACGGATGTGGCCAAAGAGAGTGCCGATATTATCATCACGGACGACAACTTCGCCTCGATTGTAAGCGCCATCAAGGAAGGTCGCGTCGCCTATGCCAACATCCGTAAGGTCATCTTCATGCTCGCTTCGACGGGAGCGGCGGAGCTCGTGCTATTCCTTTTGGCCACCGCTCTAGCGCTGCCAATGCCACTTCTCCCGGTGCAGCTCCTCTGGCTCAACCTTGTCACCAACGGCATCCAGGATGTTGCGCTTGCAAGCGAGGGACCTGAGGGTGATGAACTCTCACGCGCGCCGCGCAGGCCGAATGAACCGATCTTCGATCGGGTGATGATCCGCCGTCTCTGTCAAACGACGCTCGTCATGGGAGGCGGAGGTTTCGCGATGTTCTACCTCGCTCTACAACAGGGCTACAGTGAAAGCGATGCCCGCAACATGCTCTTGCTGCTGCTTGTTCTCTTCGAAAATTTCCAGACTTTCGCAAGTCGCTCGGAGCGGAAGTCCATTCTCGCGCTCGGCATGTTTGGCAATCCACTCCTGCTCTTCTGCATTGCCGCAGCCTTGGGTCTCCACATCACCGCAATGCACGTTCCGCTCCTCAGCACTACCCTTCAGGTTTCAGCGATGAAACCGGCCGAATGGGCAATGCTCTTGATTGCTGCCTCTTCGGTCCTTTTCGTTATGGAATTCGACAAGTGGCGGCTGCGTAGAAAATCTACTGCATAGTCATGACGTAGGTGCTTACGCCAGTTGCAGCAGCAGCGAGCGAGACGAGGCCGAGTGGCACCCAGTACCCTGCTGTTCCGGACAGGATCGCCACGGATATTCGCCCCCCCGCATTGACGAGCGCGGCAGCCAGGACCGCGGCGCCGACTGTTGGCAAGGGCATCGCACCGCCGACGGAGCGTAACGCGGTGAGTACGGCAACATCGACATCGAAGATGCCAGATGCGGCCGAAATGCCGATCAAGCTGTTGTTGCCAATCCTCGCCACCACCGCGGCGCCAAGTGTCGCGGTGGCGGCAAATAGGCTGGCAAAGACAAGGAGCGGCATCAGTTCAAAGGGATTTCGGGCTTCGACGTCTTGGTTTGCACCGGGCGCCCTCTTGGCCATCAAGAGGCCTCCGCACGCGACGAATACGACGGCTGCCGTCAGCAGCGGCGCCACAATGAGCGGAAGAAGCCGGGGGGACAGTGCAAGAACGATCACGAGTACGCGCAGCAGTGAAATGGCCGCAGCGACACTTGCTGCCCCAGCGAGCGGCCGAGCCGGCTCCCCGGCACGCACTTTCTGTCCAAAGCTTGCCGTGACCGCAGTGGACGAGACGATTGCGCCCGTAACACCGCTGACAAGAAGTCCGCGCGTCGATCCCAGCAAGCGCGTTGCCACATATCCGGCAAATGAGATGGTCGCACTCAGTACGGTCAGAAACCACACCTCGCGGGGATTGAAGCCGCCCCAAGGGTCGATCGTCCGGTTCGGCAGAAGCGGCAATACGATGGCGGTCATCACCGCAAGCACGAGAGCGGAACGCAGTTCCGGCCAGGTTAGCCGCTTGAGGAGATTGTGAAGAAGTTCTCTGCTGGCAAGAACTGCTGCAAGAGCCGCGCCGCCTGCAGCGGCAGCCTTGTAGTCGCCCGCAACCGCCAGCCCGCCCAGCGAAAAAACGCACAATCCGGCTACCACGCTGGTCACGCTGAAATCCTCATCGCGCTGAGCCTCACGCAACTTGAACCACGTCAAGCTCATCGTGAACCCCAACAGACCCGCAGCAAAAACGAACTCGTTCTGCTGAGCTTGTGACACAGCCGCCACGATACCGCCGAGCAGGCCTGAAATCCCGAAGGTCCGAATGCCGGCTGTTCGGCTGCCTTCCGGCGCATCCCTCTCGCGCCATCCCCGCTCCAACCCGACGAGAAGGCCAATTGCGAGTGCGAGCCCTAGACGAAGGATAAGCGGTTCCATTTGCACTGCTCCCAAGGGTCGTACACGCGCTGAGCTCAACCCATCTCATTTCTGGCCAGTTAACTTCGAACCTGTCTTTGACGACGATCAATGCTTGCGGATTGACAATGCATGACGCTGCTTTGAGAGGAGTTTTCCATGGATGACCACATCCTTGTTGCAACCGATGGATCGGACAACGCGCGCGACGCCGTCGCAATGGCAATAAGGCTTGCCGAGGCGATTGACGCGCCCCTGACAGTACTCCACGTTGCCGCACCAAATTTTGCAAGCGCAACAGACCGCCTACCCGGTTCCGGGCGGGTCTTTCCCATCGGCAACATGATCCCGGGCATGCCGAGGCCGGCAGAACTCTCACGCACGTCCGGCGATGGCATCGATGACAGCGCCCTGGCGCTCGGCAAGACAATTGTGGAGCAAGCTCGAAACGAGGCACGCGGGCTCGGCGTCGCGAATGTCACTGCACGATTGGAAGTGGGGGACTGCGCCGAAACCGTTCTCGACACTGCAAAAGAGATCAAAGCAAGCTTGATTGTCGTTGGAAGCCGGGGTCTTGGGCGCCTGAAGGGGATGGTCCTCGGGAGTGTGTCGAAGAAGGTAGCCCGGGATGCGCACTGCTCGGTCCTTGTCGTACGCTGAAGCTTGCGAAGAAGAAGCGGTCGGCCTGACACTTAAAGGCCTCTGCGAGATTGACCGCGTTGTCGAATTAAGGAACCTGGCTCTTGAGCGCGCAGCACACAATTGCTCTTCGGTGGCAAGAAGAAGTAACGCCGAAACGTGCGCTTCTTGCTGTGAGCGCTGTCTCCCTGGCTGTGGGCGCGCTTGCATGGTTCGCCAACCGTCCCGACCACAGCGCATGGATATGGGGAGTGGGCACGGCAATTATCCTTGCGAGCCTGGTCACGGAGATTGCGACAGGCCTGGCAAAGGCAGAATTTGGCCTGGATTTGATTGCAGCTCTGGCCATGAGCGGCGCGCTTTTGCTGGGCGAGTATTTCGCCGGGATCATCATCGCAATGATGTTCGCCGGTGGCGAAGCGCTTGAGGATTTTGCCCAACGGCGAGCACGCCATGAACTGACCGCGCTACTGGACCGGGTACCGCGTACGGCGGCCCGTTTCACCGGCAAGCAATTCGAAGAAGTCGCGATCGACGACATAGAGCCTGGTGACCGGATTTTTGTGCGCAGCGGTGAGGTCCTGGCGGTTGATGGTCGCTTGGCAGACAGCTCAGCAATGCTCGACGAGGCCGCTCTGACAGGCGAGGCCCTGCCGGTCCTCCATCGATCCGGAGAGTACTTGATGAGTGGCTCCATCAATCCGGGAGATCCCTTCGAAATGGTCGCCTCGCGGGTTGCGAACGAGAGCACATATGCGGGTATTGCAAGATTGGTAGAGGCTGCGAAAAACGCCAAGGCGCCGATGTCTCGTCTCGCGGACCGCTACGCCCTTGGCTTTCTCGCGGTGACGCTTCTTCTGGCAGCGCTCGCATGGGCACTTTCAGGAGAGGCGACAAGGGCACTGGCGGTGTTGGTGGTTGCCACCCCCTGTCCGCTCATACTCGCAGTTCCGGTCGCCCTCATCTCAGGCGTGTCTCGCTGCGCGCACAAAGGCATCCTCGTTAAGGGCGGCGGCGCCCTCGAAATGCTTGCACGCGCGAGGACCGTTTTGCTCGACAAGACGGGGACGATAACGGACGGACGGGCCCGGCTGTTGGAGACAAAGGTTCGCAGCGACCTTGCCCCACAAGAGGTTCTACGGCTGGCAGCCTCGATCGACCAGGCGTCCCGTCACGTCGTCGCCTGCGCCCTTGTCGCCGCCGCCCACGAGCGCGGGCTCGCCCTTTTATCACCATCCGAAGTCAGAGAATCTTCTGGCTCCGGCGTCACAGGCCGGATCAAGGGGCGGCAGATAGCCGTCGGCGGGTGGGACTTTATCCGTCCCATTATCGATGAAACCGATTTCTCGCGCGAGATCGAGATCTGGATCAAGAGGGAGGGCACGGTCGCGGTCGCAGTGGCGGAGGAAGGCGTCCTTGCAGGGGCATTTCTTCTGGCCGATGAGGTCAGGCCGGAATCCGGCACGGTTCTCAGGCAGTTGCGCGAAGCCGGCATTGGACGAATTGTGCTTGCTACCGGCGACCGGTCTGATATCGCCAAAAGTCTGGCCGCGTTTCTGGGCATCGACAACATCGTCGCTGAAATGAAACCGGAAGATAAGACACGGTTGGTGGAGACCGAGAGGATTGCCGGGCCGGTCATGATGGTGGGCGACGGCGTCAACGATGCGCCCGCCCTCGCCGCAGCCGATGTCGGGGTCGCAATGGGGGCCCGGGGGGCCGCAGCCTCGACGGAAGCGGCCGACGTTGTCATTCTGGTTGACCGGTTGGATCGTCTTGTCAGTGCGGTCCATATAGCAAAGCGATCCCGGCGCATTGCGCTTCAGAGCGTCTATGTCGGGATGGGGCTGTCAACTACCGGGATGATTGCTGCGGCGCTCGGTTATCTCGCGCCGGTCGAGGGCGCCCTTGTTCAGGAGGCGATTGACGTCGTCGCCATACTTAACGGCCTGCGTGCGCTCACTCACCCGTTTCGCCGATGGGGTCGAGCCAATCGACTGTCACAACAAGAGCTCCTGGAACTGGAAGCAGAACACCGCAACCTCATGTCCGTCATCGACGAGATCAGGCACACGACCGAAAGGATACAGCATCTCCCTGAACCGGAAGCCCGCGAACGCCTGGCCAATTTGGATGCCCTGTTGCGCGACAGACTGCTTCCCCACGAGCGCCAAGACGACTGCGTGTTGTATCCGTTGCTTCGCCGGCGTCTCGGCGCGTCGCATGCCCTCGCCGGCATGAGCCGCACCCACATGGAAATTCAGCGCCAGGTCCATCTTCTGACCTCCCTTCGCCAGGCGATCGATTTTGCCGGTCCAGATCCGCAGCAACTCTACGAGATCCAACGGCTGCTCCATGGGCTGGAAGCGGTCGTGAGACTGCACTTTGCCCAGGAACAGGAAATCTACCGTGCCCTTGAAAGCGACTAACGAGAGGAAGCCCAACCGGCGAGGCCATCAGGACCGGTTAAGTGCGCCTTTGATCTCTTCCATGCGGCGATCGAGGGTATTGTGTCCGGCTTGCATGATATCGATATCGAAAAGGTGGCCGACAACCGCCAGTTCTTTCATGAGATCACCAATAATGAGATCGATACGTCTCGTAGCTCCCGCTCCCACCAATGTCCGGTCAACAGCATGATCAGTTCCGTGCTCAAGCGCGCGGTTGAGTTCCATGGCCGCAGCCAGAAACCTCTTTTGACATTCCCCAATGTTGGTCACCGATGCGGCACCACCGCACGCCACGGTCAGCCGAACAGCCTTGTTCTGAAATTCGCTCATGCTTCGATCTCCGATTGGGTAGGCTAAAACGTGACAAATGAAGCTAGACTGACGGCCTCGATCTTCCTGTGAACGCCGAAGCAATCGAATCGCCAGGTTGGCGGTCCGGGGAAACAAAGCCAGAGCATTGCGCTGGTGCCGACTGCGTACGCCAGCACCCGGCGGACAAGACCGGGTTGAAGACGCGACGCCCGCGCGCGCCACCCAAAGGCGTTGCAACGAAGAGGTTCTGTCCGGCCTCGACGCCGATGTTGAAGGTGACGAGGCTCAGTTGCACATCCGATTGCGGTAGGGCCGGTTTCCTTCAGCGCGCCAGAGAAGCCGAAGCCGTGCAGCAGGCAGAAGGCGAAGGAAACAACCCAAGGATAGGCTTCGGAGAGGCGCATTTCGTTCGTTTGCCTTCAGCACTTCGTCGAGGATGATGCTGCTCGACCTTCGAGGCAATGACGCCGATTGTTTCTCATTGCTTTCCCCTCCGTGCGGCAAGGCCGCTCCGCGATAGACCAACTACCTGCTCTTAACAATCACATAGTCTGGCAAGCTCCTCTTTGACGCAGGTCAAAATCACGCCGGCAGGCCCAATGTGCCGGCTAGTTGTCGTTTTGTGAACCTCAGACCAGAGGGGTCGACGCCTCGGCTTGAGCGCTTCACGCATTCGGCTCTGCCAAGCTAATATGCGGTCGGCGACCGCTCTAGCTAGCCAGCTCGCTGCGAAGTGAGCCCTGCGGAGGATATGTTCATGTGGAAGTTTCAACAAGCATTTCGCTCTGATCCACACCGGTCTGACCCGGCGGGTTCCTCCGTCGAAAGGGCGTTCTGGGAATCGGAGAACGAAGCCGAATACACCATCGGATGGGTTCGGATCACAGTGGGTCTTGCCTTGTTTGTGAGTGGCTTCCTCGTCTCCTCTGAAACCGCCGGCTTCGCTCAAGAGTACAACTTGACGCAACTGCGCGTAACGGCTCTGACCACGGTTGCGGCCTTTCTGGCTCTCGGCATCACGTCATTCCTGCTTGTGATCAGGCGTCACTTCAGGCCCTGGATGGCCTTTGCCCTCGTTACCGGCGACGCATTGATTATAGGAGCCAGCCTCTATTTTGCCCTGAACGACATCGGCCTGGCGGGCAACTGGGTGGTGACCATACCAACTATCTGGGCCGTGCCCCTGCTCCTGGCGGTCGGCGCGCTTCGATACAGGCCAATCGTTCAACTATGGGCCACATCGGCAACAATGATCGCCGTGGTCGGCGTTGCAGCTGGGCTTGGCTTTAGCCCGACAGGCGATGCGAACCCCGCTGAGACACAGGGAGTAAGCCGCCTTCTTTCGCTTCCTCCCTATATCATGCGGACCATTATGCTGTTGCTGATGGGTCTTGTAACGGCGTTGGCAATGGCGCGTTCTCGCCGCCTTCTGATCCGTATTGCGCGCGAGACAGCCAAGCGCGCAAACCTTGCTCGCTTCCTGCCAGCAGAAATCGTGCCATTAGTGGGGGACAATGATGTTGCTACGTGGCGGCAAGGCCGCCGCCAGCAGGGCGCGATTTTGTTTGTCGATATACGCGGGTTCACCGCTTACGCAGAAAAACTGGATCCCGCGAGACTGTCCGTCTTTATCTCTTCCTTTCGGCGACGAGTCATGCGTGCAACCGAGGCATCAGAAGGTGTGATCGACAAATTCATAGGTGACGGCGCTCTCATAGTCTTCGGCATTCCAGAGCCACGGGAGGATGATTGCGCTCGTGCCATCGCCTGCGCGCATCGGATTCTTTCGCTTGTCGACCAATGGAACATCAAGCGCGGTTTCGATCCGCCGATCCGCGTCGGGATAGGCATTCACAGCGGCGAGATGTACTACGGGCTAGTCGGTGACGAACACCGCCTTGAATTCACCGTGCTTGGCGACACAGTCAATGTCGCTGCCAAGATAGAACAAGCGACCAAGCGTTTCGACGCCACGCTGCTTGCCTCAGAGACAGTGGTGATGCAGGCAGGACAACAACACGCCTGGGTCGCGGTCGGCTGGGAGCCATTGGGCGGTCGCGGGGAGCGTGTGGGGCTCTTTGCGTTCGCCGGGACCAAGCCATACGAATGAAGGGCTTCTGTAACTATCCTGCTAGTTTTGATGGTGGAAATATCTTGCTCAGACTTGTACAGGCCCCAATGTCTCAATCGAACATGCAGGGCCAATTCGTTGGCGCGGAAAGACCGGGCGGCAGCGTCGTGAAGGCGTCGCCGCAGGCTATGTCAATTTGAGATTGCCGCAAACCGCTTGCTCGTGACAAATCGCTTCCCTCAATTCGCGTTAGGAAGAGAACAGCACGGTCAAATGCAGTCGTCCCCGCGAACGATGTTCCGGTGAAATCGGCTCGAGACAGATTTGCGAGCGAAAATCGAACGTTTTCGAGTTTCGCGCCGGTGAATCTGGCGCGGCCAAGCTCCGCTTTCTCGAAGTTGACATCGATCAGCCGCGCGAGGCTGAAATCGGCGCGCTGCAATTCGGAGCTGGTAAATGAGGTACGTTCAGCTGAAAAGCGAACGAAGCTCGCGCGGTGGCCTTCCACGCGCGTAAAATTTGCTGTCTTCGCGGTGGCCCCGGCGAGCGAGGCTCGCACGAGCTTCGCCTTCTCAAGATTGGCTCTGCTTAGGTTAGCACCACGAAGATCTGTCAGGCTAAAATCAGTGCCGGATAGGTTTGCGCCCTCCAGATCGGCTCGTTCGAGCATGAGGTGGCTCTTATTGCAGTCACTCCAGTTCAAACCAGGCATCGGCCAACTCTTGCAGTGCGACGCTTGTGCAGTGTCTCTGGAAACAAGAGCCACCATTGCCAACGCGAGCATCAAGGTGAGCGACGTTGGCATCAAGCCCCGGCGCGTTCGCAAGATGCGCCCCGACGTCATTCCGACGCAACGGGTGGGCGCGGTTTCGATCTTAAAGTTGTGCTGTCGCATCACGATCCCAATCCCGTCGCTCGTGCCACATCCCGCGCCCTCGAATCGACCGGGATAATCCAGAACCTATTTAGCGGACATCGACCCACTTCTTACCGTTACCAAGCTTCGTTCGCTTGGACATTGACGCGGATCAATGGGCCCGATCGGCCAAGAGTGCCATAGCCGCCTGCCGCGCAATGCCCGCGCTTCATCCGGTCTTTGATGCGCGTCAAACCCGGTTCACGGAGGCGCGTGCACAATTGCCGATGTTCGCGGCAGGCAACGAAGGAGATATCGATGACGGCACTCGTCTACGAAGGACCGGGACGCAAATCGCTCGTGGAGTGGTCGATACCGACGATCGCGGCGGCAACCGACTCCATTGTGAAGATCACGAGGACGACGATCTGAAGGACGGATCTGCATATTCTGAAAGGAGAAGTGCCGAGTTGCACAGCCGGCCGCATTCTCGGTCATGAGGGTGTGGGGATCGTGGAAGAAACAGGGCCGCGGTGAGCCAGTTCAAGAAGGGCGACCATGTCCTGATTTTCTGCATCTCGTCTTGTGGCAAATGCGACTCCTGCCGTCGCCGAATGTACTCCCACTGCACGACTGGCGGATGGATGCTAGGTAACACGATCGACGGCACCCAAGCCGAATACGTCCGCATTCCGCATGCCGACTCAAGCCTTTACCCGATCCCGATTTGTACATAGAAACCATCGAACCAGATGAAGCGAAGCGCGATTGCCGCGCTCTGTAAGGCTGAGATCACGTCGATGGGACGGTATATGCAAGCGCATGCTGGTCCGCCCGTCACGAGGTCATAGTACCTGTTGAGAGCCTGCTGCACGATCAGGGGGAACGATAAACGGCATGCTCGCGAGCGCACCTTGTGGCTTGGCCTTGTCATCCTTGCACTGGCAAATCCCACAGAGACGGGCGATGCACACCTTTCCGGACGATTTTGTCTCAGTCTTCGTGCTGTTTCCTGTATATCAGGACGGGGATGGTCGAATGCGTAAGAACTTTGGCGGCGACGCTGCCGATGATCAAGGCGCCGACACCGCCGCGGCCGTGCGAAGCCATGATGATCAGATCGGCGCCGATATCCTGCGCTTTTCTGATGATCTCGAGGTAAACCTCATGAGCGCTGGTTTGATCGGTCACACAGCGAACCCCGGCCGCCTCGGCCCTGGTCCGAGCGGCGCGAAGCGTCTCGGCAGCATGCACTTCGGAAAGCGCCTCATATTGCGCCCGGGTGTTGCTGAGTTGCTCCGCATCCAGAGAAACGAGATGAAAGGGCTCCGTCACGATAAGGATGGTGATTTTCGCGCCCACTTCCTTTGCGAACGTGATGGCGGCATCCACGGCCAGCGTCGCGAGCGGTGAGCCATCGGTAGGTATGAGGATGTTGCTGAACATGAAAGCCTCCCGATTGAAGTCGGAATCAAGGTAGCCGCATCGCCCTGAGCCGCCTTGACCCAGATCAATTAATTTAGCTTTATCTTATTTATTCGATGAGCAAGCAAAAATGAGCGAATGACCAGCTCCGGTCAAGGGCATGGGTTTCAGCGAACAGCGAGCGAACTTCCGAAAATGAACGACACACCGACGACGTGATACTTGGCCAATGTTTATGATATGCGCCGCCCCGAAGGCCAACACCTGGCGCCGCGAATTCCTCCCCTCGGGGCTGTAGGGACCTTATCCCGCCAGCATACGTGCAAGCATATTTCTGATGTGGTCCTGCGCGCCGTAGAAAATTGCCGCGACCATGATTGTGCTGCAATGTTCTACCGGTAGAAACCAAATAGCCGCCCTGTCCCGCCGAAGAAACCGAATCCCGGGATGAATATCGGGCCGCGGACTCCCGATATAGGGCGTATCGACGAGACGATCGATTTCGACACGCAATTTGCGGATCCGTTCAGCGGTACGCTCCACAGCATCGTCGGGCGAGTCCCCGAGTTCGACATAGGCGTCGAACAGATGATCGAAGATCAACTCGAAATCGCGTTCGGCATCCTCAGAATATTCAAGAGTCCACACGGACAACTCGTCGCTTCCGCTCAATCATTGCCGCGACGCGGCTTTCCATTTCCGTCGCAGAAATCATCGGTCCGTTCAATCGCCGCTGGACCAATTCGCGAAGCGCTGCCGTTTCAACGGTCTCAGTTTCGGTCTTTTGGCGAAGCAGTTCGAGGCCCTGCTGAAGAACGGAACTCATGCTGGAATACCGGCCGCTCTCCACTAGCGAACGCGCAAACGCATCCTGCTGGTCGGTCAGTGAGATCGACGATTTGACACTCATCGGTTTAACTCCTATGAGCCTAACTTGCTACTCAGTAGCACATTTGTCAATGACGAGACTCTGTCAGGTCGACAGAGTCAACGACGTCGGTGCAGAAGTAGATCGACCATGCGAGACGCCTTGAACATTCACAAACGGAATTAATTAAGCCGTATACTTCTCATGCAGACGCCGATTTCCATGCAATATCACTATAGGTAGACACCAAGTATCGTTATTCAACATTATACACGCACAATCTGAACCGCTACAATTCATATCCATCACAAAACTACTTCAGAAATCCGATCAATAATTGATCAACAAAAGATTAATACTTATCGCCATCAAACATGATCGAGGTTTTTCGGAGATCTAGCCGGAGACCAAAGGCAGGCAACTACCCCGTTGGGCCGATTGGACCCTTATGAGAAGCCAGCGCCAATCACCCTTCGCGGCCGGACGCAAACACCGCATGCTGCTTGGCGAGCAGTTCGACCACTTGGTCGATGAAAGCGGGCTCGACATCGGCGGCAAACTCGATGCGGGTATTCTTGCCGTCACGCTTGAGTTTGGCGAAGGCGCGCCCGCCGGCGTCGACCAGCATCTCCGGCTTCGCCGTTTCCGCCTTCGGTTTGCGCGTAAGTCGGGTGAATAGAATCTGGAACCGGTGGTCGCTTTCCGCTTCGAGGAAGCGGCGCGTGCGGCATTCCTCCTGCGCCAGCTCCACAGCGGCCATGTCTTCGAGCAGCGCGCCAAACGCCATCCAGCGCTCGCGGCCGACCTTTGGCGCCGGACCGATGGCCCGCGCGATCGCCGGCGGCACGCCTTCAGCCACCTGGATGAGGCGCGAGAGCTCGCTCTTTTGCACGGCGAGCGCCTCGCCGATCACCTTGCGGTCGAAACCGCGATCGGCAAGGGCCGAGGCAAACATCGCCCGCTCGATAAAGGAGAGGTTGCGTCGCTCGGCATTTTCCTTGCCCTGCGCCAGCACCAGCTCGTCATCGGAAAGCGGCCGAACGATCGCCTTGACCTTGATGCCGAGGCTGCGCACGGCGTTGAGGCGCCGGTGGCCATAGGCCGTCTGGTAGCGGCCCTTCACCTGCGGGTGCGGACGCACCAGGATCGGCGACTGCTGGCCGCTGTCTCGGATGCTGTCGGCAAGTGCCAGGAACTCCGGGTCGTCGGTTTCACCGTCGGTCAGGCGGTCGCCGATGAAGGACGCGTCGATCAAGTCCGGATCGAGCTCGACCACGCGTTCGCCCTGGTGCAAGGCCTCGCGCAGCGCACGCGCCTCCTCCGCTTCGCGGGTGATGCTGCCGAGCGAAAGGCCCATGGCCTTGATCGCGCCGGAAGCCGCACGTGGCACGTCGGCAGCGGGCGCGTTGATCGCGACCGGCTTGGCGGGCTGAGCGTTGATCGCCGCGGGCGCCTTCCCGCCACCTTCCGGCGCGGACGCCGCCGGCGCCACGTTACCGGAGAAAAGGGCGCGCAGTTCGTTCTTGCGGTTACCAGCCATGATCAGCGCCCCCATGCCGCATGAATGAGTGCTTCAATCTCGCCGTTGACGGCGTTGAGCGATTCGACCGCGCGGTCATAGGTGGCGCGGGTGAAGTTCTCGCGGCCGACCTCGTAGAGTGTCTGTTTCGTCAGGCCGGCGTCCGAGACTGCCGTCGATTTCACCATCGCCGACGTCAGCACGCGGTCACCGAACAGCGAGCGCATGAAACCGACGATCTGCGCCTGCGGGCCGTCGTTCGGCTCGAAGCGCGTGACGAGGTAACGCAGGAAGTCGAAGTTCAATTCACCGCCAGCCTCGCGCACGACGCTGAGGAGGTCCGAGGTCATGTAAAGGAACTGGTTCATCGACGCGACGTCGAGCATCTGCGGGTGCACAGTGACGACGACGGAGGTGGAAGCGCAGAGCGCCGATAGCGTCAGGTAGCCGAGCTGCGGCGGGCAATCGATGATGACGACATCATAGTCGTCGGCGACATCAGCAAGGGCTGCCTGGACGCGGGCGAAGAACAGCGGGCCGGCATCGGTGCCGTTGTGACGGGCACCCAGAGCCTGCGGGGTCGTGTGCTCGAACTCCTGCAGCTCGAGATTGCCGGGCACGAGATCGAGGCCGTCGAAGTAGGTCTTGCGGATGATGTCCTTCAGCGGACGCGCTTCGGCGTCGTAGCGGATCGCGCCATAGAGCGTGTCGTTGCCGGTAAGGTCCAGCTCCGGCTGATAGCCGAACAGCGCCGACAATGAGGCCTGCGGGTCGAGGTCGACGGCCAGAACCCGATGTCCGGTCATGGCAAGATATTGCGCGATGTGGACCGACGAAGTGGTCTTGCCGGAGCCGCCCTTGAAGTTGGTGACGGAGATGACCTGCAGATGTTCGCCCGCTTCCGGATCACGCCACTTCAGGTAGCTTCGCGCCTTGGCGGCATTGCCCTTGGCAAGCGCCTGCTCGGCCAGATGCCGGCGAAGCGCGTTGATGTCGGACAAGGAATAGGAGCGGCGACCGCCAAGCCCCGTGTCCGGCTGCGGTCCTTCTCCGGCGAGCGAAAGCTGGCGCAGATAGCCGTCGGAAACGCCGATCAGCTTGGCTGCCTCACCAGACGTGAAGCTACGCAGCGTCTTCATCGCCGTCGGCGCGAAGAGCCGTTCGCGCATGGCCTTCAACTGTTCGGATAGCGCCCGCGCATCAGCCGCGATTGCTTCGTCGGCTGGACGGCGGGTCTGGGAGAGACCCGCATCCTGCCTTGCCTGCGTTGCCGTGATGTTCATTCCGCCATACTCCTTGCATGCATCAGACGGCCCGACGGAGCCGGAGCGCATTAACAGCGATTCAATTCAAATACGGCCAATCAGCACTTATTCGAAAAACTCCGTAACAGAGATGCCGGAGCTTCTGATTCGCGTCAAGAGTGCGCCGGACGATCGCAGGCATTCGCCAGCGACACCGCGCTTCGGAAGACGCAAGCAAAAACGCCCGCGAGCGTGACGCGGGCGTTTTTTTGGCAAGGCCGATGAATGAGGATCAGAGCTTGGGGCTGACGTGATCCGGGATCGGGCACTGATAGGGCTTGCCCTCCGTCTTTTCACGCCACTCGGCCTTTGCGCGTGCCAGGAGATCGGCATCGAGAATGAGGTCGAGGCCTGTCGCCGCCAGTGACTTTGCCGCATGGGCGAAGGCCTTGTGGGCGGCCGAACTCTTGCCCTGCGCCACCACCTGCCAGGTATGCGGCGCAGTCCCGATCGCCCATGCCGGCGCCCAGCATTGCGCCGTCGGGGTGATCCAGCTGACATCGCCGACATCGGTCGAGCCGGCGCGAAAATGCGACTGCCCCTCGAAGTCACGAAGACCGAGATGCAGGCCGGTCGAGCCGTCCATGCGGCTGTTGGCAAAGACATCGCCCTTGATCTGGTAGAGCCGCATGCTGCTCGAAATCGCCTCCGGCGTCAGCGTCTTCTGGATCTCCCTGGCAAAGGCAATGTCCGCCTCGTCGAAAGGCACGGGGCCAAGCGCCGCCATGTTTTCGTGGATCGCCGTTTCCAGCGCGATGTTGGGCAATAGATTTGTCGCGGCGCGATCGAAGACGATCTCGACCTCGGTCTCCGTCATCATCGCCGCGCCCTTGGCGATCTTGTCGATGCGGGCGGCGAGCGCTAAGGCCTCGGGCATCTGCGGTGCCCGCACGAGATAGAGCGCCTCGGCGCGGGATTGAACGACGTTTGCCGCCTTGCCGCCGGCATCGGTGATCGCATAGTGCACCCGGCAATCCTGCGGCATGTGCTCGCGCAGGAAGTTGACGCCGACATTCATCAGTTCCAGCGCATCGAGCGCGCTGCGGCCGAGATGCGCGCCGTTCGAGGCGTGGGCCGCAACACCCTTGAAGCGGTAATAGATTTCGAGAACAGCAAGATTGTTGGTCGAGCGCACGCCGTTGAAGGGTGCCGGATGCCAGGTGAGCGCCGTATCGACATCGGCAAAGACGCCGGCACGCGCCATGAAGGTCTTGCCGGAACCGCCTTCCTCGCCGGGGCAGCCGTAATAGCGCACCGTGCCCGGCAGCTGGTTGTCCTTGAGGTGTCGGGCAAGCGCCACGGCGGCAAGCATGGACCCCGTGCCGAGCAAATTGTGGCCGCAGCCATGACCGGTGCCGCCCTCGACCTCTGCCCGGGCTTCGCCAACACCAGCCACCTGGCTCAAGCCCGCAAGCGCGTCGAACTCGCCGAGAAAGGCGATTACCGGACTACCCTCGCCCATTTCGCCGACAAAGGCGGTGTCGATCTCAGCGAGCCCCCGGGTCACCCGGAACCCGTACTTTTCCAGCATGGCGATCTGGGCCGCCGCGGACTTTTCCTCGTGAAAGCTCAGTTCCGCATGCTCCCAGATGGCATCGCTCATCGCGGCGAATTCGGGCTTCAGCGCCTCGATGGTTTCGACAAGGGCGGAGAGTGCGGGTGACTTGGGCATGAATCTTCCTTTTGCGACGCGCGGGCGCGACCGCATCGGCATTTCTGTCATTGGATGGAAGATGGCGGCTGACCGCCGCCATCATCGTCGAAGGACCTGTGGACGGATCAGTCGTCGAGCGTCACTTCCCAGAGGCGGGTGTTGGACTGCCAGACCGGTTCGCCGTGCAGCTTCTTGGTGGCGCCCCAGATATCGACCATGTCGTACATGAAGATGCCGGGGACTTCGTCGAGCATCAGCTGGTGGAATTCGTCGAAGATCGCCTGGCGCTTGGCCTGATCCGCCTCGACATAGGCCGCCTTCATCAGTTCGACCGCCTTCGGATTGTCCCACATCAGCGAAGCGTTCTTGTCCTTGTTGCCGACATAGAAGCTGTACATCAGCGCCGGGTCGAGACGCGGCGAGACCGACTGCGAGATCACCTGATAGTTGCCCGAACGACGGCGATCGACCTGGGTGGCGTAGTCGAGCACTTCAATCTGCACGTTGAGGCCCACCTGTTGCATCATCGCCTGGGCGATGACGGCGGCCGGGAAGCTCGGCACGTTGCCGCGCTTGTTGGCGATGATGGTGATCGGCTCACCGTTGTAGCCAGCCTCGGCAAGATTCTTCTTCGCCTTTTCGGGATCCATCGGGATCTTCTTCTTCTGCACATCCGAATAGAAGACCGAGTCGGCCGAAACCATCGAGGCATTGGCTTCGCCGGTACCGTTGGAGACGGCGGCGACGAGTTGGTCGAGGTCGAGCGCCTCGGCCATGGCGCGGCGGACCGCGACGTTGCTCAAAATCTTGTCGCGGGTCTGGAAGTACAGCAGGTTCTTGCCGTTGTTGCGCTTGACGATGAGTTGCATCGTGTCGCTGTCCTTGAACTCGGCGATGAGATCGGCCGAGACTTCGGCGGTATCAAGCGCGCCTGAAAGCAGTCCCGTCTTCACGGTCGAGGCGTCCGGGATCACCATGAACTTGACGCCGTCGACGAGCGGGCGCTTCGAGCCGACCATGCCGTCCGGCTTGCCGTCATTTTCGGGCGAGACGTAGTCGGCGTTCCTTTCCAGCCGCACATACTCACCCTTCTTCCACTCGGCCCACTTGAACGGGCCGGTGCCGATCGGGGCGACGAAGGCGCCATCGGCGCCGACCGAATCCTTGGAGACAATGCCGGTGTAGCCGCATTCAGGACGCGCCATCAGGCCGAGGAAGACGGCCGACGGCTTCTCGATGCTCATGGTGATAGTCGCGGCATCGGCGGCAGCGACGTTCGTCACCTTGATCGACTTGCTGCCGTCGAAGTCGCCGGCGCAGGTCCACTTGGTCTCCGGCTTCATGTAGCGGTTCCAGTTCCACACCACGTCCTCGGCGGTGAGCGCCTTGCCGTTGTGGAACTTCACGTCGTCGCGCAGCTTGAAGGTATAGGTCAGGCCATCGGGCGAAACCTCTAAGCTCTTTGCGAGCAGAGGCTTCACCTCGCCGTTTTCGGCGTAACCGACGAGGCCCTCGACGATGTGGAAGATCACCGAGTCGGTGTTGCCGTCGCGGTTGACGCCAGGCTCGTTGCTGCGGATGTCGGAGCTTTGCGCCACCGTCAGGTCGCGGGCATGACCGAGCGCAATCGCGCTCATCAGCATGGTACCGGCGAGCAGTATGGTTTTCATGGTTCCTCTCTCTTTTCTCTTTGTTGGTTGTCGGTTCAGAAGGCGCGCCAGCAGGCCTGTGACAGCTTGCCAATGGTTTCGAGCGCGATGGTGTAGCCGGGCGTGCCGTCAGGCATCAGCGCGGGCACGTCGTCGGTAAAGGCGGCAATCGCGTAGAGCGGCTTGCCGTCACGATAGACGACGCCGGCATCCATGCGGCCGCGCTTTCCCCGACCGCCTTTGCAGGCGGCCACCGTATCGAAGGGCAGCCGCGAGCGCAGGCCGTAGCGCAGCACCTGGTTCTTCAGGGTCTTCAGGGCGAAGGCGGCGAGCTCAGAGGAGATGCCGAGCCGCGCTGCCGCAGCGGCGTCGTCCTGCGCTGCCAAGATCAACTCCAGCAGCATCACCTGGTCGGCCGCCGTCGTCGTGGTCACGTCGGCCAGCGAATGATCAGGCTTCAGCGCCAGCGGTGGAATGAGGAAGCGGTGGTGCGTGCCCACCATGCCGAGCGCCTTGCAATAGCCGTCGACCTCTTCGAGCGTCAGCCGCTCGAACACCATCTTGGTGCAGACGTTGTCGCTCAGCACCATCATGCCGACGATCGCGTCGCGCAGAGAAATGACGATGCCCGGCGTCAGGTAGCGGAACATGCCGCTCGCGACTTCCTGGGCCAGCCGAGCCTCGTAGGTGATGCGCTCATCGAGATCGAGCCGTCCCTCGGCCACCGCCTTCAGCGCTGCCATCATGATCGAGGTCTTGCGGGTGCTGGCAGACGGCGTCTCCTCGCTCTCACCCCGGCCGATTGTTTCGCCGGTCACGAGATTGCGCACCAGAAAGCGCGTGACGAAAGGCTGAGCGTCGGCGATCGCGTGGAGTTCGGCAGCGATGGCGCCGGCCTTGAGGTCATTCGTCATCTCAGGCCTCCAGCCGCCACTTGAGGGAAACGCCGCCGGTCTGATTGAGATCGAGCGCCGGGATCGCGGAGAGCAATTTGCGGGTATAGGCCTCCTTCGGCGCATCGAAGATGCGGTCGCGGTCGCCCTCCTCGACGATGCGACCGTCCTGCATGACGATCACCCGGTCAGCGACCTGTTCGACCACGCCAAGATCGTGACTGATGAACAAGCATGAGAAACCGTAGCGCTTCTGCAGATTGGAGAAGAGCTCAAGCACCTGAGCGCGGACGGTGACGTCGAGCGCCGAGACGGGCTCGTCGGCGATCAGGAACTTCGGACGGCGGGCGATGGCACGGGCGATCGCCACGCGCTGGCGCTGGCCGCCCGAGAGCTCGTGCGGATAGCGGTTGGCGAAATCGGCGCTAAGACCGACCTCTTCCAAAGTTTCGAGCGCACGCAGGCGCTTGGCGGGCGTATCGAGATCCCGCACCAACCGCAGGGCTTCCTCGACCAGCGCCTGGATGGTCATGCGCGGATCGAGCGATGAGTATGGGTCCTGGAACACCATCTGGCAGTTCAGCCGATAGTCGCGCCAGTCGGCGCTGCGCTCGCGGCCCTGGAACAGGATCTCGCCCTGGCTCTGCTCGACGAGCCCCGCGATGGTGCGGCCGAGCGTCGTCTTGCCGGAGCCGGAGCCGCCGACGAGCGCCACCATCTCACCGACATGAATGTCGACGCTGACGCCATGCAGCGCCCGCTTCGGCTCCTGCCTTTTGAAAAGCCCCTTGCGGCCCGGATAGTCGACGACGATGTTGCGCGCCGAAACCATGGGGGTGCGGGTCGTGTCGAGCTTGCGCGGCGCACCCCGGAAGGGCAGCGAGGAGAGCAGCCTGCGGGTATAGGCATGCTGCGGCGCCTGCAGGATCTTGTCTGTCAGTCCCTGTTCGACCACCACGCCTTTTTCCATCACCACGAACCGGTTGGTGTAGCGGGCCACCATAGGCAGATCGTGGCTGATCAGGAGCACCGCCGTGCCCTCGGCTTGCGTGAGTTCGACCATCAGTTCCATGACGTCGCGCTGGACGACGGCATCGAGTGCCGTCGTCGGCTCGTCGGCGATCAGCAGTGCGGGTTTCAACAGCATCACCGAGGCGAGCATGATGCGCTGGCGCATGCCGCCCGAGAATTCGTGCGGATAGGCGGTCAGCGCCCGCTCCGGCTCACGGATGCCGACACGCTGCAGCATCGACAGAACCGCCGTGCGACGCTCCTCCACCGTCATCTTGGTGTGGAGGATCAGACCCTCTTCGAGCTGACGGCCGATGGTCATCGACGGGTTGAGCGAGGTCATCGGCTCCTGAAAGACGACGCCCACCTCCCCGCCGCGAAGCTGGCGCAGATCGCGGTCCTTCATCGCAAGCACGTCACGCCCCCGGTAGAGGATCGTGCCGCCGGTATGACGGACGGCCGGCGGGATCAGGCCGATGATGGCTCGCGTCGCCAGCGTTTTGCCGGAACCGCTTTCGCCGACGATGCCGACGATCTCACCGGGCGCGACATCAAAGCTGACGTTCCTGACCACCTGGTTGCCGGAATGGGTGACGGCAAGCGAGAGGCATTGCACGCTCAGAAGAGGTGCACTGGGTAGAGTTTTTCCGGTCATTTCAGGCCTCGCATGCGGGGGTCGAGCCGGTCGCGCAGCGCATCGCCAAGCAAGTTGATGCCGAGCAGCGTGAGCGCGATGCAAAGACCGGGGAAGAAACCAAGCCAGACGGCCTGTTCGATGAAGGGGCGGCCGGCGGCAAGCATATTGCCCCAGGTGGGCGCTGGTGGCGGCACGCCGAGCCCGAGGAAGGAAAGCGCACTTTCCGACAGGATCGCCCAGCCGAACATCGAGGTCGCAAGCACGGTGATCGGCGCCACGCAGTTCGGCAGGATATGGCGCAGCATCGTATAGATCTCGCCATTGCCCATGACCCGAGAGGCCTCGATGAACTCGCGTTCGCGCAGCGACAGAACGGCGCCGCGCACGACACGGGCCATCGATGGCGTATAGGCGATGCCGAGCGCGAAGATGATGCCGTACTGGTTGGCGCCGAAGACAGCGAGCAGGCCAAGCGCCAAGAGGATGCCCGGAAAGGCGAGCAGCGCGTTGTTGACCGCCATGATCACGCCGTCGATCCAGCCGCGGGCGTAACCGCTGACGATCCCGATGAAGGTGCCGCAGACGACGGCGAAGGCGACGGTGAGGCAGCCGATCCACACACTGGCGCGGGCGCCGACCATCAGCCGACTGGCGACGTCACGGCCGAACTCGTCGGTGCCGAGCCAATGCGCAGCACCCGGAGCGGCAAGGCGCGACGTAAAGCCGAGCGCCATCGGGTCATAGGGCGTCCAGACGAGACCAATGAGCGCGATGAGAACAAGCAGGCCGATCAGGCCGCCGCCGATGACGCCATTGAACGTGAGCTTTCTCATTCTGCCACCACCCGCGGATCGAAGAGAGGATAGAGAAGGTCGACCACCAGGTTGACGACGACATAGGAGAAGGCGACGAGCAGCAGGCAGCCCTGGATCACCGGGTAATCACGCTGGAAGATCGCGTCGACCATCAGCCGGCCGAGGCCGGGGATGGTAAAGACCGTCTCGATGACGGCGATGCCGCCGAGCAGGTTGCCGAGGATCAGGCCGATCATCGTCCAGGTCGGGCCGAAGGCGTTCTTGAACGCATGCCGCCAGAGAACGGCGCTTTCCGAAAGCCCCTTGGCGCGGGCGTGGGTGATGTAGTCGAGGCGGAGCACTTCGAGGGTCGAGGCGCGCGCCATGCGGATGATCACGCCCATCTCGTGGATGACGAGCGTCATGACCGGCAGCACCAGATAGACAAGCCCGGCCTTCCAGTTCTCCGAGATCGGCACGTAGCCGAGCACCGGCAGCCAGCCGAGTTTCAGACCGAAGGCCAAGAGCAGCAGCAGGCCGAGCCAGAAGGTCGGGATCGACAGAAGCACGGTGGCGGTGCCGACCAGCGCAAGATCGGTGAGGCTATTCTGCCGCCAGGCGGCGATGACCCCGGCCGGAACCGCAATCAGGCTTGCGAGGAACACGGCGATCACGACGATTTCGGCGCTGACCATGAAGCGGCTGAGAACCAGATGCAGCACCGGCTCGCCTGTCACGATCGACTGGCCGAAATCGCCTGAGAGGATATTGCCGGCCCAGACGACGAATTGCTCCGGGATGCTGCGGTCGAGACCGAGGAGGTTGCGCATCTCGGCGATCTGATGCGGCTCGGCCATATCGCCGAGCATCAGCGCTGCCGGGTCGCCGGGAATGAGGCGGATGAGCGTGAAGACGGCTACCGAGACGATAACGATCGTCGGTATCGCCATCACGAGGCGATTGAGAATGAACTTGATCATGGGTTCCCCGTACTGAGGCTGGCCGCACGCGTTACCGCGATTCTCCCGCCCGTCGGCTTTTGTTGAGGGAACTATGATCGATTGGAAAAAATCGCGCAATATTATGAGTATTCGTCATACGCCTATGACAAGGGCATGACACGTCAGGCGAGCACAGGTGGCCCGCTGTCGCTTCCAAAAACGTTATGAAACAGGATGTTATGCGCTGACGGAGCGCAAAATCGGCAAGCCGCTACGCTTCGTGGACCGCGGCCACCTGCCGCTTCAGGCAGTCGATCATCGCCTGGGCCGCAAGCGACAAGGGAACGCCTGATGCCGTTGCAACACCGAAATCCTGGGTGAGATGCGGCGAGAACGGGCGGATTTCGATCGGCAGATGGCGGTGCAGGTTGGCAAAGAAGCTGCTGATAATGGCGACGCCGAGGCCGTACGCCGCGTAGGCGCAAGCGGAACTGTTGCTGTGGGTCTCGATCTTGACCTTCTGCGGCACGCCCGCTTTGCGGAAGATCTCATCGAGCATGACGCGCGTCGGCCGCCTGCGGCCAATCAAGATCAGAGGCACGCCGCGCAATTCCTTGGGGGTTACGGTCTCGTGTTCCGAAAGCGCGTGCCCCTTCTCCATGACGCAGACACTGACGCCCTTGGCCACCGGCTGCATCTCGATACCGGCGCTCAATTGCCCCTCATAGCGCAGGAACCCGAAATCGATGATGCGCTGCTCCACAAGCCGGGCAATCGCAACCGTGGTGTCGAAGAAGGTCTCAATCCGCACGCCCGGAAAATCCTTGGCATAGTCGGCAAGCATGGCCGGAGCGAATGTCTCGGACATGCTGTTCGGCAGCCCGATGCGCACGACCTCGGGGCCGACGGCGCCGCTGCGCAGGTCCTGCGCCAGATTGGTGAAACGGTCGATGCCCAGCAAGATATGCTCGGCATCTTCGGCAAGCTTCATCGCCTCCGGCGTTGCGATCAGCCTTCCCTTGTCGCGGGCAAAGAGTGTCAGCGACAGGTCTTCTTCGAGCTGTTGCAGCAATCGGCTCACGCCCGATTGGCTGAGCCCCATGGTCTTGGCAGCGGCGATCGTCGATCCAGTCGCAAGCAACGTGCGCAACACTTCGAGTTGTCGAAAATTCACCCCGCCCTCGCCCCCGCTTCGCTTGAATTACAGCTTTCTCCCGTGTTTACGGGATGAAGCGTCTTCAAGGAAGGGTGTGCGGGGTGCACGAGATCGCGCATCTGGATCGCGAGGCGCGGAAGGGTCCCGACGATGAGCGGTCCCGGGCAGGGAGCGCGCTGACGCGCTCCCTGGATTGCAATCAGGCGCCGGCGCTCAGCGGCTGGCTGAAGCGCTTGGCGAAGACCTCGATCGATCCGCGACCGAAGCGATGCAGCTGGCGCCTCGTCATCACCGACATCACGCGCGCCGCCGTCGAGAACGTCATCTCGTCGAGTGGCCCATCGCCGCTCCAGGGCTTGTTCAGCCGGTCGGTGACGATGCCGATCAAATTTGCCGGCATGATATCCGTGCAGGGTTTCATCCAATCAAAGACCTCGCTGATCGCAATCAGCTTGCCTTCATAGGAAACAACCGGTTCGGGCATGCCTTCACCCCAATCGTCATAGGCTTCCAGAGCGTCGCGAAACAGGTTCTGGAGAGTGATCGGGGCATGCCCTTCATGGAGAGCAGGCAGTAAATTCGTCATTTGTGTCTCCTTCAGTGGTTAAGGCCGGGAAACGCGAATGGCCAATTCTGTCAGCATGTGTTTGTGTTCGTGCCGGGCGGCCGTACTCTGAGACCACGCGACTGGTTAAACTACAGGCCACGACGCAATGCACAAGACGGGTAATGGTTCCCTGAGCCGCAGTCTTTTTGGGCGGGAAGTTGGCACGCATACTCGGCGTGACCCTTGGCCTGACGCGCACGTCATGCCTTCCCCTGGTGCGATCTTACCGATCCAGCCACGAAGGTAAACACCTGGCCTTCAGGGCGGCAGAAACGAAAAACTAACATCGATAATTTCTATAGAATATACTATCTTACCCGATCTGGCCAGATAATCCACTGATATGCACCTCAATCGATAGGGAGCAATCATATGGGAACGATCTCGCGGCTATCCGAGAAAACACGGGCCCCGGCGCACCGGATCGAAAGCGAGGAGGAAGCACTGTCGATCGCACGCGAGCTGGCCGCGGACTTCGCCCGCAATGCGAGCGAGCGCGATACGGATCGCATTCTGCCCTTCGACGAGCTTGATGCGCTGGCTCAATCGGGCCTGCTCGCGATCACCGTGCCGCCGGAATATGATGGCATCGACGTCTCCAATGCCGTCCTTGCGGACATCACCGCGATTCTTTCGGAAGCCGATTCGTCGATCGGGCAGATCCCTCAGAACCATTTCTACATTCTCGAGGCGCTCCGCACCGACGGAACCGAGGAACAGAAGGCATTCTTCTACGAAAGGGCGCTTGCCGGCGACCGTTTTGGCAACGCGTTGTCTGAACGCGGCACCAAGACCGTCGGCGATTATGCCACCCGGCTGACGCCCGACGGACTCGGCTTCCGGCTCAACGGGCGCAAGTTTTATTCCACCGGCGTGCTCTTCGCCGAATGGGTCGTGGTCTTCGCACTCGACCCGGATGACAAGCTGACCATGTCCTTTGTTCCGCGCGACGCCGAGGGCCTGCAGATCATCGACGATTGGGACGGCTTCGGACAGCGCACCACCGGCAGCGGCACCACCGTGCTGCAGAACGTCTATGTGACGGCCGACGCCGTGGTGCGGCATCATCGCGGCTTCGAGCGCCCGACGACCATCGGTTCCGTCGGCCAGATCATTCATGCGGGGATCGATCTCGGCATCGCCCGCGCCGCCTTTGCCGAAACGCTCGATTTCGTGCGAAATCATGCCCGTGCCTGGATGGACAGTGGCGTCGAGCGCGCCGCCGACGATCCGCTGACGATCGCCCGCATCGGCCAGCTTGCAATCCGCCTGGAAGCGGCAGCAGCCACCGTCGATCGCGCCGGCAGGAAAGTCGACATCGCCCAGGTCAACGGCACCGAGCAAAGCGTCATCGAAGCGACACTCGCGGTGGCGGCTGCCAAGGTGCTGACGACGGAGATTGCGCTCGAGGCCAGCAACACGCTCTTCGAGCTCGCCGGCACCGCCTCGACCCGGATCGGCCTCAATCTTGACCGGCATTGGCGCAACGCCCGGACCCACACGCTACATGATCCGGTCCGCTGGAAGCATCACGTCGTCGGCAACTACCACCTCAACGGGGTCAAGCCCCCGAAGAATGGCGCGCTCTGACCCGCATGCAAGCATCCGGCCCGACGCGTAAGCGCGCTTCGGGCCGTGACCAACTGTGCGCGAAGGAGAGCCACATGAGCCGTGAAATCCGACTGAATGCCTTTGACATGAACTGCGTCGGCCATCAGTCGCCGGGGCTGTGGACGCACCCGCGCGACCAATCCTCGCGCTACAAGGACCTCGATTACTGGGTGCATCTCGCAAAAACGCTCGAGCGCGGCAAGTTCGACGGCCTGTTCATTGCCGATGTGCTCGGTGTCTACGATGTCCTGAACGGCAACACCGAGGCGGCGCTGCGCCACTCGGCGCAGGTGCCGGTCAACGATCCGCTGCAACTGGTGCCGACCATGGCCTACGAGACCGAACACCTGGGTTTCGGGCTGACGGCGTCGCTCTCCTTCGAGCACCCCTACACGTTCGCGCGCCGCATCTCGACGCTCGACCACCTGACCAAGGGCCGGGTCGGCTGGAACATCGTCACCTCCTATCTGAATAGCGGCGCCCTCAACGTCGGCCAGGCGCAGCAGACGCGCCACGACGACCGCTACGATCTCGCCGAGGAATATCTCGAGGTCTGCTACAAGCTCTGGGAGGGAAGCTGGGAAGACGGAGCGGTCGTGCGTGATCGCACCAGCGGCATCTTTACCCATCCGGAGAAAGTCCACCCGATCGACCATCGCGGCCGCCATTTCACCGTGCCGGGCATCCACCTGAGCGAGCCGTCACCGCAGCGCACCCCGGTGCTCTACCAGGCGGGCGCCTCGAGCCGCGGCAAGGATTTCGCCGGCCAGCACGCCGAATGCATCTTCGTCGCCGCCCCCTCGAAGACCGTGCTCAAGCGCTACGTCGCCAATGTCCGCGAAGCAGCGGCGCGCGCGGGGCGCAACCCGCGCGAAATCCTCGCCTTCAACCTGCAGACGGTCATTCTCGGCGAGACCGATGCCGAGGCGAAGAAGAAGTTCGACGAGTACCGCAAACATGTCTCCTACGAAGGCGCACTGGCGCTGATCTCCGGCTGGACCGGCATTGATTTCGGCCAGTTCGCCCCGGACGAGCCGTTGCGGCACCGCTATACCAATGCGGTGCAGTCCGCCGTCGAGACCTTCACCACGATCGACCCCGATCGGGTGTGGACCGTGCGCGAGATGGCCGACTGGGTGGGCATTGGTGGCTTCGGCCCCGTCTTCGTCGGCTCGCCGGCGACAGTCGCCGATCTCCTGCAGGAATGGGTCGAGGACACCGATGTCGACGGTTTCAACCTGGCCTATGCGGTCACGCCGGAGACCTTCGATGATGCGGTCGACCTGCTGGTGCCGGAATTGCAGAAGCGCGGCGTCTACAAGACCGACTACCGCCAGGGCACGCTTCGGGAAAAACTGTTCGGCGGCGGGCCGAGGCTGGTGGCGCCGCATCCGGGCGCTGGCTATCGCGACCTTGCCCGCCAGCGACAGGCACTTGCCGCTTCCGCCTAAGCGCAACAAAATAAAAAAACGCCGCCGGGTTTGTCCCGGCGGCGTTTTTCTTCTGGGCGACACCAATCCCGACGGCAGGTGCGGTTCAGCTGTAGAGGCTTACCGGCGGAATCTGCCCGTTCAATGCGAAGTTTCCCACCTCGCGCGCCTTGTAGGCGACCGGATCGTGCAGGGTGTGGGTGCGGACATTGCGCCAATAACGATCGAAGCCATGGTGCCCCGCCGTCGAACGGGCCCCCATCAGTTCAAAGACCTTTGACGTGACGTCGAGCGAGACGTGGGTGGCGTGAACCTTGGCGGCATAGGCTTCGATCGCGGCTTCGCCGCGCGCCTGAGCCGTCACCGTCCTGCCTTGCGACAAGGCTGCCTCGACAGCGCTCGCCGCGGCATCGGCCAGGGCCACGGACGCTTTCAGGCTCGCCTGAAGCTCGCCGATGCGCTCGAGGATGTAGGGGTCCTCGCTCGCCCGCTCTACGCCGGACGTGATCCAGGCGCGTGTCGTGCTGCTAACATAATCGAGTGCTGCGGCGAGCGCGCCTTCGGCCGTCCCGAGATAGAAGTTGACGAAAACGAGCTGGATCAACGGGGTATTGAACGTCGCCTGGACCGCTGGCGGATCGGAGGGATCGGCGAGTGGCAGGATGAAATCGCGCTCATAGACGGGGAAATCGCGAAATTCGACGCTGCCGCTATCCGACAGCCGCTGGCCGATATTGTCCCAGTCGTCGTTGACGATATAGCCCGGACGGTCGGTCGGGACGACGAAGTTGGCGATCTTGCCGTCGATAGCGGCGTTGACATTGATGCGGGCGGAGACATGCGCGCCCGTCGAAAACGTCTTGCGGCCGTTCAGCACATAGTGAGCGCCGCGCCTCTCGAGCGTCAGGCCGGGATCGCGCGGGTTGACCGCAGCGCCCCAATAGAGTTGCCGTTCGACGGTTTCAGCGCCAAGGACCCAGGCCTGCTTCGGATCGGCAGCGGCCCAGTAGACATATTGGCTGTTGACATAGTGATAGCCGAGCAACTGCCCGATCGAGCTTTCGCCGCGTGCGATGATGCGCACCAGCCTGAGCCCGTCGACCCAGCTCAAGCCGCCACCACCGACCTCCGGCGCGTGCAGCGCCGTCAACAGTCCCGCCTGACGAAGCGCCTCGATCTCCTCTCGCGGCGGCGCCCCCACCCGGTCAAGCTCGGCACCGCGCCGCGCAAGATCCTTCGACAGCGTTTCGGCGCGGGCGAAAAGATCCCGCCGCCTCTCTTCGTGCTCGCTGTTGGCCGGTGTCGGTTCTCTGAGGAAATGCACGTTGCTCATCCGCCGTTCTCCATGGATCGATGCGAAATAGTGCACTTATTCTATGGACAATAACAGCAAATGATTTGCGACTTGGGCGGGCAGCCGGGAAAGTCCTACCCGTCCTTCACGAGCGGCCGTGGCGCATTGCCAGAAGTGACGGGGTGGCTCAGCCGACGTCTGCGTCCCGCAATGCAACGATCTCGGAAGCGTTGTCGTTTGCGGCAAACTGGGCGAGCGTCATGTTGTCGAGGATTGATGCGATCGCATCGCGCACGTCGCTCATCGATTTGCGCACATGACAGTTGACCGGATCCGCGCAATCGTCACAGGCCTCAAACGCCGTGCGGCTCGCGCAGCGGATCGGCGCTAAGGGCCCGTCCAGAGTGCGGATCACCTGGCCGATGCGAATGTCGGACGCCGGTCGAGACAGGGAATAGCCGCCGCCGGGGCCCTTCTTCGAGCGCAGAATGCCGGCATTACGCAGTTCGAGAAGGATCGCATCGAGGAACTTCTTCGGGATATTGTTCCGCGTGGCGATCTCGGTGATGAAGGCGGTCTCCCCGGGCTCCAGTTGAGCCAGGTCGACAAGGGCCTTGAGCCCGTATTTTCCTTTTTTGGTCAACATGCCACTTCGCTTTCCTGAACAACGAAGGCCGCCACAATGCCGCTACCAGCGGCATTTGCCGGGAACAACGGGTTGTGACGGCCGCACTCTTTCGCTTAGGATGTCCTACACCCAAACCGCACTATTCTCAAGAAATTACGTCAGTTACTGCATAGATTTAGTGATTTTTGTTGGCGCCTTTATGGCAGGGAGCGATTTTCCCTGCCCGGCCCACGCCAAGGCCCGTGTCAAACGAGCGAAAACGAATGTTGGGACTTTTAGTAAAACGCCATTGTTGAAGGCACGCGCGCTCACACCGTGAGATGTCTCCGTGCCTCGGTGGTGTCCAGCGTCTCGGGCGGTCCTTCGTGAACTACCGCACCGCGATCCAGGATGTAGACGTGGTCGGCAAGCTCCCGGCAGAAATCGAGATATTGCTCGACGAGCAGGATCGCCATGCCGGTAGAATCCCTGAGGTAGCGGATCGCCCGGCCGATATCCTTGATGATCGAGGGCTGGATGCCCTCCGTCGGTTCGTCGAGCACCAGGATCTTCGGCCGCGTGACCAGCGCCCTGCCGATCGCCAACTGTTGCTGCTGGCCGCCGGAGAGATCGCCGCCACGACGTCCGAGCATCGAGCGCAGAACCGGAAACAGGTTGAAGACATCCTCCGGTATCGAGCGGTCGCCGCGTTTCAGCGGGGCATATCCGGTCTCAAGGTTTTCCCGGACCGAAAGCAGCGGAAAGATCTCACGCCCCTGGGGCACGTAGCCGATGCCTTCTTTTGCCCGTCGATAGGGTGCCATGCCGGCGAGTGCGACGCCGTTGAAGCCGATCGCGCCGGCGCTGATCGGATGCTGACCGGTGACGGCCCGCAACAGGCTCGACTTGCCGACACCGTTGCGGCCGAGCACGCAGGTGATCTTGCCCATTTCGGCCGTGATCGACACGTTGCGCAGCGCCTGCGCGGCGCCATAGTGCAGATTGACGTTTTCGACGCAGAGCATGGCGCGTCCTCCTTAGAGATTTGCGGTTTGGAAGATCACCGGCCAAGATAGTTCTCGATCACTTTCGGATCGCTGCTGACAAAATCGATCGAGCCTTCCGCCAGCACCGCACCCTCGGCAAGGCAGGTGACCTTGACGCCGAGCTCACGGATGAAACCCATGTCGTGCTCGACGACGACGACCGAACGGGTCTTGGCGATCTCCTTGAGCAGGATGGCCGTTTCGGCGGTTTCCGCATCGGTCATGCCGGCGACCGGTTCGTCAACGAGCAGCAGTTCGGGCTCTTGCGCGAGCAGCATGCCGATCTCCAGCCACTGCTTCTGCCCGTGCGAAAGATTGGCGGCGAGGTCGCTGCTGCGGGCAGAAAGCCGGATGGTCGCAAGGATTTCCTCGATCCGGGTCTTGTCCTCGGGCGTCAGCCGATAGAAGAGCGTCGGGAAGACGCCGCGCTTGCGGTTGAGGGCGAGTTCGAGGTTGTCCCACACCGTGTGGCTCTCAAAGACAGTCGGCTTCTGGAACTTGCGGCCGATGCCGAGCGAGGCGATCTCGGCCTCGTCCTTTTTGGTGAGATCGATCTCGCCCTTGAAGAACACCAGCCCTTCGTCGGGTCGCGTCTTGCCGGTGATGATGTCCATCATCGTCGTCTTGCCGGCGCCGTTCGGGCCGATGATGGCTCTGAGTTCCCCCGGCTCGATGACGAAGGAGAGCGCGTTCAGCGCCTTGAAGCCGTCGAAAGAGACGGAGACGCCGTCAAGATAAAGCAGGCTTGTCGGCTTGGTCTGGCCGATGGGTTGATTCATGTCGCTTACTCCGCCGCCATGGGTTCAGCGGCCAGTCTGTCCGATGTTTCTTGAGAACGTGCCCGGCTTTTGGCGCGACGGCCGGCGAAATAGGCTCCGGTGGTGCCGACAACGCCCTTTGGCAGAAACAGGGTGACGAGCACGAAGAGGCCTCCGAGCGCAAACAGCCAGAATTCCGGAAAGGCGGCGGTAAAGATGCTTTTGCCCCCGTTCACAAGAACGGCACCGACGATCGGGCCGATCAGCGTGCCGCGGCCGCCGACCGCCGTCCAGATCACCACCTCGATCGAATTGCCAGGCTCGAACTCGCCGGGATTGATGATGCCGACCTGCGGCACGTAGAGCGCACCGGCGATGCCGGCCATCATCGCCGAAACGGTGAAGGCAAAGAGCTTGATGTGTTCGACCCGGTAGCCAAGGAAGCGCGTGCGGCTTTCCGCATCTCTGACAGCCACGAGCACCTTGCCGTATTTGGAACGCACGATCGCTGAAGTCAGGATCAGGCAGAGCGCCAGCATCAATGCAGAGATGGCAAAGAGAGTGGCGCGGGTGCCGTTTGCCTGGATGTTGAAGCCGAGGATGTCCTTGAAGTCCGTAAGACCGTTGTTGCCGCCGAAGCCCATGTCGTTGCGGAAGAAGGCGAGAAGCAGCGCATAGGTCATCGCCTGGGTGATGATCGAGAGATAGACGCCGTTGACGCGCGAGCGGAAGGCGAACCAGCCGAACACGAAGGCAAGCACCCCCGGCACCAGCACCACCATCAATGCTGCGAACCAGAACATGTCGAAGCCGTACCAGAACCAGGGCAGTTCCTTCCAGTTGAGGAACACCATGAAATCAGGCAGCAGCGGATTGCCGTAGGAGCCGCGCGCGCCGATCTGGCGCATCAGATACATGCCCATGGCATAGCCGCCGAGCGCGAAGAAGGCCGCATGGCCGAGCGAAAGGATGCCGCAGAAGCCCCAGACCAGATCGAGCGCCAGCGCCAGCAGCGCGTAGGTCAAATACTTGCCGAACAGCGAGACCAGGTAGGTCGGCACGTGCAGCGGATGGTCGGGCGCGGTCAGAAGATTGAGCGCCGGAACGAGGATGGCGAGACCGACAAGGATCGCCACGACAACGAGGATGTTTCGGTCCAGCGATTTCATCAGAAACGAGGTGATCATGCTTCCACCGCCCTTCCCTTGAGCGCGAAGAGGCCGCGCGGCTTTTTCTGGATGAAGAGGATGATCAGCACCAGCACGAGGATCTTGCCGAGCACGGCGCCGGCGTAAGGCTCGAGGAACTTGTTGAGAATGCCGAGCGAGAAGGCACCGACAAGCGTGCCCCAGAGATTGCCGACACCACCGAAGACCACGACCATGAAGCTGTCGATGATGTAGCCCTGGCCGAGATTGGGTGAGACGTTGTCGATCTGCGACAGAGCCACGCCAGCCATGCCGGCAATGCCGGAGCCGAGCGCGAAGGTGAGCGCATCAACCCAGGGCGTACGGATGCCCATCGAGGAGGCCATACGTCGGTTCTGCGTGACCGCCCGCATGCGAAGGCCCATCGGCGTCTTCTTGAGCAGGAACAGGAGAGCTGCAAACACGGTGAGTGCGAAGATGATGATCCACAGCCGGTTCCAGGTGATGGTCAGCCCGCCGAGATCAAAGGCGCCGGCCATCCACGAGGGGTTGCCGACCTCGCGATTGGTTGGACCGAAAATCGAGCGCACGGCCTGCTGCAGGACCAGCGAGATGCCCCAGGTGGCAAGCAGTGTCTCGAGCGGCCGGCCGTAGAGAAAGCGGATGACGCCGCGCTCGATCGCCAGGCCGACGGCGCCGGTAACGAGAAAGGCGAGCGGCAGAGCGATCGCCAGCGACCAGTCGAAGAGGCCGGGATAGGAATTGCGTATGACCTCCTGCACCAGAAAGGTCGTATAGGCGCCGAGCATGACCATCTCGCCATGCGCCATGTTGATGATGCCCATGACGCCGAAGGTGATGGCAAGGCCGATTGCCGCCAGAAGCAGGACCGAGCCGAGCGACAGCCCGTACCAGACATTCTGACCGGCGTTCCAGAGCGCCTGGGTCTGCTCGATGCGGGCGATCGCCGCCTCGATGTCGGGCTTGAGCGTTGCGTCGGCCGTGGCGAGCGCGGAGGTCAGGACCGCAAGGCCGGAGCGCCCGCTGCCGTCTGCAAGAAGCGTGATCGCCTGGCGCTTTTCATCACCAGTCCGGTCCGAAACAAGCAATGATACCGCCCGTGCCTCGTCAAGGACCTTGCGAACAGCCTCGTCCTTTTCGGCGGCAAGCGCCGTCTCGATCGCCCCGAGCGCCTCGGCATTCGGGGACTGGAGCATGGATTGGGCCGCCTTCAACCGCGCGCCGGCGTCATCGCTGAAGAGCGTCAGGCCGCCGAGCGCGCTGCGAACCGCGCGGCGCACAGCGTTGTTGACCTTCACCTTCTGCATCGCCGCTTTCGGCGCTTCGCCGGCCTCCGCGCCGGTCACCGGATCGACCAGAAGCAGGTTGGCGCCGCTCGACTTGACGAGGAAAACCTTGCCGTCGGATTTGCGCTGATAGAGCTCTCCCTCGCCCAACGCCTCCAGGACGGGAACAACTTTGGCATCGCCAGTTCTTGCCAGCGCCGATATCCGCTCATCCATGTCGGCGAGTTTCGCGGCGCCGAGCTGATCGACCAGCGCACCAAGATCATCTGCCGCACGAAGCCCGACCACATGGGTCGATATCAACAGGCAGAGCGCAACCAGCAGAATTTGCAGAAATCGGTACATCACCCTCTCGCTCGGGTCTTGCCCTGTCGCGCGGCGACAGGCGCTACGGTCGAGGTTTTCGCGATAAGCCCCCTCCGCCCGGCCGCATCAGCGGACGGAGGGATGCTGGCCCCCAAATTTCGTCATGCAAGGATTGACCGGGCGGACTGCCCGCCCGGTCTAAGATTACGTGATGAAATCAGGAGCCTTTACCGCCGCACTTGCCGGTGGCGACGTTGAAGTTGCCGCAGGACATTGGTGCGCGCCAATCGGAGATCAGGTTCTTGGAGTCCGGCAGATAGTCGGACCATTCGTCGCCGACGACGAGGCCGGGCGTTTCCCAGACGGTTTCGAACTGGCCGTCGCCCTGGATCTCGCCGATCAGCACCGGCTTGGTGATGTGGTGGTTCGGCATCATCGTCGAATAGCCGCCCGAAAGGTTCGGCACCGAAACGCCGATCATCGCATCAAGAACCGCGTCCGTGTCGGTCGTGCCGGCCTTTTCGACGGCCTTCAGCCACATGTTGAAGCCGATATAGTGCGCTTCCATCGGGTCGTTGGTCACGCGCTTGTCGTTCTTGGTATAGGCCTTCCAGGTCTTGATGAACTCGGCATTGGCCGGCGTGTCGACCGACTGGAAATAGTTCCAGGCAGCAAGGTGGCCGACGAGCGGACCGGTATCGAGACCGGCCAGTTCCTCTTCGCCGACCGAGAAGGCGACGACCGGAATGTCCTCGGCCTTGACGCCCTGGTTCGCCAGTTCCTTGTAGAAGGGCACATTGGCGTCGCCGTTGATGGTCGAGACGACGGCGGTCTTCTTGCCGGCCGAACCGAACTTCTTGATGTCGGAAACGATCGTCTGCCAGTCGGAATGACCAAACGGCGTGTAGTTGATCATGATGTCTTCGGGCTTCACGCCCTTGGCGATCAGATAGGCCTCGAGGATCTTGTTGGTCGTGCGAGGATAGACGTAGTCGGTGCCGGCCAGCACCCAGCGCTCGACGCTTTCGTTCTCCATCAGATAATCGACGGCGGGAATTGCCTGCTGGTTCGGTGCAGCGCCCGTATAGAAGACGTTGCGCTGGCTTTCCTCACCCTCGTACTGGACGGGATAGAACAGAATTGAATTGAGTTCTTCAAAAACCGGCAGAACCGACTTGCGCGACACCGAGGTCCAGCAACCGAAGACCGCCGAAACCTTGTCGACGGAGATCAGCTCGCGGGCCTTTTCGGCAAAGAGCGGCCAGTCCGACGCCGGGTCGACGACGACGGCTTCAAGCTTCTTGCCGAGCAAGCCGCCCTTCTTGTTCTGCTCGTCGATGAGCATCAGCATGGCGTCCTTCAGCGTCGTCTCGGAGATCGCCATGGTGCCGGAGAGCGAATGCAGGATGCCGACCTTGATCGTATCGTCGGCGGCAAAGGCGCCGTTGAACGCCGTCGATGACAGGATGGCGGCGAGGAATGCGCCGGTGACGCGTGCCTTGATATTCATCTGATTGAACCCCTCTCGTTCTGAAGCAGTGCGGCCTTCGTGCTCTTTTAGCCGTTGCTTGAGGGATCATCGGGCAGTCTCGCTGCACTGCACATACGTCATTCTACGTAGATGCCGGGGGCAAAGAGGAAGCGGCGCGGATAGCAGCGGCGCCAAGCGGCCAGAAATGGCGATTGAAGGCGACTTCTCCGGCGCTTGACCTTGCCATCGTTGGAAGCCCTAGACAGAGACCTCATCCGGAGTGAACGGAGCGGCAGCCATGCCACATATTCGACTCGAATCGGTTGGTAGCAGGTCGGGCAACCGGTGGCCTGCTCCAGTAGCGAACAGACAGAGCAGCCTCACGTCTCAAGGCCAAAAGACATGACGTCCTCACTTCACCCGCAATGGGATTTTGCTCGCGAGAAGCGCTCGCTCGTCCTGCGCTTCGTCGCCTTCGCCATCCTGCTCGCCAGTCTTATGCTTGGGGGCAACGAGGGCGCTGAACGCATGCATGCGGTCGTCGTCATCAGCTATCTCGCCATCAGCATCGCGTCCGTTGCCACGACGCGCCACCTACCCGGTCAGTCGTGGTTGAAAACCGTGTTCGTCGTGCTCGATGCCCTGCTGGTCGCCTTGCTGCGTACGCGCACATCCTCGCCGGACCGGTGACGGAAAACCACAATCTGACGACCACAAGCCTCGTCGTTGCCTTCATCCTGCTTGTCCATGTCGGCCTGAAACTCGAACGGCGGCTTGTTCTGATCTTCTCGAGCATCGTGCTCGTCGCCTGGGTGACGATGCTTGCGGCAACCGCCGCGCGGCATCAGGCAGCCGGTACGCTCTCCCTGCTCGGATCGTTCTTCAACCAGGATCTCGGCCTGACCGTCAGCTTCGGCTTCACCGCCTTTGCAATCTATCTTCTGGCGCGTGACCACGATCGTACGCGCAAGGAGGCGCTGAAGGCCGACCAGCGACGCCAGAACCTCTCCCGGTTCTTCTCGCCCCTGGTGGTCTCGGCTCTGCAAGAAAAGGGCGATGCGCTTGGCCTCGAACGCCGCGACGCGGCGATCATGTTTGTCGATCTGCGCGATTTCACCCTGTTTTCGGAGACAGCGCCCGCTGCGGAACTCGCCTTCGTTCTGGCCGAGTACCGGCAGCTCGTGTCGCAGACGATCTTCGAACATGGCGGCACCGTCGACAAGTTCATCGGCGACGGGGTGATGGCGGTGTTCGGTCAGCCGAGGCCCATGGAAGACGATGCCGATCGCGCACTCGTCTGTGCGCTTGATCTCGTCGATGCCCTCAGCGACTGGAAGAGCCACAATCGGTTGAACGGGCACCCGTCCCTCGATGCCGGCATCGGGCTGCACTACGGCACCGTCGTCGGCGGCGTGCTGGACAGCGGCTGCCACAGCGAATTCACCGTTATCGGCGATGCGGTCAACGTCGCCCAGCGCCTGGAATCCCTGACCAAGACGCTAGGCGCACCGCTTGTGGTCTCGGCGGCGCTGATGGCGCGTCTGCGGGCTCCGGTGCCGCCCGCTCTCTGGATGCCGCAAGAGGGGGTCATGCTCCCCGGCCGGCGGCTTCCCGTCGACGTCTGGTACTTGTGCCGAGAGCCCGAGCCGATGCATTCCGCAGAGCCGGCAGGGGTCGACACTTAGGCGTCGGCACAGTTCCGGCGGCTGGCCGTTGCGGCGACTATTTCCGGTCGGCGAGGCTGAGCCTGAACCGCGTGGTAAAATCACCGCCCCACCACATGGGAAAATTGGTGCCCCATTTGTTGTTGTGGATGTTGAAGCGGACGCCGGCCGAGAAGTCCGGCAGATCCGCGCAGAACGTCATGAACGGCCAGGACTGAGGGGCTACCAGCGGCGTATCGAGGTTTTCGACGGTGAGTTCGCCCCCTTCGGCCATTTGTCCCCGAACACCGGTAACCGCCTGCAGTTGCGCGCCGCCAGCGCGGGCGAAATTGTCGGTCGCATGCCACTGGCCCATCTTGCGCACGCTCCAGGCCGAGCGCCCCTCGGGTGTAAACGAAAGGAAGCTCGCCTCGGGCATGCGGTTGGCATTCTTGCCATAGAGCGCCAGCCGGATGTCGAGGCCGTTCGCTCCGGCGGAAAACTCAAGCGCAATTTCGGTCGGCGCACCCAAGTGCTCCACAGCCTCGATGGGCATCTCCGCGACGATCGATGTCGCCGTCGTACCCCGAAGCTTGGGAGAATAGGTCTGGGAGCGGGCCTCCGCGACATTGGCAAGGCCCGGCTTGTCGTGGTCGAGCACCGCCCAGTCCATCCACTGGGTCAGGTAGGTGTCCATGTGTCGCCGCACGTCGCCGGCATCATAACTTTCATAGCGGTAGGCGATCAGCGAGCCCTCGGCGCCTCGGATGGTTCGGCCGTCCGGCGCGGTCAAGGCGACAACATCGCCCGTTGTCGGATCGAGGTCGATGATCCAACCGCCCACCTCCAGCCGAGCGGCCGAAACCGCTGGCTCGGGCCGCGGCGGAACGGCAAGCTCGACAAGGGCCGCCCCGGCACGTGCGGCGTCTTCCCCGTCGAGTTCGGCTACAGCCTGTTCGAGATAGGCGTGTTGTTCAGCCCAGGAGGCCTCGGTGTAGTGGAAGCGCGGGTCCGTCTTTCGTGCCGCCTCGAATGCCGGTCGCGCCCAGGCCTTTTCGTCGCGCAGGAAGGATTTGATATCGACGCCGCAGGTATGCTCGGCCACCAGCGCCAGCTTGCGGCCGAAAGCCTGACGCCGTGCCGTCATCCGTTCTTCGGCGAAGCTGTTGTAGAGCCGCTGCAGCGCCAGATAGCGAGCGATCTTTTCCGGATCGGTCCCGCTGCCATGAATCCAGCTGTCGCCAAGCTCCTTCTCGACAACCGGGAAACGCTCTCGCGCCTCCCACATCAGCGCACCATAATCTTCCAGTGTCGCGGCGCGCACGGTCGCATCGGGCTCGTGCTTCAGGATCTCGCGGTAGGCTTCGGCTGCCTGCGACACGCTCTGCGGGCCGATGTTGTCGCTGGTGTGCGCAAAGCTCAGCCCGTCAGAAAGTCCCGCGGGGAAGTAGGTCTCTCCATAGGAGCGCTGATACATGACAACGATTTCGTCGCCGCCCGGCGCCCGCCAGCGGAAAACGTCAGGGATTTCCGGCGGCGGCGAAGCCGAGTTCACGCCGATATGCAGGAAACGCACGCCGGCTTCGGCCAGCAGCGGCACCATGCCGAGCGTATGACCCGGCACGTCGGTCATCTTGGCGGCGATCGTCTTCAGGCCGAAGCGGCGGTCGAGTTCCTGTGCATAGGAAAGCCCGGCCCGGAAAAGGTCCGGCGACATCAGTTCCGTATGGGTGGTGAAGGGAAGCGCGTGCCAGCGGATCAAGCCGCGCTCGATCGCCTGCTCCAACCGATCAACTTCTTCCTTCGAGCGCGAATTGAGATGATCCCAGATCAGCCAGGCGCCGGTCGTCCAGACAAACAGCGGTTCGTCTGGGTTCTCCTTGTAGAAATGCGCACCTGTCTCGATCGCCTGCGGAATGAAGCGCTCGTGATACTGCTTGCGGATCTTCTCGGCGTGATCGGTAAAGCCGATATCGAGATGGGTCTTGAAGACGACGTGGATGCGTTTTTCGGTCATGTTCGCTACCTTCAGCCGACGGTGCCCCGCACAATCAGGCGGGTATTGAGTGTCTCGGTGAGCGGCTCGGAATCGGGATCCCGAAGCCGCATGAGGATGAGGCGGACGAGCGCGCGCACGCGCTCTTCGAGGTCGATGCGCACGGTGGTGAGGTTGTAGCTTTTCCAGTGCGCCTGCGGGATGTCGTCGAAACCGACCACTTTGACGTCGTCAGGCACTGACAGGCCGAGTTCGTGGCGCAGCGCATCGATCGCCCCGAAGGCGCCGACGTCATTGGCCGCGAAGATCGCATCGGCACCGTCACCGACCCGGAAGAGGTCGAGCGTCGCCTGATAGGCGGTGTCATAGGTGTAATCACCGGCAAGCACGACCGGCGCATCCATGCCGCGCTCGGCGAGCGTCTCCTTGAGCGTGCGCTCGCGCTCGGCATTGGCAAGCGACTGCGCCTTGCCGCCGAGATAGGCGATGCGGCGCGCGCCATAACCCTGAAGCAGCGCCACCGCCTGCTCGATGCCGTTCTTCTGCCGCACGAGCAGCCGGTCGTAGAGCGTGCCGGATGCTGCGCCCGCAAACTGCTCGACGTCGTCGTAGATCACGTAGATCGGCACGGCGCGATCGAGAAAGCTGCAGAGAACGTCGGGCAGGATGTTCTCTGTGAAGGCGATCACCGAATCCGGATTGAAGCCGCGCATATAGGTGAGCAGGCGCGGATCCATGCTGAAATCAGCCTTCACCTTGAAGAGCAAGGTCGCGAAGCCTTCCGCCTGCAGTGCCGTCGTCAGCGCATCGATCTCCTGGCTCTCCCAGGGGCTGCAGACATCGGGCACGATCATGCCGACGAGATGCGAGCGGCCGGTCACAAGCGACCGCGCCGCCATGTCGGGCGTATAGTTCAACGCCCGCGCCACCTTGAGGATGCGGTCGCGTTTCTCCGGCTTCAGCGAGGCATTTGGATTGAAGGCGCGAGACACGGCCACCCTTGAAACATTGGCCTCGCGCGCCACCTGGTCGGCGGTGGCTCGGGCAGCTTTCTTGTCGGCGCGATCGTTCATTTATCCGTCACAAAATGAAAACGTGTTCATTAGCAAAAGAAATCAACGTGGCGATTTCGTCAAGTGAAATAAGAATTCCAGCGGCATTTACAGAAAGAACGCGTGGTCCATGTTGACAAAAATGAAAGCGTGTTCATTCTTGACCACTGTCGGGACGCCGGACCTGGAGGAGGGCCGGACTGTCGCAACCAGACACATAGGTCTTTGAGAGGACCGCCCGGGAGGAGAAAACATGCGTACCAGGTTTCATTCCCTATTGCTCAGCGCCGCTGCGGCCATTGCCTTTGCCGCGCCGGTGAGCGCCACCGAGCTCAACATCACCTGCCGCTGCGTCGTCGGCGGCGTCAACAGTGGCATGGCCGAGTGGATCGAGAACAAGGTCATTCCGGCCTTCACCGAGAAGATGAAGGCCGCGGGCAAGGACGTGACCGTCAAGCTCACGCAGTTCGGCGGCGAGGACGAACAGTTGACGCAGCAGCTCGCGCTCGACTTCTCGACCGGCTCCGGCCCTGACGTCTCGGGCTTCGACGGCTTCCTGATCCCGAGTTTCGTCCAGGGCAATCTCTTGAAGTCGCTCGAAGAGGTGGCCGGCGCAGACGTGCCGAAGTGGGAGGGGTGGCAGCACATCTCCGACGGCACCAAGGCGCTGATGAGCTATCAGGGCAAGCCCTACGGTATTGCGCTCGGCACCGACGCCCGCATGATCTTCGTGCGCAAGGACCTGTTCAAGGCGGCCGGCCTCGACGCCGACGGCTGGCAGCCGAAATCCTGGGAGGAGCTGCTGGAAGCCGCCCGCAAGATCAAGGCGGCAGCACCTGAGAGCTTCCCGCTGCAGCTCAACGCCGGTGTTTCCATGGGCGAAGCGACGACCATGCAGGGCTACTGGATGGCACTGCTCGGCACCGGCGAACAGGTCACCGACGAAACCGGCAAGTACATTGTCGAAAGCCAGGGCATTCTCGACACGCTGAAGCTCTACAAGACCATCTATGTCGACGAGAAGCTCGGCGACCAGCGCGCCCAGCTCTTGGCCGACGGCCGCAATCGAACCTTTGCCAACTTCCGCGATGGCAAGACAGCAATGCTGGTCGAGGGCGACTGGTTCTATCGCTCGGTGACAGCACCGGGCGCAGAGTTTGCCGTTGCGGACCGCGACAATGTCATGACCTGGAAGAAGATGCCGGCAACAGCCCCTGGCAAGGGTCTGCGCGGCCAGGACTTCGTCACCGTCTCGGGCGGCACCGGCTTCGTCATCAACCCGCATACGGACGCGCCCGCGGAATCCTGGGCGCTGCTTTCCTTCATGAACAGCAAGGAGCAGCTCACTGCCTTCCAGGAGATCCAGCCGGCAATCCGCATCCGTGACGACGTGGCGATCCCGAACTCGCCGTTCCTGACGGAGACGGCAACGACCTTGCTGCCGATCACCACCGCCCGCCCGAATGACGCCAACTACAACAAGGTCTCGACCGAGATCCAGCGCATGACCGAAAGCGTCGTTTCCGGCGAGCTCTCGCCCGAGGATGCGATGGCGCAATACAAGGCGGCCGTCATCGCCATCGTCGGCGCGGAAAACACCGTCAGCACGCTCTAAGATGATGTGCGGGATGCGGGCTCGATGGCGCCTGTATCCCACCGCCGATCCAGCGACCAGATTGCCCGGCCGTGTCTGCCGGCCGGGTGAACGTTCCAGGACAAGGGCCATGACACCAGCATGAAGACGTTCTCCCTGCTTTCGACGCGCGCCGGCGCACTCTTCCTTGCGCCCGCGGCGGCCCTCGTCGGGGTCTTCGTCATCATCCCCTTCTTCTGGGTGATTTTCGTTTCCTTCACCAACCGCACCCTGCTCGGACGCACGGCCGTCGATCCTGATTTCGTCGGCCTGCAAAACTACTTCGCGCTGTTCAATCCCGCGACCTTCTTTACCCGCGGCCAGTTCGGCTTCTCGCTGATCCTGACGATCCAGTTCGTGCTGCTGTCGGCGCTGATCGGCCAGGCGCTTTTGGGCCTGCTGCTCGCCTGGCTCAGCCAATCGGTGACGCCGACGCTGAAATCCTTCCTGCAGACCGCCGTCATCGCGGCCTGGATCCTGCCGGAAGTGGTGATCGGCTTCGCCTGGTTCGCTTTCCTCGACTACGACAACGGCACGCTCAACATGATCCTGCGCGGCCTCGGCCTGCCGCCTGGAGACTGGCTTTTGCAACAGCCTTTCTGGGTGATCGTGTTCTTCAACACCTGGCGGGGTGCCGCCTTCTCGATGATGCTGTTCAACTCGGCCTTCCAGTCGATCCCGCCGAGCTATTTCCAGGCTGCTGACGTCGCCGGCGCCACCTCCTGGCAGAAGCTGCGCGATATCGCCCTGCCGCTGATCCGCGGCCATGTCGTCACCGACCTGATCCTCATCACCATGTGGACCTTCAACGTCTTCACGCCGTTCCTGCTCACCCATGGCGGGCCGTCCTACCGCACCGAGATTCTCTCGATCTACACCTATCGCATTGCCTTCAAGGACTTCGAGTTCGGCAAGGGTGCTGCCGTCGGCGTCGTCATCATGCTGATCAACCTCGCCTTCGCGCTCGTCTATCTTCGCCTTGCCCACAAGAAGCCGGTGGAGGCGGAATGATGCGCAAGAGGACCCAGAACATTTTCGTCCGGCGCACGGTCTTTGCGGCCGCCGCCACCTTCCTCGGCACGGTCTTTGCTCTGCCGCTCGTCTGGTTCGTCTTCGCGCCGTTCAATGCGCGCGCCGAGCTTGGGCTTGCCATCCCCTCGCCCTTCACACTGTCCAACTTCGCGACCGTCTTTGAGAACACCTTCGCGATGCAGGCGCTGTTGAACAGCCTGATCCAGGCGGCGGGCGGCGTGGTGCTGGTCGGAGGGGCGGCTACTCTTGCTGCCTACGCACTGTCGCGCTCACCGATCCCCGGCAAGGGTGCGGTCACCTACATCCTGCTCCTGTTCTCGTCGGTCGTATCGGGGTCGGCGGCGATGGTGCCGATCTTCCTGATCATCTCGGCAGCAGGGCTGATCGACACCCATCTTGCTGTCATCCTCGTCTTTGCCGGCGGGCTGCTGCCGACGGCGATGTTCATCCTCAGGGACTTCATCGACGCCATTCCACGGTCCTACGAGGAGAGCGCCATGGTCGCCGGCGCCTCGCCGCTGCAGGCCTTCTTCGACGTGGCGCTGCCGGTCATCCGGCCCGGCATCGTCGTGGTCGTCGTCTGGGCCTTCGTCAACATCTGGGGCAGCTTTCTCATTCCCTTCATCCTCCTGCGCAGCGACAAGCTGATGCCGGCTTCGGTCGCGATCTACTCCTTCTATTCGGAAGCCGGTACGCCGATCGTCACGCTGCTGGCCGCCTATTCGCTGATCTATTCCCTGCCCGTCATCGCCCTCTATCTCTTCGTGAATTGGAAATTCGGTTTCCGGTTCTTCGGTGGCATCAAGTCGTAATCGGAAACTCCCATGGCCTCTGTCGAATTCCAGAACGTCTCCAAGAGCTTCGGCGCTTTCGTCGCCGTGCCCGACATCAGCTTTTCGATCGCCGACGGCGAGTTCATCTGCCTGCTTGGCCCCTCCGGCTGCGGCAAGACCACCAGCTTGCGTATGATCGCCGGCCTTGAGACGCCCTCTTCCGGCCGGGTGATGATCGGCGGCCGCGACGTCACCTACCTGCACCCGAAGGATCGCGGCATCTCCATGGTCTTCCAGGACTATGCGCTCTACCCGCACATGAACATCGCCGACAACATCGCCTATCCGCTGAAGGTTCGCGGCGAGCAGGAAGCAAAGCGCCACGCGCGGGCCAAGGACGTGGCCGATGTCTTGAAGATCGGTGACCTCCTGAAACGGCTGCCGAGCCAGATTTCCGGCGGCCAGCAGCAGCGCACGTCGCTCGCGCGTGCACTCGTCTATCCGAGCGAGGTCTATCTTTTCGACGAACCGCTTTCGAACCTTGATGCCAAGCTCCGCCTCGAAGCCCGCGGTTTCCTCAACCACCTGCAGCGAGACATGGGCATGACCGCCGTCTACGTCACCCACGACCAGGCCGAAGCCATGGCGCTTGCGACCCGCATTGCGGTGATGGACAAGGGCCGGATCGTGCAGTTCGCCCCGCCGATCGAAATCTATCGCCGGCCAGCGACCACCTTCGTCGCCAATTTCGTCGGCAACCCGCCGATGAACCTCGTCCCGGTCGCGGCATCCATTGGCGAGGGCGCGCTGCACCTTCGCGCCGAGGGCCTGCAACTGGCACCCATCGCCCCCACCGACGCCATCGCCAAGGCGGCGAAGGCAGGGAAGATGACGCTCGGTGTCCGCCCGGAGCACCTGCGCATTGCGGGCGCCGGCGACCAGAATGTCCTTTCCGGCGCGCTCTTCGCCAACGAGAACATGGGGCCGGAGAGCCTCGTCACGCTCGAGCGCGGCGACAATGGTCGCGTGACAGCGCGCATCTTCACCGACGACGAGATCAAGGTCGGCGCCTCCGTGCGCCTCGCCTTTGATGCACGCCACATCGCACTCTTCGATGAGACCGGCGCACGCATCCCGGCAGCCGACGAGCGCTGAGGACGCCATGCAGGAATTCGCCGTGCGGATTACCCGCGACCATCAAGCCGCTGATCCCTACTTCTATGTGCCCTTCGACGTGCCCGAAGGCGTCACCCGCATCGACGTGACGCTCAGCTACCCCAAGTCTGAACAGTGCATCATCGACCTCGGCGCACTTGATCCGCGTGCGACCGACTACCCGACCGAGAAGGGATTTCGCGGCTGGAGCGGCGGCGCGCGCGACCGCTTCTTCGTCGCGACGGACGACGCCACGCCCGGCTATATCCATGGCGAGACTCCATCCGGGCTATGGAAGGTCATGCTCGGCCTCTACAAGGTGCCCGAGGACGGCGTCGATGTGCTTGTCACGGTCGCCTATGACAGCAACCCGCGCCCCGTCGCCCCACAGCCCGAGCGAAAATTCCCGGTCCGCAAGCAAGCCAGCTGGTATCGCGGCGATCTTCACTGCCACACGTTTCATTCGGACGCTGCCGGCGCACCGGAACTGCTGCATGCGGCCGCGCGACAGGCAGGTCTCGATTTCCTCGCGGTCGCCGACCACAACACCATCACCCAGCGACGTTATTTCCACCCGCACTCGTCTTCAGATCTCGTCTTCGTGCGGGCCATGGAGGTCACCACCGCCGTCGGCCATGCCAATGTCTTCGGTATCGACGACTGGATCGATTTCCGCATGACCAGGCCCGAGCATGCCCATACGCTTGAACGTCTCGTGCACGATCGCGGCGGCCTCTTGTCGATCAACCACGACAAGCCGACGATCCCCTGGGATTACGATCTGCCCGAGATCGACTGCATGGAAGTCTGGCAGTCCCATTGGCTTGCCTGGAACTGGGTGTCGCTCGAGCGCTACCAGCAGCGGCTCGCCTTGGGCCTGAAGATCTCCGCGATCGGCGGCAGTGACTTCCATCAACCAGCCCGTCTGATGCCCGAGGGGCCGCTGGTGCTTGCGCGCCCGACGACGGTGCTCTGGCTGGACGAACTGTCCGAGGACGCTGTGCTCTCTGCCATGAAATCCGGCCGCGGCTACGTAACGGAAAGCCCAACCGGGCCGCATCTTGAGCTTACCGCCAATGGCGCGCCAATGGGATCGACTGTCAACGGGCCGATCGAGGCAGAGGCTCTGGTTCGCGGAGCCGGGGGCGACAAACTCTTGTGGCTCGACGCCTCCGGCCTCGTCAAAGAAGAGCGCATCGAGACCGACAATTGGACCGGCCGCTACGCCGGCTCCCCAAAACGCTTCCTGCGAACCGAGATTGTCGCCGCCGCCAGCCGCGACACGATCATTGGCGATTTCCGCGGCGCGCTCTCCGGAAAGAGTCTGCCCTGGCAACTCTCCGACGACGATCTCTCGCGGCGCACCATTCGCCGTGCCATCAGCAATCCGGTCTATTGCCACCCTGCCTGAGGGCCACGTCGACCAAGCCCCCGCAACATTCCGGATGCACAACGCTTCGGCCAAAGCGCGAGCCGGAGCCGGATGGTGCATTTTCTTTGCTGCCCTGCACAATTTGATCACTGCAGCAATTTTAAGCAGAAAACTTCCGTGCTAAGAAAAAAGGCAGAGACCCTTTTGACCGCACGTTAGGATCCCCATGGCGGCACGCCAGCGCATCATTCCCGTCAGACGTGAATACAATCGCTGGGTCGCCAACCAGACGCTGGAAGACTATGCGCTGCGCTTCACTGCCAAGAGCGCGCGGCGCTTTTCCTCCGAGCGCATCTCCCAGACCGCGATCGGCGCGATCTCCTTCCTGGCGCTTGAAGCGATCGGCGGCGCGATCACCATGTCCTACGGCACGACCAACGCGATCGTCGCGATCTTGGTTGCAAGCCTGATGATCCTGACGGTGGGGCTGCCGATCAGCCGCTACGCCATCCGTCACGGGGTCGACATCGATCTTCTGACCCGCGGCGCCAGCTTCGGCTATATCGGCTCGACGCTGACCTCGCTGATCTATGCGAGCTTCACCTTCATCCTCTTTGCCATCGAAGCCTCGATCATGTCGGGCGCACTCGAACTCGCGCTCGGCATCCCCTTGTGGATCGGCTACATCGTCAGCGCCGTCATGGTCATTCCGCTCGTCACCCATGGTGTGCGGCTGATCAGCAAGTTCCAGTTGGTGACCCAACCCTTCTGGATCGTGCTCAACATCCTGCCCTTCGTCTTCATTGCCTTCGCCGATTGGGAGAAGGTCGGGACGTGGCTTGCCTATTCCGGCATCCATCATGCCTCGGGGCCGCCGGGAACGATTGCCCCATTCGACCTTGTCGAGTTCGGCGCAGCTTCCGCCGTCATCTTCGCGCTGATGGCGCAGATCGGCGAGCAGGTCGACTTCCTGCGCTTCCTGCCGCCGGATGGCCAGCGCAAGCTGCACCATCGCATCGCCGTCTTCCTTGCCGGCTCCGGCTGGGTGATCGTCGGCGCGCCGAAGCTGCTGGCCGGGTCTTTCCTCGTCGTGCTGGCGCTTTCGGCGGGCGTGCCCTCGACCAAAGCGGCCGATCCGGCGCAGATGTACTACACGGCCTTTGGCTACATGATCCCGTCTGAAACGGCAGCGCTGCTTCTGATGGTCGCCTTCGTCGTCGTGTCGCAGCTGAAGATCAACGTCATGAACGCCTATGCCGGGTCACTTGCCTGGTCGAACTTCTTCTCGCGGCTGACGCACAGCCATCCGGGCCGCGTCGTCTGGCTGATCTTCAACGTGGCGATTGCGCTCCTCCTGATGGAGCTTGGCATCTACCGGCTGCTCGAGGAAACGCTCGGCGTCTTCTCGATCATCGCCATGGCCTGGCTCTGCACGATTTCGGCCGATCTCTTCGTCAACAAGCCGCTCGGCCTGTCGCCACCCGGAATCGAATTCAAGCGCGCGCATCTCTACGACATCAATCCGGTCGGACTTGGCGCCATGACGATTTCGGCGACGGTGGCGCTGACGGCGCATTTCGGCGCCTTCGGCGACATCGCCGCCTCGCTTGCGCCCTATATCGCCCTCATCGTTGCCTTCATCGCATCGCCGGCGATCGCCTGGCTGACCGACGGCAAGTTCTACCTCGCGCGCAAGCCGCGTCGAAGCTGGGCCAATCAGACCGAAATCACCTGCTCCATCTGCGAGCATCCGTTCGAAGCGGAGGACATGGCCTGGTGCCCGGCCTATGCGGCACCGATCTGTTCGCTCTGCTGCTCGCTCGATAGCCGCTGCCACGACATGTGCAAGCCGAAGGCGCGCTTCAACGCCCAGGTCGCCACCGTCGCCAATACCCTGCTGCCGCGCGCTGTCACGGAAAAGCTGGCGACACGCCTCGGCCGCTACGCGATCTCGGCGGTGCTGTCGATCGCCGGCATAGGCCTGATCCTGGCAATGATCGCACACCAGACGGCTGGCACTTCGCCGGAGACGGCTTCCGTGGTCGAGCGCACGGTTGCCGTCGTCTTCTTCGTCTTTGCCGTTCTCGCCGGCATCGTCTCCTGGTTCTATGTACTCGCCCATGACAGCCGCGTGGTGGCGGAGGAAGAATCCTCGCGTCAGAACACGCTGCTGCTGAAAGAAATCGCCGCCCACAAGAAGACCGATGCCGCTCTGCAGCAGGCCAAGGAGACGGCGGAAGCTGCCAACCGCGCCAAGAGCCGCTACGTCGTCGGCCTCAGCCATGAGCTAAGAACCCCCCTCAATGCCGTACTCGGTTATGCGCAGGTGCTGGAGCGCGACGAGACTATTCCGCCGGCGCGCCAGGGCGCGATCAAGGTCATCAAGCGCAGCGCCGACCATCTTTCCGGCCTCATCGACGGCTTGCTCGACATCTCCAAGATCGAGGCCGGCAAGTTGCAGGTCTATTCCAACGAGATCAACATTCACGATTTCCTCGACCAGATCATCGAGATGTTTCGGCCGCAGGCGCAGGCGAAAGGCATCGCCTTCGAGCACGTGCGCGCCGCCAGCCTTCCGCGTTATGTGAAGACTGACGAGAAGCGCCTGCGCCAGATCCTCGTCAATCTTCTCTCCAACGCGCTGAAGTTCACCGAGCGCGGCGGCATCCGCTTCGATGTCGGCTATCGCAGCCAGGTCGCAACCTTTAGCGTGGCCGACAGCGGCCGCGGCATCGCCGAGAAAGACCTGCCGCGCATCTTCGATCCGTTCCAGCGCGGCGAAGCCGAACATCTGCGCAGCATGCCGGGCCTTGGCCTCGGCCTGACGATCACCCGCCTCTTGACCCAGACGCTCGGCGGTGAAATCGCCGTCACCAGCACCTTTGGCGAGGGCACGAGCTTCCGGGTCCGACTGATGCTATCGGCTGTCGACCGCCCCGCCCCCTCGGCTCCCGTGCGGCGCATCACCTCCTATCTCGGGCCGCGGCGCACCCTTGTCGTCGTCGACGACAATGCCGACCATCGCGACCTGATGCGCGAAATCCTGGTGCCGATGGATTTCTCGGTTCTGGCCGTATCGTCAGGCGCCGACTGCCTGGCACTCGTCGAAGACGTCCGGCCGGATCTCTTCGTCATCGACATTTCCATGCCGGGCATCAGCGGCTGGGAGCTCGTCGATCGGTTGCGCAAGATGGGCCAGACGGCGCCAATCATCATGCTTTCAGCCAATATCGGCGACGGGTCGGTAACATCGACATTTGCGGGCCACAACGACACGCTCGCCAAACCTTTTGCCGTCGGACAGCTCGCCGACAAGCTAGCCATACATCTCGGCCTGACCTGGATCCATGAGGGTGAGGCGAAGCGCGAGCGGGATATGCCTGTCGCCAAACCGATGACACGCCCGGGCGACCACCACCTGGAGGAATTGATCCGCCTCGGGGAGATCGGCTACATCCGCGGCATCGAGGCCAAGCTGACCGAGATCGCCCTCGAGCCAAAGCACCAACCCTTCGTCGACGCGGCGCGCAGCTATGTCCAGGCCTTTGACCTTTCGGGCTACGACGCTTTCCTCAAAGACAAACCTCAGAACGGAGACGATGCGCGTGGCTGAAACTTACGATCGGCGCGACATCGTGCTCCTGGTGGACGATTCGCCGGAGGCGCTCGGTTTCCTGACCGAGGCGCTGGAGCAATCGGGCTTTTCCGTGCTCATCGCCACCTCGGGCAATGCCGCCCTTTCGATTGCCGAACGCATCACCCCGGATGTCATCCTGCTCGATGCCGTCATGCCCGGCATGGATGGTTTTGAGACCTGCCAGCGGCTGAAGGCCAATGCCGCCATCGGCCAGACGCCGGTACTGTTCATGACCGGCCTGACCGAGACCGAGCATGTGGTCCATGCGCTTGACGCCGGCGGCGTCGACTACCTGACGAAACCGATCAACATAGACGAACTGAGAGCACGTATCCGCGTTCATCTCTCCAATGCGCGCTCGGCCCAGAGCGCACGCGTCGCGCTCGATGCGGCCGGCCGCCACCTGCTTGCCGTGCGCAGCGACGGTGGCGTGCGCTGGTCGACCCCGCAGGCAACCCGTCTCGTCAATGCCGCAACCGGCCGCGACGACGGCCTGGCGACAGTGACCAAACGGATCGCCAGCTGGATGGAAGGCCGTGACCAACGGGCACCGCCGCGCGAAAGCAGCTTCACGCTCGATCAGCCTGGCCAGTCGAGCCTGCAGATATCGTTTCTCGGCGCCATCGGCCCGAACGAGTATCTCTTCCGCCTGACCGCCGAAAGCCGTCTTGCCGACGACGAGATGCTGCGCCAGCACTTCTCGCTGACGCAGCGCGAATCGGAGGTGCTGCTGTGGATCGCCAAGGGCAAGGCGAACCGCGACATCGGCGAGATCCTCGGGCTTAGCGCCCGCACGGTCACAAAACACCTGGAGCAGATCTATGTGAAGCTCGGCGTCGAGAACCGGGCGTCGGCCGCCGTCAAGGCGACGCAGGTGCTGCACGGCCTTTAGCGCAATTCCGGCATGCGCAGGAAATGTGCCTCCGCCGGAATTGCGCGGGCCACAAGGGCTGGATCATTTCACTGCTTATGATCCAGCCCTTGTGGGCAATGCTTGGGTCGTCGCCGGTCAGTTGCCAGTCGAAGTCTTTGCTGCCTGCCGCGCGCTCAGCGCTGCATGGGCATCCGCGAACCCTTGAAGCGACAGGGCAATCGGGATCGCCTTGCCTTCGGGCGTCGCAACCGTCACCGTCGCTTCCGCCTTGGCCTCCATTGAACCGAGCAGGGCCCGCTCGGCCGGACCTTCGACGAGGCAGCCCTGCGGTGTGCAGCGGCTGACCGGCATCGTCGCGCCATAGCCATCCTTGACCTTGAACTTGACGCCATCCTTGAGCGCGATGCCGAGCGGAACAGCCATCTGCATGGCGACCGATTTTCCATCAGGGCGATAGGCGAGGCTCATCACAAGAATCACCTGCTTGCCGTCGGCCGACAACGTGCTGGACGAGATCTGGCAGCGCACCGGCTGCTTGTCCAGTTCGATGCATTGCAGTTCCCACTCCTTGAAGCGGTTGGCCGCGGCCTTCTCCGGCTGCGCCGGCTTGGCCTTCTGCTCCGCTGCCGGACGCGTGTTGGCACGACCGGCAGGCGCGCCGATGATCCCGCCATTGTTGTCGGCTGTGGGATCGATCAGAATAGGTGCCCCCGTCGTCGAGCGCTCCGCCGGTGTCGAGAACAACGGCGCTGTCGAGTTTTGCGCCGCAAGCGGCGCGGGCAAAAAGAGCATGGCCGCAGCACTGAAGCCGAGCAGGAGTGGCTTCGCGTTCCTCCACGTCATGGATAAGCCTCCAATATATATTTGTCGGTTTTGTCTTTCACGGAACATTATCCGAGTCAAACGGACCTTGCAGATTGTGGTTTCATGAAGAAATGCCTATGCATCATGTGTAATCGACAATTTCAGCTTTGGTGAAGAAGATGAGAACGACACTGATATCGCCCGTCCGGATCTGCGCCCTGCTGAGCCTGTCAGTGCTCTTTCCCGAGGTTGCGGCCGCGCAGGCCTATGTCGATCAGGTCAACCGAAACGGCGGCAACAGCGCCTATGTCGAACAGATGCCTGCGGGCGCAAAGCCAGTGATCCAGAAACAAACTTCACCTTCAAACAGAAAGACTTACAACCAATCCTCAAGAGCATCGAAGCCATCGACGGCGAATGCCGCCGAGGCCGCCCGCAACGATGTTGTCCCGTCGGTCGGCGCCGGATCGTCGGCGATCGTCAAGCTGAGCGCAGAGGAAACCGAATGGCCGACGGTCGGCCGCGGAACGGTCAGCCGGTAATCCAGAACGGGCGCTGTTGCATGGTTACCATCCCTTTAACCAGTTTGTCCAAAACTGCTACTTTTTGGGGCATTTTCCCGAATTCACCCAAAAATGGGGCTGCGAACCCATAAAACTTCAGTGGTAGGGAAGCACTGCAATAATTCGCACGGGCTAGCTGGGGCTACGGTCGGCCCGTGTGGATCGTAGAGGGAATTTAAACAGTCTCATCATGCTTTGGTTCGGAAGCTATAGCTTCCGGAGAAGTATAACTGCGCAACTATAGTTCCGACTGGGGTCTCAGCCGGAAAGCGATGGCCTATGGCCTGCTGCAGCTTTCGCAAGCGGCCAAACGGGGGAATGATGAAGGTCAAACTGGCAGCTCTTTGTATCGCGGGCGGGCTCCTTGCTGGATGTCAAAGCGGTCAACAACTCGAAACGCCGGCAGCAACCCTGACGGCGCCGACCAAGACGACGCCCAAGGTCCGTGCGATCCCCCTTCCCGCCATACCGGTCGATGTCGCGGTCTACGACTTTCCTGACCTCACCGGTCAGGCCAAGCCGAACGAGAGCTTTGCCGAATACAGCCGTGCGGTCACGCAGGGCGGCGCAGCCATCCTCGTCGACGTGCTGAAGAAGACCGGCAGCGGTGAGTGGTTCCGCGTCGTCGAGCGCTCAGGCCTGAAGAACCTGGTGCAGGAACGCACGTTGATCGAGAACACGCAGCGCGCCTATGGCCGCCCAAGCGGCCTGCCACCGGTGCGTTTCGCCGGCCTTCTGCTCGAAGGCGGCATCGTTGGATATGATTCCAACGAACTGACTGGCGGCGCCGGCGCCCGCTATCTCGGCATCGGCGGCGACGTCCAGTACCGATCCGACGTCGTAACCGTCAACCTGCGTGCCGTCAGCGTCCAGACCGGCGAAGTGCTCGCATCCACGACCACGACCAAACAGGTCTACTCGGTCCAGGTTCGCGCCGGCGCCTACAAATTCGCGACTGCCGACGAACTGCTCGAAATCGAACTTGGCCAGTCGCGCAACGATCCGGGTTCGCTCGCCGTGCGCGAAGGTATCGAACTTGCGGTTTATTCGCTGACCGTCGACGGCGTTCGCCAGGGGCTCTGGCACCTGAAGGACCGCGCCCGCGAGGCGGAGTTCATTCGCGACTACGACGAGAAGTACGGAAATATCTCGCTGCCGTCGACGTGAATAAAACTATGAGTTTTTAATAACAATAACTCGGCAATTACGAAGTAAAGCGCGACGCTGAATCGTACATGATTCGCTGTTGCGCTTTTTTTGTTTTCTAATTGATGATTTTGACTCACCCATTTTTGGGTGTATCCCGTTTGTTGATTAACTATTACTTAATTCTTCTGTATGAGCGCCTTGTTCGGATACAGAACACAATGGTATTAAACGAATTGTTAACGCTCTAATTGAGTGCGGTGCTTCGGGGCGACCAAGACGCCGGCGCCGAACAAAAGGGAGAAGTCCATGAAATTCTCAGCAAGAAAAACATTGCTGCTGACCGGCGTTGCCCTCGTCGCCATGTCGAGCGGCGCCCTGGCGCAGGAAGCCGGCTCCGCCAACACCGGTTACATCGGCCAGCGTGACGACAGTAACTTTGCCTACCTGTCGCAGGCGGGGGCCAACCAAGGCTTCATCTATCAGCATGGCCAGCAGAACGTCTTCCTGCCGCTGACAGCAGGCGGCGCCGCCGGCGATGCACAGAAGGGCCAGAACACCCTCGGCGTCATGCAGCTCGGCAGCCAGAACGTTGTCGGCGGAGACTTCCTCCAGGATGGCAAGAACGTCGGCGGCATCGCCCAGTTCGGCACCAACAACCTCGTCGACAGGTTCCGCCAGACCGGCGAGAACCGCGGCACCGTCTTCCAGGGCGGCCACGCCAACATTGCCCGCAACACCCAGGAAAAGGGTGCGAGCAGCAACGATACCGGCATCATCCAGCTGAACGACGACCCGAGCAAGCCCGGCAACTATGCCGAAAGCAACCAGCTCGGCGCCACCTCTGGCGGCAATTTCTCCGGCATCCTGCAGAGCGGTTCCGGAAACGCTGCCGTCAACAACCAGACGGGTGGAACCTCGTCCGACGCGATCATCGCCCAGGGCGGTACCGGCAATGCCGGTGTCAACAACCAGACGAACGGCACGAAGAACAAGGCCGGCATCCTTCAGGTCGGCAACGGCAACGGCGCGATCAACACCCAGACGGATTCGGCTGATGCCACGGCTGTGGTCGCCCAGAGCGGCGAAGGCAACAATGCCGTCAACACCCAGAGCAACGTCGATCCGACATCGGCAACCGTGATCCAGAGCGGTACCGGCAATGCGGCGCTCAACGCCCAGACCTCGGTCAACAACTCGAACGCCTTCATCGTGCAGGACGGCAAGAACAACATCGCCTCCAACTTGCAGTCGCCGGGCACCGCAACCGGCTCCGCCGACAAGCTGAACGCCTCGATCGCCCAGAAGGGCGAGGCCAACAAGGCGGCCAACGTGCAGGCCGGCGGCGCCGGTGGCGGCAAGAACAACGTCGCTGCGACCGTCCAGTACGGCGAGCGCAATACCGCGCTCAACAGCCAGATCGGCACGTACCACAACAACGGCTACAACAACGACAACACGGCAACGATCGGCCAGACCGGCAGCGACAACCTTGCTGTCAACACCCAGGACGACGGCCGCAAGTCGACCGCAACGACCCTGCAGGCCGGCAAGGGGAACGACGCGTTCAACCTGTCACAAGGCGGCACGAGCCACAGCTCGGCCATCGCCCAGGTCGGCGACGACAACGTTGCGCTCAACGCGCGCAACCGCGGCGGCAATCCGACGGCAGGCAATGACGCGGCAATCCTGCAGATCGGCAACGGCAACGCTGCTGCCAACTACCAGAACGATCTTGTCGGTTCGGAGCAGTTCACCAAGAACAGCGCCACGATCGGACAGTTCGGCGCGGGCAACAATGCCACCAACTACCAGGACACCGGTCATGACAACAAGGCCGGCATTGCCCAGCTCGGCGCAGGCAACGTGGCGGCCAACGCACAGGTCGGCGGCGGCGTAAACAACACTGCCAATACCCTGCAGATCGGCGACGGCAACCTCGGCACCAACGCCCAGTCGGGCGGCTCTGACGCGACAGCAACCATTGTCCAGGTCGGTTCCGGCAACATTGCTGCAAACGCCCAGACCAATGTCGACCCGACCAGCGCCACGGTCCTCCAGGCAGGCACCGGCAATGTCGGCGCCAACGCCCAGACAAACCTGGTGGATTCCGACGCCCTGATCGCACAGGACGGCACCGGCAACGGCGCGAGCAATGTGCAGACCAACGGCACGGAAATGACGACCGTCATCCTGCAGAAGGGCAACCGCAACAGCGGTGCAACCGTGCAGTCCGGCAGCGAGAACGTCGGCGCCTTTATCGCGCAGACCGGTGACGACAACATTGCCGGTAACGGTCAGGTCAACAGCAACTCCGCCAGCGCTTCGATCATCCAGAGCGGCAGCCGCAACGCCGGCGCCAACCTGCAGACGGGCGTGACCGGCAGCAGCGCCAGCATCCTGCAGGACGGCACCGACAATGCCGCGAGCAACCTGCAGACCGCAGGAACCGGCCTCGACGCAACGATCATCCAGGGCGGCCACGACAACGAAGCGCTGAACAGCCAGACGGCATCGTCCCTGTCCAGCGCCTTCATCATCCAGGGTGCCGGCGGCTTCAACGAAGCAGCCAATCTCCAGAACGATGTCACCAACGCCACGGCTCTGATCGGCCAGTTCGGTTCAGGCAACACGGCCGGCAACGTCCAGCAGGCCGACAGCAAGAACGTCGTCGCCGGCATCCTTCAGGTCGGCTCGGGCAACACCGCCTACAACACCCAGGGCGCGACGCAGACGGTGACTTACAACGTAACACCGGCAATCGACCTGTCTTTGACCGGACCGGCGATCGGCGGACGAATTTGGTCTCCGGAAACGCAAGGCCCGTTCCGCGTCGGCAAGTACTTCGGCGTCGGCTCGGTGACCGGTTCCGGATCTGCTCCGGCTGAAGATTCTGTCGCTGTGATTGCTCAATTCGGCGACGGCAACTCTGCAGCCAACTCGCAGATTGGCCAGCTCATTCTTCCGGCAACAGGTACGTTCAACCAGACCAACACGACATATTGGGTCTCGTCGACGGGCTCCTTCGTCAACCCGCTCCAGCAGAAGCTGAAGTGGAAGCAGGAATCCAAGCTGGAGAATGTCTCCACTCCGTTCACCAACCCGCTGGGTGAAGTGAACGTCCCGACCGTCGCTTCGGCAGCCGGCATCGTCCAGGTCGGCAACGACAACGACGCCTTCAATTTCCAGACCGTTGCGGCCGGTTCGCTTGCCGCCACGGTTCAGGTCGGTGACAACAACGGTGCCGTCAACATGCAGACGGCAACCGTGGGCGCTGCCGCAGCGATCGTCCAGTCGGGCAACGGCAACAATGCCAGCAACCTGCAGAACGGCGCCATCCTGTCTGCCGCCGGTATCATCCAGGCCGGTGAAGGCAACGTGGCAACCACCACGCAGATCGCCAGCCTCGGCAACGCGGCGCTGACGGTCCAGAGTGGCAAGAACAATGTCGCCGGCACCAACCAGTCGAACACGGCAGGCAACACCTCGCTGATCGTCCAGTCGTCGAACAACTCGCTTGCCCTCGTCGACCAGACGGGCGCTGGCGGTCATTCGTCCGCGGTCGTCCAGGCTGGCGCCTACTCCAACGCCTGGATCAGCCAGACGGGTTCGGCCTCCACCTCGGTGGTTCTGCAGTACGGCACAGGTTCCAGCGACGCCGAGCGCAACTACGCTGTCGTCAACCAGGGTGGCAACGGCCAGAACTCGCTGGTCATCCAGGCCGGCCGTTCGAACGTCGCCTTCGTCAGCCAGAACTAAGCGAAACAGTGGGGCGCTTTCGGGCGCCCCACCCAACGTGCGGAGGATCAGACCATGCGGCAGGCAGTTTGGCTTCTCCAGGTTTTCACAACGACAATCGCCTTCGGTTTTCAAGCGAGTGCATCTTCGATGAACAGTCAGACCATCCTCGGCAATATCAGTGATGCGCGCATCACCGCATGCGGCTTGAGGATCGAAGGAGAGGAGATGGCAGTGCTCAGACCCTTCATCGAAGCCGCAAGAGACCTCGAGGGAACCTTCGCCTTGAACATTGCTGCGCAATCTGAGGGCCGAAACAGCACGACCAGCCAGAGGAACAGCTTTTCCGCCGGTTCGCTTGGCCAGACACAGGTGGCAATCAACCGCTCCGGCCGGGTCCGCGTCACGCTCGTGGTGACCGATGGGGCCGGTAAATCGCTTTGCGATCTCGACCAGACAATCGAGCTCTCGCTTCCGACCACAAAGATTTGACCGAAGAAACCAAAGAAACGGGTAGAAGACAGATGAAACGCTCCAAGCGCCCATTCGGCAAAGTTCTTCGCAACGCAGTCATCGCTGCAGGTCTTACTGCGTTGGCCGCGCCGGCCGCGGCCGAGGACCTTCTGGTCAAGGATTACAGCACCAATCCGGCCGCCGTGAACACCCTGATGGAGCCGATCCAGCCTTTCCTCGGCGGCGACAGCGGTTCGACCACCTCGATCATCCAGCTTGGCCAGGGCAACAATGCCCACGCCGGCATCGAGGGAACCGGAAGCCTGGCGCTGATCCAGCAGGCCGGCAGCAACAACCGCGCGGTCCAGGCGATCGAGGGCAACAGCTCGGCCCTGCTTCTCGTCCAGGGCGGCACCAACAATTCGGTGGTGCAGGCCAGCCGCGGCGACAACAACTTCCAGCTCGTTGGCGTTTCCGGCGAGAACAACCAGATCGCCTACATCCAGCACGGTAACAGCCTTGCCGGCGTGCTGGACGTGCGCGATTCCAAGAATTCGACGGTGGTTGCAATCCAGACCGCGCAAAGCGGACGCTACATGATGCCGACAGGCCTGCGCGGCCTGGAAAACAAGACCGTTGTCGTCGTTCCTGGCCGGATGTACGTTTTGCCGAAACGTTGATCTGCCACGAAATACTAGAAGGAGAATACCCAATGAAGTTGCTTCATTCCGCACTTCTCGCAGCAACGTTGACCCTCGCTGCCGCGGGCTCGAGCGCCGCATCGGAGCTCGTCTACCGCCCGATCAATCCGTCTTTCGGCGGCGACCCGCTGAACGGCAACTGGCTGCTGTCCCAAGCGACCGCTCAAGGCGAAGCTGCAGGCTCCTCCGGCGGTCCGGGCTTTACCATCGACTTCCCGGATTTCGGCGGTGTACCGCAGCCCGATCCGGATCCGGTCGAACTGCCGGATGTCGACAACAACCAATAAGCAAAATGCAAGAAGGAGCCCGCGCCGCAGGCTTCTTCCCTTCAAAGAACGTTGCGAGCGTGTCTGTCCCGGGCGCGCTCGCGATGCCGTTTGGCCATTAGCGCTGGCTGATGATCGCGACGTTGTTGCGACCCTGCTGCGAGATGAAGGCCTGATGGCCGACACCGGTCTGGCTGATCGTGGCGGAGTTCATGAAACCGATCTGCTGGATCAGGCCGACATTGCGGCTGCCGCTCTGCTGGATCGAGGCGGTGTTGAAGTCCCCGCTCTGGTAGACGAAGGACAAGTTGCCGGCCAGCGTCGAAGTATTGACACGCGGCGTGGCGACGACCAGGTCCATGACCGGTTTCATGATCGCTGCCGTGTCGAGCGAGGCAAAGCCCGCGTCGCCGGTTGCCTGCTGCACGAAGGCTGGCGATGAAAACTCTGTGCCGGCCATAGCCGCCGAAGCGGACGCCAGCGAACCGAACAATACTGCGGAAATTACTGCGATGTTCTTCATTTATTGTCTCCCCGTTCTTGGTGAGGCAAGTTATATGCGTCGCAAATTAATCAATGACCGTATATACTTGGAAAAAATTTCGGCAATCCGACCATTAAAAACCGATCAATGGCGTTAACTGATCCGCAAGGATGTTTGCGGGTTGGCCACGCTACCTTGCCCGCGTCATCGCCCAGGAGAAGGCTTCGTCGAGAGCCTGGAATTTGACGGCCTGCCAGTGGCGGTAGTCGTCGATCAGGCAGCGCGAGATCCACAGAGGACCGCGGCTGCCTCCCCCTTCCCAGCCAAGGATTCCAAGTTCGCGCGCCCTTGCGAAGATCCTTTGGGCATGACTGCGTGAAATGATGTATCGGTTGGTGATGTCGCTGAGCCGCAGCGGGCCCACCGAAATCCGCTCTCCGCAAAGCACGCCGCGCGGCAAGCGGGCGACCAGGTCGTGCAGGATGTTGCTGCCCGACTCCGCCCAGACGAGGGTTGCAATGCTTTCGGGCGGATCACACCAGGCGGGATCAGCGAGAAGGCGGCGCGTTGCACGTGGAAGGGCGTAGTACATCAAAGTCGGTTCGTGCTTCGACCGCATCAGCCGCTTTCCCTGATCAAGGGCGTCGAGCGACACGAGGTGCCCCTCGAACCATTGCCGGATGAGTTGCTCGGCGGTGTCGGCCACGACGAGAGGCCTGGTTCGTTTGTCGCCGAATTGCTTGGCGTCGACCAGCAGCCGATAGTTACGCATTTCGGCCAGATGGGCGATCGCGGTGTTCTTGCTGGCGACGTTGCTGGCGACGATGAAATCGACCAGCTTGGCGGCCGTCAGCCCAGCCCGCGTCGGGTCGGTCAGGTGCTCGTAATGCAGCGTCAGAATGGCCTGAGTCAGCAGCCATTTTCTCATGCTGGCGGTGTATCGCACGATGCGCGGATTGACGTCGTGCATTGCAACCATATGCAGGGCCGCCTGACGCAGCGCCTCCGCAAAGAGCGGGTTACCGACAATCCCGGCAGACGCCGGGTGCGCTTCGAAGTCAGCCTGGGGCACAATTTCAAGTCGAGCCGTCACGGGCAGGTACCCGACGGCACCGAAACGGCACGGAGCTTAACGCCATTTCGGAGGAAACAACCGTTCTCATGGACATCTGTACAGGCTGGGGAAGACACGCTTGGAGCGAAAAGCAACAAATATGTGACGTCGAACATAATCTGGATCCCGCGCGATCCGGCGCACAATAGTTTCTTCTGAGGCTCTCTTATTACAGATGGAAATACTTTCCTATTAACAAAATCTTTACCGCCTCTTACCAGCATGCACCATAGATTCAGCGTTTATTTTCGAAGTCAAAGTTAACGCGCAAACGGCAAGAGGCAGCGGGCACTGCACGCGGGCCAATGGCAACAACACCATACTCCATCTAAAATTGAGCTCCTTGACGCCGGGCAGCCTGGCCAGTCCGGACTCATTCGACGGCGAAGACGGAGGCGGAGGCGGAGGCAGGCACGAATGCGGGAACTTCGACCCGCATGACACGTTGACGCTCCTGTGCGACGATGGGTTGCTTGGCATCCAACCAGAGATGGGAGGCCCACGACATGTGGCGATGGTTGTTGATGACTTTACTAGCAGCGATACCCGCCGGCAGCGCGCGGGCGGATGAGGGGGCATTCCTGAAATCTCTGGGCGGAAGCTGGGCGGGGGCCGGGACGGTCCGCATTCGCACCAACATGTCGCCGATCAACATATCCTGCAACTTCAGTTCTGAGGCCAACGGCCTTGCCCTGTCGATGGAGGGCGTCTGCCGGGGAATGCTGCTGATCTCGCGCAGCATCGACGCGCAATTGCGCTACAGCGGCTCGACCTATAGCGGCTCCTATCTCGGACCTCGCGGCGGGCGCGCAGGTCTCAACGGCAGCCGGCGCGGCGATGCGATCAATCTCACCATCCGCTGGGCAAAGGAGGTCAACGGCGACCGCAGCGCCGACCTGATCCTGCGCAAGGTCGGCGCCAATGGCATGCGGCTGACGACACTGGACGTCGACCCCGCTTCGGGCAGGAGGATCGTCACGAGCGAGATCAACCTCAAGCGAAAATAGTCAGCCCGCGTCTGCGCAAGGGGCGAGCCCGGCGCCGTGAACAGCGCCGCACCCCCCCCTTTTCTTCAGGCCGCTGCCGCCGTGCGAGCATCAAAATCGGCCGTCCACTGTAGCGACGGGCGCTTGCCGCAGCGCTCGACCCAGGCCTTGATGACGGCGCTGTCCGGCGTCGCGGCGGGATACCAGGCAAAGGGCGAGTGCAACAGCAGATCGACGGCCGAGTAGTGCTCGCCCATCAGATAAGGGCTATCCGTCAGCGCCTTTTCGAGCCGCTCCGCCATTTCCCCCGGACCGCGGAAGGTAAAATCCAGATAGGGATGCGAAAGCCCCGCGGCCTGCATGATGAGCACCGGCTCGACGACACCGGCGTACCACGCAAGCCAGCTCAGGTAGCGGCCGCGCTGCGGGTCGCCGGCAGATGGCGCCAGCTTCTTTTCCGGGAAGAGATCAGTCAGGTACTGGATGATGGCAATGCTTTCCCAAAGCACGACGCCGTCATGGACGAGCAGAGGCACCTTGCCTTCCGGGTGGGGGTTCCTCGGATCCTTGCGGCCACTGCCGTCGCCGCGTGTGATGTCGACGATCTCGATCTCCACCTCGTCGATGGCGTCGAGTTCGCGAAGCAACGTCATGATGCGCGATGAGCGCGAGCGCGGGGAGTGAAAGAGCGTCAGCATGGTCAGGTCCTCGGTTGCGTTTGCGGATATGGGTCTTATACAGTCGCACAACTGCCAGTTTTCGTCAGTAGGTTTCAGTTACTCTTCAAGTCATGGCTCGTAGCGCTCGTCTCTTCCGCCTGCTCCAGGCGCTCCGTACTCTCCCCTCCCCGGTCACGGCTGCCCGCCTTGCCGAGGAGACCGGCGTATCGTTGCGATCGCTCTATCGCGACATCGACAGCCTGCGCGCCGCTGGCGCCGTTATCGACGGCGAGCGCGGCTTCGGCTATCGGCTGACCGAAGACATCGCGCTGCCGCCGCAGACTTTCACGCGGCTCGAGATCGAGGCCTTGGTGCTCGGTCTTGCCGAGGTGCAGCACATGGGCGAGCCGGAACTGGCAGCAGCGGCCGGCGCTGTACTTTCCAAGATAACGGCGACACTGCCCGATCGGTTGCAACGCCAGGCGCTTCATGCGGTTTCGCAGGTCTATCGCTTCGACAAAAGAGAGCCGCCACCGATCGATGTCTCTCTGCTGCGCGAGGCCTCCTGGCAGGAACGCGCCGTCGTCATCGGCTATGTGGATGCTGAAAGGCAGCGAACCGATCGCAAGGTGCTGCCGCTTGCCATCGTCTATCTGGAGCGGGTGCTGGTACTTCTCGCCTGGTGCTACCTCAGGGAGGACTATCGCAAGTTCCGTGTCGATCGCATCGTCGATGTCAGAATGACGGAGGAGAGCTTCCGCCCTCGCCGCGTGCCGATGCTCCGGGAGTTCATCGCCTTTTTGAACGCTGGCGCACCTGACACATCGAAGATGACGTTGAGCGGTCAATAGGCCCAAACGACGACGCGGCCCGTGTTGCCACGAGCCGCGTCTGGACCGCCGTAGAGCGCCGCGCGTTCCTATGAACGCGCAAAGGGCGCTCTAGCACCTTGATTCTGGAGCATCTTGTCCGCTTTCAAGGATTTGAATGCGGGATGCTCCAGGGCAGTCATGCCCTGGGAGGCAACTTTATTCGGCCGGCTGCAACGCAGGCTCAGGCAGGGCTTCCGGCGTGCGCCCGCCAAGCACGGCTGCCATCTGCGCTTCGTCCAGCTCGCCTTCCCACTTGGCCACGACGATGGTTGCGACCGCATTGCCGACGAAGTTGGTAAGCGCGCGGCATTCCGACATGAAACGGTCGATGCCGAGGATCAGCGCCATGCCAGCGACCGGGACGGCCGGCACGACCGAGAGCGTTGCGGCCAGCGTGATGAAGCCGGCGCCGGTAATGCCGGCAGCGCCCTTGGAGCTCAGCATGGCAACGAGCAGCAACAAGACCTGGTCGCCGAGCGACAGCGGAATGTCCATCGCCTGGGCGATGAAGAGGGCGGCCAGCGTCATGTAGATGTTGGTGCCGTCGAGGTTGAAGGAATAGCCGGTCGGGATGACGAGGCCGACGACCGAGCGCTTGCAGCCGGCCTTTTCCATCTTGCTCATCAGGCCCGGGAGGGCTGCCTCCGACGAGGAGGTGCCGAGGACCAAAAGCAGTTCTTCCTTGATGTAGCGAATGAGCGCCACGATCGAGAAGCCGTTGTAGCGAGCGACCGCGCCGAGAACGATAAACACGAACAGGAACGAGGTGATGTAGAAGGTGCCGATCAGCATGGCAAGGTTCGCGATCGAGCCAACACCGTACTTGCCGATGGTGAAAGCCATGGCGCCGAAGGCACCGATCGGGGCGGCCTTCATCAGGATGCTGACAAGCTTGAACACCGGCAGCGTCAGCGCGTGCAGGAAGTCGACGACCGGCTCGGCCTTCTTGCCGACCATGGCGAGCGCGAGACCGAAGAGCACGGAGATGAACAGCACCTGCAGGATGTCGCCGTCCGCGAACGCACCGACGAGTGTCGTCGGGATGATGTTCATCAGGAAGCCGGTGATCGTCTGCTCATGTGCCTTTTCTGCATAGGTCGTCACCGCCTTGACGTCGAGCGAAGCGGGATCGATGTGCATGCCGGCGCCCGGCTGCACGACATTGGCGACGATCAGGCCGATGACGAGCGCAAGCGTCGAAAAGGTCAGGAAGTAGATCATCGCCTTGCCGGCGACGCGACCGACCTTGGCAAGATCGGTCATGCCGGCGATACCGGTCGCGACCGTCAGGAAGATGACCGGGGCGATGATCATCTTGACGAGGCGGATGAAGGCGTCGCCAAGCGGCTTCAGCTCCGTACCGAGCGAGGGATAGAAATGGCCGAGCAGGATGCCGGCTGCGATTGCGGCCAGAACCTGGACATAGAGATGACCATAGAAAGGTGTCTTGCCGCGCGGTTCCGCGGATTGGTCGATAATCATGAGATCCTCCACTGGACCCAGTCCGGCGTCATGCCGGGCCTCCCGGGTCAATTTCCGATGCGCGACAGCTCGGGCTGTCATGAGGATGTCATTTGCAACGGCCGTGCCAGTTCTCGTATCGACGTCGCAACCAATTGACTTCATGAAGATATTTTCTTGAACTGCGATCGCGCGCACGAAAATTTGAGCGGATTTCCGCACAAGACATCTGGAACCGTGAGCGGAAAAATGCACAATCCCGCCATGTCCAATGCCGCTTCCACCGCCTTCAATCTGGCTGATCTCGACAGATCCATGCGCCGCACATGGTTGATCTTCGCCGGCCTCGCGCTCGCCCTGATCGTCGCCGGACTTCTGGCTGCCGGCGCATATGGCCGCAACCGAGCGCTCGAAACGGTCGACGCCCAGAGCCGGATCGACGCCAACCTGAAAGCTTCGCTGTTGCGGGCCGTGCTGGAGCGCCAGCGTGCAACGCCGCTGGTGCTTGCCGACGATGTCGAGGTCAAGGACGCGCTTTCGAGCCGCAACGGCCATGCGCTGCAGCGATTGAACGAGAAACTCCAGGCGCTCGCGACCAATACCGATGCAGCCGTGATCTACGTTATCGGCCCCGACGGCGTTGCCGTTGCCGCCAGCAACTGGCGCGAGCCGACGAGCTTCGTCGGCAACGACTATGCCTTCCGCGAATATTTCCGCATGGCGATGCGCGACGGCAAGGCCGAGCACTTCGCCATGGGTACGGTGAGCAAGCGGCCGGGCCTCTACATTTCACGGCGGGTTCAGGGCCCCGACGGTCCGATCGGCGTCGTCGTCGCCAAACTCGAATTCGACGACGTCGAGGCGGAATGGCTGGCATCCGGAAAGCCCGTCTATGTGACCGACCGGCGCGGCATCGTCTTGATCACCAGCTTCCCGTCCTGGCGATTCATGACGACCAGAACCATCCCGCGCGATCGCGTTGCCGCCATCCGCGACAGCCTGCAGTTCGGCGATGCCTCACTGCTGCCATTGCCTTTCCGCGACATCGAGCCGACCACCGACGGGTCCAGCGAATTGCGCGCACTGCTGCCGGGCGACAGTGAGCGGCACTACCTTCGTGTCGAAACCATGGTTCCGACGACAAGCTGGCGGCTGGAACAGTTGGCGCCGCTCGATGGCGCGATCGCTGCGGCGGCACGCGAAGCACGGCTGCTGGCAATGGCGGCCCTGGTGCCGCTGCTCGCCCTTGCGGCCCTTCTCTTGCGCCGACGCCAGACGCTGGCCCAGACGACGGCAAGAGATCGCGCCGCCCGCGACGAACTGGAGCGCCGCGTGACGGAACGCACGCGTGACCTCAGCCTCGCCCGCGACCACCTGGAAACGGAAATTGCCGATCACCGGCGCACCGGCGAGAAGCTGCAGGCCGTACAACAGGAGCTTGTCCAGGCGAACCGGCTGGCGATCCTCGGCCAGGTTGCAGCCGGCGTCGCCCATGAAATCAACCAACCGGTCGCCACGATCCGCGCCTATGCCGACAATGCCCGCACCTTCCTTGACCGCGGCCAGCAGCAAACGGCGGTCGAAAACCTCGTGAGCATCGCCGAGCTGACCGATCGGGTCGGCACCATCACCGACGAATTGCGCGGCTTCGCCCGCAAGGGCCGCTTTGTCGCCGAACCGACCCCCATGCGCGAAGTGATCGAGGGCGCCCTGATGCTTTTGCGCAGCCGCTTTGCCGGCCGAATGGACGCCATCATCATCGACCTTCCCGAAAATGGCCTCAGCGTCTTCGGCAACCGCATCCGGCTGGAACAGGTGCTGATCAATCTGTTGCAGAACGCACTCGAAGCGCTGGGCGAACGCGCCGACGCCGAGATCCGCGTGCACTGCGAACACGGCCCCGACGACAGGCTCTTGCTCGTCGTCGCAGACAATGGCCCCGGCATCCGCCCGGAGATCCTCGAAGATCTCTTCACCCCCTTCAACACTTCCAAGGACGAGGGGCTGGGCCTCGGCCTTGCCATCTCCAAGGAGATCGTCGCCGACTATGGCGGTGAGATCTTCGTTGAAACCAGCGACAAGGGCACCGTCTTCACGGTACGCCTGAAAAAGGCCTGAACGATGCAGCCGTCCGTGTATCTCATCGACGACGACAATGATCTGCGCAAGGCGATGAAGCAGACGCTCGAGCTTGCGGGCTTGAGCGTTACGGCCCATGCGAGCGCCGCCGAGGCGCTTGAGACGCTTGATGCCGATTTCGACGGCATCGTTGTCAGCGATATCCGCATGCCCGGCATTGACGGGCTGCAACTTTTTCGCCGTGTCGCGACTTTCGACAAGGACCTGCCCGTGATCCTGGTGACTGGCCACGGAGACATCCCGATGGCAGTGCAAGCCTTGCAGGACGGCGTCTACGACTTCATTCCCAAACCCTTTGCGGCCGACAGGCTGGTGCAGAGCGTGCACCGCGCGCTCGAAAAGCGCCGGCTCGTCATGGAAAACCGCGCCTTGAAGCGGGCAGCCGAGACCGCCGGCGACAGCCTGCCGCTGATCGGCCAGACGCCGGTGATGGACCGCCTGCGCCAAACGATCAAACATATCGCCGATACCGATGTCGACGTGCTCGTCGCCGGTGAGACCGGCAGCGGCAAGGAAGTGGTGGCCACGCTGCTGCACAATTGGAGCCGTCGCCGCGACGGCAACTTCGTGGCGCTGAATTGCGGGGCACTTCCGGAGACGGTGATCGAGAGCGAACTCTTCGGCCACGAAGCGGGCGCGTTCACCGGCGCGTTGAAAAAGCGCGTGGGACGGATAGAGCATGCAAGCGGCGGCACGCTGTTTCTTGACGAAATCGAAGCGATGCCGCCGGCCACCCAGGTCAAGATGCTGCGGGTTCTGGAAGCTCGCGAGATCACGCCGCTCGGCACCAACCAGGTGCGCCCCGTCGATATCCGCGTCATTGCCGCCGCCAAGATCGACCTCGGCGACCCGGTCCAACGCGGAGACTTCCGCGAGGATCTCTATTTTCGGTTGAATGTCGTCACCTTGTCCATCCCGCCACTGCGCGAGCGTCGCGACGATATCCCGCTGCTGTTTTCGCACTTCCTGACCCGCGCGACCGAGCGCTTCAAGCGCGACGCGCCGGTCGTCTCGCCGGCGGTGCAACGACATCTGATGACTCATGCCTGGCCCGGCAATGTGCGTGAACTCTCGCACTTTGCCGAGCGGGTCGCGCTTGGTGTCGAAGGCTCGCTGGGCCAGACCGCTGCGGCAACCGATCAGCCGGGTTACGCGCTGCCAGAGCGGTTGGAGCGCTACGAAGCGGAGATCCTGAAAGAGGTGCTTCGCGCTCAGCGCGGCGACGTCAAGGCAACGATCGAAGCGCTCGGCATTCCACGCAAGACCTTCTACGACAAGCTTCAGCGTCACGGCATCAACCGCGCCGATTACGCCGAACGCGGCGCACCGGAAAAGTCCGGCCGCTAGGCTTTCCGGAGAGACCGAAAATTCCCGCATAGGATGCATCTTGATCGACGAGCGAATTCACGCTTGACGACGCAGGCCGATCGATGGCTATCTTCTGGGCATTCACCAGGGGGGTCCCGCCAAGGGGCTGAGATACTGCTGGATGGTCGGCTTGCCGGCTGTGGCGCAGTGACCCGTTGAACCTGATCCAGTTCATACTGGCGTAGGGACGGTGCAGATATCGAAGCCACGACTCCGCTTAGTCGGTCGTCCGGCGGCGCGTCTTTCATCCTCTCGGCATCAGAACTGGGTCTCCAACCGCAACTTGGAGCCTCGTCATGAATATTGCCACCAAACCTGCAGCCCTCTCGGTCACACAAGGGCCGCTCCCCGCCTCCCGCAAGATCCACAAGCCTGGTGTCCTGCACCCGGACATCCGCGTGCCGATGCGCGAGATCGCACTGCACCCGACCTCCGGCGAGCCGCCGGTCACGGTCTATGATTCCTCCGGCGCCTATACGGCCGACGATGCCGAGATCAGCATCGAGGCGGGCCTGCCGAGGCTGCGCCGCAACTGGATCCTCGCCCGCGGCGACGTCGAGACTTACGAGGGACGGATCGTGCGGCCGGAGGACAACGGCTTTGCGACCGGCGACCGACTGACGCCGACCTTTCCGCTCCAGCACACACCACTGAAGGCGACCGCCGGCAAGGCCGTGACCCAGCTTGCCTATGCGCGCGCCGGCATCATCACGCCGGAGATGGAGTTCGTGGCGATCCGCGAGAACCTCGGCCGCGATGCGGCGCGCGCGAAGGTCCGCGATGGCGAGAGCTTCGGCGCCCATGTCCCTGATCATGTCACCCCCGAGTTCGTCCGCCAGGAAATCGCCAGCGGCCGGGCGATCCTGCCGGCCAATATCAACCATCCGGAATCCGAACCGATGATCATCGGCCGGAACTTCCTGGTGAAAATCAACGCCAATATCGGCAACTCCGCCGTCACCTCGTCGATGGCCGAGGAGGTCGAGAAGATGGTCTGGGCGACCCGCTGGGGCGCCGACACGGTCATGGACCTGTCGACCGGCCGCAACATCCACAACATCCGCGAATGGATCATCCGCAACTCGCCGGTTCCGATCGGTACCGTGCCGCTCTATCAGGCGCTGGAAAAGGTCAACGGCATTGCCGAAGACCTCAACTGGGAGGTCTACCGTGACACGCTGATCGAGCAGGCCGAGCAGGGCGTCGATTATTTCACCATCCATGCCGGCGTGCGGCTCCACTACATCCCACTCACCGTCGACCGCGTCACCGGCATCGTCTCGCGCGGCGGCTCGATCATGGCCAAGTGGTGTCTGCATCACCACCGCGAGAGTTTCCTCTACGAGCATTTCGAGGAGATCTGCGCCATCTGCCGCGCCTATGACGTCTCGTTCTCGCTCGGCGACGGCCTGCGCCCTGGCTCGATTGCCGACGCCAACGACGCAGCGCAATTCGCCGAACTGGAGACGCTTGGCGAACTCACCCAGATCGCCTGGGCAAAAGACTGCCAGGTGATGATCGAAGGCCCCGGCCACGTGCCGATGCACAAGATCAAGGAGAACATGGACAAGCAACTGAAGACCTGTGGCGAGGCGCCGTTCTATACGCTCGGGCCGCTGACGACCGACATTGCGCCGGGCTACGACCACATCACCTCGGGTATCGGTGCTGCCATGATCGGCTGGTTCGGCACCGCCATGCTCTGCTATGTCACGCCGAAGGAGCATCTGGGCCTGCCCGACCGCAACGACGTCAAGGTCGGCGTCATCGCCTACAAGATCGCTGCCCACGCCGCGGATCTCGCCAAGGGTCATCCGGCAGCCCAGGTGCGCGACGACGCGCTGTCGCGCGCCCGTTTCGAGTTCCGCTGGGAGGACCAGTTCAACCTCTCGCTCGATCCGGAGACCGCCCGAAACTTCCACGACGAGACCCTGCCGAAAGAAGCCCACAAGGTCGCGCATTTTTGCTCGATGTGCGGCCCGAAGTTCTGCTCGATGCGGATCTCGCACGACATTCGTGCGGAAGCACAGAAGGAAGGCTTGGAAGCGATGGCGGCGAAGTACCGCGAGGGTGGAGATCTCTACATGCCGGTCGCTGAGGTCGAAGCTACAAGGTAAGGCGCAATACGTCGGGAGGGATGACTCGCACTCCCTCCCGACCGCGAGCCGGATGCTGGAGCCTGCCCTTGGGCAATCGCTTGCCCCCTGATCGGTTGAACGATATGTAAGGCTCACGCAAAAGTCGCGGCCGCCGAACCCGTCATTCACGCCAAGCTGCGTCTTCTGCGGCACTCTTGTAAGACGACGAAACAACGCCGTTACACAGGGAGAAAGCCTTGAGGACACGCCGGCTGAGACTGACGGCCCTGTCGATGGGCGGCCTTGCGGCACTCGCTGGAGATCTGCCACGCCTCGATGACAGCGGCAGTTTTGCCGCGGGTTTTTCCTGGATTGCCTCGGCCCATGCGGACGACGCCGATGGCGGCGGCGGGAATGGTGGAAATGGCGCTGATAGCACCGACCAGGGTGGCGAAAACGTCGGGAGCGGCGGAAGCAACGGCACAGAGGGCGGCGGCGATGGGGGCGGTGGCGATGGGGGTGGCGGCGATTGGGGCACCGGCGACGGTAGCGGCGTAGGCGGTGTGCCCGGCGGTGGCGGCGCAGGCGGCGGAGGTGGCGTCATCGACAGCGGTAGCCGTAGTGTGCACCAGTCATCCTCGCGCGACTCACGGGATTACGGACCAAGCGGCGACGATTGGCACGGCGGCAACAATTTCCTGAACCTTTTCCGCCAGGCGCCGGAAAGGCGTTTCGAACGGAGCCAACCTGAACCTTCCGCCCGGCAGAAGACCGTTCACACCAAAAGAGAGCCTTGAAGAGAGCCAACCTCGTCGCAACGAGGGGGGACCTGCGCTATTCCTCGAAACCGGACGCCGGATGTGCGCGTAGGAACGGGTTCTGATGCGCGAGGACCAGCTCAATTGGTGTAGGCGCTTACATTCGAGAAATGTCTATCCCGACCACGACCTGCCGGAGTGTGCCGGCGGAACTACGGATACAGACCGTTGGATTTTCTCGCCCCAATTGGCTCTCTAGCCACGACCAACCATCCGTTCGACCACGTCCAGCAGCACATTCGCGCCGGCGACCAGATCATCCGGTTCCGTGTGCTCACGCGGATTGTGGCTGATGCCGTCGCGGCTCGGGACGAAGATCATCGCCGTCGGCGCAATGCGGGCGATCATCTGCGCATCGTGGCCGGCGCCTGAGGTCATGCGCCGGTTCTTCAGGCCACGCGCATTCGCCGAAGCCTCGATGGCCGCAACGATGCCCTGGTCAAAATCGACCGGCTGGAAGCGCGCAAGGCGCTCGACGGAAATCTCGACCGCCTCTTCTGCACCGACACGCGTCAGGAAATCTGAGAGCGTCGCCTCCAGTGCCTGCAACCGGCCCTCGTCCGGGTCGCGCAGGTCGACGGTGAAAATGGCGCGTGACGGGATGACGTTGATCGCGTCCGGTTCGTATCGCATTGTGCCGATCGTCGCCACGCTTGGCGCATTTGACCGGGCGATATGCTCGCGCAGAAACAGGCCGACGCGGGCGGCAGCGAGCCCTGCATCCCGACGCATCGCCATCGGCGTCGTGCCGGCGTGGTTGGCATCGCCGTTGATGGTGATGCGCTGCCAGGAAATGCCCTGCAGGTTCTCGACTGCGCCGATCGAAAAGCCTTCGCGCTCCAGCACCGGGCCCTGCTCGATATGAAGTTCGACATAGGCATGGGGTGTCCGGAAACCCGGATCGACGTCACCGCCATAGCCGATCCGTTCAAGCTCCTCGCCAAGCACCGAGCCGTCGGTACCAACGGTCGCCAGCGCCGCTTCGACCGAGAGACCGCCGACATAAACGAGCGAACCGAGCATGTCGGGCGCGTAGCGAACACCTTCCTCGTTGGTGAAGGCGGCAACGACGATCGGGCGGTTGGCCGCAATCGCGCGCTCCTTCAGCGTCTCGATCACTTCGAGCGCAGCGAGCACACCATAGCAGCCGTCATAAACGCCGGCATTGATGACCGTGTCGATGTGAGAGCCAAGCATGACCGGTGCCGCGTCGACATTGTGCTCATCACGCCAGATGCCGAAGATGTTGCCGATGCGGTCGACGACGACGTCCAGCCCCGCTGCTTTCAGCCAGCCAAGGAGGCAATCCCGCCCCGCCCTGTCGTTGTCGGACGCGGCGAGCCGCGTCAATTGGCCGTGCGGATCGCGGCCGATGTCGCCGAGGTCCCGAATACGGGTGAGGAGACGGTCGGCATTGATGATTTGCATTGATGTCATTGTCCTGTTTCAAGCCTGTGCGTAATCGGCCGGCGCCAATCTTTGCCTGATAACTTCCGCATGGAACCGCGCACCAAAAATCAGGGCGTCGTCGTTGAAGTCATAGCGCGGGTTGTGCAGCGGTGCGGAACCTTCGCCATTGCCGATGAAGACAAAGCACCCCGGCACGTGTTCAAGGAAGCGCGCAAAATCTTCTGAACCCGTCATCGGCTCCGCCGCGGTCGCGACATTGTCCGCACCAAACACTGTTTCGGCGGCAGCGAAGGCATGGCCGGTCAGAACGGGATCGTTGATCAACGGCACGAATTCGCGCGTATAGGTCACCGCGACCTCGCAGCCATAGGCATCGGCCGTGCCCTTGGCGATAACACGCATCTCCGCCTCGATCCTGGCGCTGACCTCCGGACGGAAACTGCGGGCGTCGCCCAGGATGCGCGCAAGGCCGGGCAGCGCGTTGCGGGTGCCATCGGTTAAGAGTTCGGTGACTGAGACAACGGAAATGTCGGCCGGAGACAGGCGGCGCGACACGATGGTCTGCAGATTGACGACGGTGGCGCAGGCGGCAACCAGCGTCTCATTGCCTGAGTGTGGCCGCGCCGCATGGCCGCCGACGCCTTTCAGCACGATCTCGAAATTGTCCTCGGCCGACATGATTGCGCCGGTGCGGGTCTCGAAGCGGCCGACCGGTAGCCCCGGCATGTTGTGAAGACCGTAGATCTCGTCGAAAGGGAAGCGTTCCATCAGACCATCGGCAAGCATCGCCTGCGCACCCTTGCCCCATTCCTCGGCCGGCTGGAAAATGAAGCAAACGGTGCCATCGAAGCCGCCGTCCTCGGCCAGCATCCTGGCTGCGCCCAAGAGCATCGCCGTATGACCGTCGTGGCCGCAAGCATGCATCGTGCCGAGTCGGGTCGAGCGATAGGGCACATCTCCCTGCTCCGGAATCCGAAGCGCATCCATGTCGGCGCGTAGCGCTATGGCGCGATTGCCGCTGCCGCGCTTCAAACGCCCGACGACACCGGTGCCGCCGACATCTTCCACCACCTCATCGAGCCCGAATTCGCGAAGCTTCGCTGCAACGAAGGCGGAGGTGCGCTGCTCTTCAAAGCCAAACTCCGGATGCGCGTGCAGGTCGCGCCGCCAGGCGGTCATGTCCTCGACAAGCCGACCCAAGTTCGCTCCAATCATGGCTCCTACCTTTCGTTCGATGTCTTCGCAACGGCGTCTGGCGCCAGGCCAACCAGCGCGGCATAGCGCTCCGGATCGGTCGCGCCCTCGGTATTGATGACAAAGACACGCGACTGGGCGGTCAGCCCAAGAGCCTCGCGCCATGCGGGATTACGGGCAGTGACCACCAGACCGGCAAGCCCGACACCACCACTCTCGCCGGAGACGATCGCCGGATCACCGCCGACCGGCCGCGCCAGGCGGTTCATGATCGACACGGCATCGTCCTCATCGACCGTCATGAAGGCGTCGGCAACGCGCGACAGGATACGCCAGGCAACGAGCGACGGTTCATAGCATTCGAGCATCGCCATGATCGTCGGCTCGCCATGGGGGACCTTGACGACATGGCCCGCCTTGGCTGTCTCGTAGAGGCTGGCGGCCCGCGCCGGATCGACGACGACGAAACGCGGCCGATCCTTCCCGTAGCGCAACGCCAGATGCCCCGCGCTGGCGGCGGCTATGCCACCGACACCTGCCTGGACGAAGACATGGGTCGGCGGCCGATCCATCTGGCGCAGCGCTTCGCTCAAGAGCGCGGTATAGCCCTGCATGACCAGACTGGGAATGTATTCGTAACCGGGCCATGACGTATCGGAGACCACGGTCCAGCCGCTCGCCTCACAAACACGCGCCGCCTCATGCACCGTATCGTCGTAGGTTCCGGCGACACGGACGATCTCGGCGCCATAGTGGGCAATCGCGTCGATGCGCTTTTGGCTGACGCCCGAATGAACGAAGATCACAGACCTCGCGCCAACGAGTTGCGCCCCCATGGCGACCGATCGGCCATGATTGCCGTCGGTGGCGCAGCCGAAGGTCATCTTTTCGGCGATCGCACGGACCTCTGGACGATCGAGATCGGCTATATCGAGGCTTTGCCCAAGCAGCCGTCCCGCCTCCTCGAGCACAAGGCGGATCACCGCATAGGAACCACCGAGCGCCTTGAAGCTGCCAAGCCCGAGGCGATGGCCTTCGTCCTTGACGAAAATGCCGGCAACACCGAGTTCGCCGGCCAGTGCCGGCAGGCTGTGCAGCGGCGTCGGTCGATGATCCGCACGCAAGGCGAGCTGACGCTCGACGCTTTCCGCTGCGGCAAGCGACAGCAGGTCGGCGTCGCCAGGCAGCAGAGGTTGGCCAAAATCGGCGTGAGTGTTGGCAAGGAACATGTTGCAATCTCCGTAAGCAGCGAAAATCTATTTCATTACGGACGAGAAATGCGCTCTAAATGATGCGTGCAATTGCAAGTTTGTAAAGCTGGCACCGTAAGGAAAGAGCGCGGCTTCCGCGCCTCTGCCGTTCCAGAACGTAAGGGATCCCCAGACACCAGATGGCCGTTCCTAAAAAGCCGACGACCGACCTCGATCGCTTCGACCTTGCGATCCTCGCCATCCTGCAGAAGGACAATACGACGCCGCAGCGCCAGATCGGCGAGGCCGTCAATCTCTCCGCGCCCGCCGTCCAGCGACGGATCAAGCGCATGGAAGAAACCGGCGTCATTCGCGCCAACGTCGCGCTGATCGATCCGGTCAGCGTCAACCAGGCGCTGACGATCCTCGTCGAAGTGGAAGTCGAGAGCGAGCAGCTCGCCCTGCTCGATGCGGCAAAGGCCGCCTTTACCGCCGCGCCCGAGGTGCAGCAATGCTACTATGTCACCGGTGACATCGATTTCATGCTTGTTGTTATCGTGCCGACCATGGCCGACTATGAAGCCTTCACCCGCCGCATGTTCTTCGGCAACCCGAACATCAAGCGCTTCCGGACCTTCGTGACGATGGACCCGGTCAAGGTCAGCCTCACGGTACCGATCGAGACCGCGCGCTGAACAACCCCTGGCTACTTCAAGCCGGCAAGCGCCTTCTTCTCCGCATCCGCATCGAGCGGTTCGCCGGCGCCGGCTTGTGGCCTGATGATGGCAAGCCGCGTCTGCCATAGGGAGGCGTCCCGGCAGGCGATCGAAACAAGGTCCGGCTGTCCGGCTTGCGTCAGCTCGTATTCGCGAGACGCGCCTGCGTTTATTTCCGCGCGAGGGCATTTTTCGTTGGCCATCGTGTCACGGGAGGCAACCGTGGGGCGGACACCAGCCAAACTTGAGCGAGATCAATGCCGCTGCCCCTGATCGGCAGAGACTGACGGCAGCTATGACCTTTTTTGAAGGAGAGCCTCATGTTGATCAGGGAAATGACGCGACAGGAATGTCTCGACCTCGTCGCACAGAACCATGTCGGCCGTCTCGGCTGTGTCAGCGATGGCCAACCCTATGTCGTGCCCATCCAGTATGCCTTTGCCGCGAACCGGCTCTACAGCTTTTCCATGCCCGGGCGGAAGATCGACTGGATGCGCGCCAATCCATGTGTGTGCGTGCAGATCGATACATCAACGGACCGTCAGAGTTGGCGCAGCGTCTTGATCTACGGCCGCTACCAGGAGCTACCGGACACAAAGCAATGGCACCGCGAGCGCCTGAACGCCTGGTCGTTGCTCGAACAGCGCATCAATTGGTGGGAGCCGGGTGGCCTGAAGCCGGGTGAACAACCCATAGCCGGCGCATCCCCGCATCTCTTCTTCGAAATCGAGATCGAGGAAATGACCGGACGCGCGGCCTCTGCCGACTGAATGCCGTCGGCGCGCAGACGAATGGCTGCGCGCCGTGCCAGGCCTTGCGGTCAATGCGCCATGAGAACGGGAACCGAAGCGCTTTCAAGCATCGAGCGGGTGACGCCGCCAAAGACGCGTTCGCGCATCCTGGAGTGGCCGTAGGCGCCCATGACGATCAGATCGGCCGCCACATCCGAGGCAAACCGATTGATCACGTCGTCAACCCGACGTCCGCCACTTGGCAGTCTCTCGACGGTGACGGAAACGCCGTGCCGGGCGAGATGGCCGGCAATATCGGCACCCGGTTCCTCACCGTTCCGGCCGTAGGCGGAACGAGGGTCGACCATGGTGACGTAGACGATCTCCGCCCCGATCAGCATGTCAAGCGCTTCCCGCGCGGCTCGGGCAGCTTCCAGCGTGGAGTTCCAGGCAAGGACCACAGTCTTCGGATCAAGCCGCGCGGGCTTGCCCTTGGGAATGATGAGGACCGGATGAGCCGAGCTGAACAAGGCCCCATCGACGGTGCGCGAGAGCAGTTCCGGATCCAACATCAGACCATCGCCAACCAGCGTCAGGTCGGCATAGCGGGCACGTTCGCCGATCTCGTCATCGGCCCAGGCGGCCTCGGCATATTTCGTTTCGACGCTGAACGATATGCCTTCCTTGGCAAGAACGTCGGTCGCTCTTGCCACGCAGGACTCGAGCTTGTCGACATCACGTTGCCGCTCGTTCAACCAATCGATCGAAATGGCGGCGGCAAAGTCGCCAATCGGCGGAGCGGCGGCGAGCTTTACGATCAACAGGCAGAGATGGGCGTTGGCAGACGCACAGACTTGTGCGGCGGCACGCAGATGCTCCACGGAATGATCGACGCCAACGACGGCGAGAATTGTCTTGTATGTCATCGCGCTTTCTCCTCGCGACCAGATTTGGGGTCTGGATTAGCGTAGGTAGAAGCCCGCGCGTCGGCATTGATCCCCGTCAACTGAGATCACGGACATGGGCGTATGATTCCAAGAGAGGCCTGCGCTCTCATGACGACGATCTTTTGCAGCAAGAACTGATGGGATGGGCGCACCGTTCCGGCAATGAAGGACGCGACGCAAAATGGCAGCCGGTCGTCGCCCCCTGCTTGCGATGATCAGCCTCAAGGAGGAAGCACGCGGTCAGGCACTCCGGCGCGCGACAACGGGCACGTAATGCTCGAGCTCGGGTGCTGGGAACTGAAGCGTCGCGTTGATCTCCGCCGAGCGATAAAGCCCCATCAGCATCTCGACGACCGCGAGACCATCCTCGAAGGTTTCGAGCGGCTTTTCGCCCTTGCGGAAGCACTCGACCATGTGGCGGTTTTCGTCGGTGTATCCATAGACCCCGGCCTCGTCCTCCAGCACCGGCATCAACCCCTGCTCGGCATTCTGCTTCTCGACGAGGTCCTCGCCTTCCGAACCCTTGACCTCACGCGACATGAAGATCTTCAACCCCGTGGAAAGCGAATTATACTCAAGCGCATATTCCGGCCCGAGCAGTTCCAGCTGAATGCGTAAGCCGGCGCCGACATAGGCCCAGGAGGTCGTCGCCTCGATCATCAGTTCGTTGCCGTCCTGATCCTCGAGCGTCACCGTGGCGCGCGCGAAATCCTCCGACGGACGGTTGCGGTAATCGACCTCGCTGCCGAAGCGCTTGCGCAACTGCTCGGCATAGTTCGGCCGCGTCCATTTGAGGTTGGCGACCGTGCCGTTCACCGCCTTGATTTTCAGCGAGTTGCGCGGCGCACCGGGTGCCGTGAGGAGATAGCGCGCCACCTCGACGCTGTGGCACATCATGTCGGACAGCACGCCGCCGCCCTGCTTGTCGCCCTGCCAGAACCAGGGTTCATGCGGGCCGGAATGCTCCTCTGCTGCCCGCGCGAGATAGGGGCGGCCGGTGGTGGAGGCAGCGCGACGCCAGATAATCTCCTTGCCGCGCAGCACCGGCGTGCAGAAGACCTGGTTTTCGAGATAGCCGTGATTGAGGCCGGCATCTTCAGCAAGCGCCAGCATCTCGCGCGCTTCCGCGACGGTCCGGGCAAGCGGCTTCTCGCAGGCGACCGCAAAGACCTTGCTGCGACCGTCCTTGACCGCCTTGTGCAGCGACCGCATGACGTCGAGGCGGGTGTAGTTCGGAGAAAGGATCCAGACCGCGTCGACGTCATCGGCCGTCAGCAGAGCCTCCAGGCTCTCGTGCATGCGGCACGAACCGAGGCCAAGGGCTTCAACTTCGCCTGCAAACTTCTCGCGGTTTTCCGGCTTGCGGCTGTAGACACCGGTAACCTCGACATTGCGCACGCCGATCATCGATTTCAGATGGAAATGGGCGATGAAGCCCGATCCAACGAAACCCACGCGCAGGGCCTGCTTGGGTAGCTGTGTCATTCTCTTCTCCCGTTTGTTCCAAAGCAACTCCAGGAAAGCTGAATGGTTCTCCGTTCGGAATTGCGTTATTTCATAGGGTTAGGTCATTTTTTCGGCGGCGCGGTGCTGCCGCGAATGTTGAGCGCCGTGGGCAGAACGATCGCCGGAACGGCGGCGGTGGCGTCGTCCGAAAGGATGTCGAGCAGCAGGGACATGGCCGTACGGCCGATATCGGCGCGCGGCTGGCTCACCGTCGTCAGCGGCGGATAGAAAGCCTTGCTCAAATAGAGATCGTCGAAGCCGACGACGGAAACATCGCCTGGCACGTCAAGGCCACGCCGCCGCAGCGCATGGATGGCGCCATAGGCCATTTCGTCGTTGGCGACAAAGATTGCGGTTGGTGGCTCCGGCAGGGCGAAGAGCGTCTCGACACAGGCTTCGCCCGATTCCAGCAGGTAATCACCGCGCACCTCATAGCCCTCAGGGATCGGCAATCCTGCGGCTGTCATCGCGGCCCGGAAGCCGTCGCGGCGATGGACCGCCATCCCCTCAGGCAAGGGACCGGCGATATGGGCGATGCGGCGGTGGCCGAGGGCGATGAGATGCTCGACCGCGGTGCGCGCCGCCGAGGCATTGTCGATCTGTACATGCGGAAACGCGGCCGTCTCGATCATCTCCAGCGCCACGACGACAGGCAGGTGCGAAAGATCGGCACTTTCTCCCGGCTGCGGTTCCGGCAGCTTGCCTGTCATCAGGATCATGCCGTCGGCATGACCGTCGCGCAGCATGTTGAAATATTCGACCTCGCGGTCGGGATCGTTCTCGGTGTTGCCCATGAGGACGGCGTAGCCCGCCGCGCGGGCGGTCGCTTCCACGCCCTTGAGGATTTCCAGATAGAACGGATTGCCGACGTCGCGAACAACGAGCAGCACCGACATCGACCGGCGGGTCCTTAGGTTTCGCGCGCTGACGTTCGGCCGATAGTTGAGTTCGCGCGCAAGCTCGTGGATGCGCTTGCGCGTCTCGTCGGTCACCAGGCTCGAGCCGCTGAGCGCGCGCGACACGGTCGCGACAGAGACGCCGGCGCGTTCAGCAATATCCTTGATCTTCGGCCGCTCGCTCATGCCCGCATCGCCCGCCCGCGGCCATAGAACAACATCAGAAGAAGTAACGTCGCGCCGAACACCATCTGGCGTCCGGATTCGTCGATATTGACCGTCGTCAGGATGCCCTGGAGGATGACGAGCAGCAGCGCACCCGCCATGGTGCCGGTGTAACCACCCTTGCCACCGGCAAGCGAGGTGCCGCCGAAGACGACCGCGATGATCGACGACAGCATGTACTGCTCGCCGACATTGGCGAAGGACGAGCCGGAGTAGCCGAGCAGACAAAGCCCGGCGATCGCGGCGAACATGCCGGATATTGCAAAGAGACCAATGCGCATCAGCCGGACCGGCACTCCGGCCATATAGGCAGCGTGCTCGTTCGAGCCGATCGCGTAGATGCGATGGCCGAAGACGGTGCGATTGAGCATGAAGGCCATGAACAGCCCGATCGCAATCCAGAGCCAGATGATGCCGGGCGTTCCAAGGACGAGTGGCTGGGTAACGAAGGCGGAGAGCCCTGGTGCGGCTCTTCCGGACGGGATGCCCTGGCGGATCACGACAAGCAGGCCCTGCAGCACGCCGAGCATGCCAAGCGTCATCACCAGCGGCGGTATGCGCAGCAGGGTGACTCCGAGGCCATTCAGCAAGCCAAAGAACGCACCGGCGGCAAGACACGCAAGCACGGCCGGCAGGATGCCGCTATCGGCCCCGTTCATAACGTTGCCGGCGATGATCGCCGACAGCGAGACGACCCCGCCAACAGAGAGGTCGATGCCCTCGCGCCCGCCAAGAATGACGACGTTCTGGCCCGCCGCGACGATGCCGAGCAGGGACGCGACAATCAGCAACCGCATGATCTGGTCGGCAGAGGCAAAGCCGGGCGACAGGTTTTCGCCGAGGGCGAGCAGCGCCACGATGAGCACGAGCGCGACGACCAGTGGCTGCCTGATGAAAGCGGAAATCACACTCATGTGCGCGCCCTCCGGCCGGCAAGCACGCCCGCCATCAACACGATGAGGATGGCGAGGCCCTGGACGAAGTTCTGCCATTCCGACGGCGTGCCCATGAAGAAGACGAGCGAATTGACAAGGCCGATGGTCAAGGCGCCGAAGAGCGAGCCGACTACCGTCGTCCAGCCGCCGGCAAGGGCGCTGCCGCCGAGCACGACGGCGGCGACGCTGTAAAGCGTCATCTTGCCGCCGACGAGCGGATCACCACTGGCGGTATCCCCCGTCAGGCAGAAGGCTGCCAGCGCGGAGAAGAGACCGCAGAACAGGTAGCCCTTGATACGGACGGCAACGACCGGCAACCCCGTCTGGTATGCCGCCTGCTGGTCATCACCAACCGCCAGCAGTTCCGTCACGATCCGCGTGCGCGACAACAGAAAGAGCAGCAGGGCGAGAGCCGCGAGCACATAAAAGACGAAGGGTACGCCGAAGAGGCGGCCGCCATAGGTTCGCCAGAAGAGCGCCGGTGCCGGCGTGCCCGCAACGGGCATGACATAGAGCGCCAGGCCGGTGAAGAAGATGCTGGTGGCGAAGGTCGCAACGATTGCCTGCAGGCGAAGGGCGGCGACGACGACGCCGTTGACCAGACCGCAGGCAAGGCCGATCAGAATACCCAGCGCCATCGCGAGCAGCACCGCGCCTGCCCCTCCGCCCCACCGCTCCATCAGGACGACGATCGCGACATTGACCAGCGACAGCGTCGCGCCGGCCGAGAGATCGATGTCTCCTGCAGAGACGACATAGGTCTGGGCGATCGCCAGCATGATCAGCGCCATATAGGTGCTGAAGAGGCCCGTGATCGAGCGGAAGCTCAAGCTGTTGGGCGAGAAGAGGCCGTTGAGCACCAAGAGGGCGATCACGATGGCGAGCGCGGGCAGGAAGGGATAGCGCTCCAGCCAGGATCGGAGGCCGCCCGCTCCCGAAGCTCGCATGTCTGTGGTGGTCGATGTCATCACGCGGCCTCGTATGCAGCCTGGTAGAGATTGTAGCGGGTGCGATCGTCACCGGTCAGTTCACGCGTCACCGAACCGCCATTGAAGACGAGGATCCGGTTGGCATTGCCGAGCAGTTCGGCGTCTTCCGACGAATAGAGCAGGATGCCGAGGCCTTCGGCGGCAAGTTGCCGGATCAGGGCGAAGAGATCGGACTTGGCCGAAAGGTCGATGCCTTTGGTCGGATCGTCGAGCAGCAGCACGTCGGGACGGTCGATCAGCCAGCGGGCGATGATGACCTTCTGCTGGTTTCCGCCTGAAAGCGAATTGATCGGATGGAACAGGCTCGCAAATTTGGTGTGCATCGCCTCGAGCGCCGGCGTTACTTTCTGCCTCAGGCGCGACGGGCGCGCGATCATCAGCCGATCGCGCAGATAGTGGATCGGCGTGACGTTTTCGATGATCGGGCGGCCGCTGATGACGCCGTCGCGACCGCGGTCGCCGGAAACATAGGCGCAGCCACGGCGGATGGCATCGCGCGGGCTTTTCGCGTCGTAACGGTCCCCACCGATCGTCACGTCGCCCGATGTCACTGGACTGGCGCCGAAGATCGCTCTCAGCAGCGCCGACTGCCCGTGTCCATGCAGACCGCCAAGGCCGAGGATTTCGCCCTGCGCCACGTCGAAGCTGACATCACGAAAGCCCTTGCCGCCGAGGCTTCTAACTGAAATGGCCGCCTTCGCCTGGGCTGCGACTGCCGCCGGCGCGGAAGAACGCGCCGCCGGCATGTCGCTCGACCCGCCGACCATCAGCCGGATGACCGTTGCCGGGTCGGTCTCGGAGAGCTTGAGCGTCTCGATCGTCTCGCCGTCGCGGATGATCGTGACGCGGTCGCCGATCGCGGTGATTTCGTCCATGCGGTGCGAGATGAAGATGATGCCGCGCCTCTGGGCTTTGAGCCCGCGCAGGATTTCGAAGAAGCGGTCGACCTGGGCGCGGTCAAGCGCCGAGGTTGGTTCGTCGAAGATCATGATCGGCGCTTCGCTGGCGAGCGCCTTCATGATTTCGACCAGTTGACGCTGGTCGGCCCTAAGATTGCCCACAAGCGCTTCCGCATGGAAACCTTCGCCTGCCACTTCGGAAAAAAGTGCGATGTAGCGCGCCGCCCGCGCCCTCAAGGCCTGCCGGTCGATGAAGAGGCCGGCCTTCACCGGCAGGGCGGACAGGCAGATGTTCTCTTCGACGGAGCGATGGCTCGCAAGGCTGAGCTCCTGGTAGAAGATGCCGATGCCGGCTGCGCGGGCGGCTTGAGGCCCGGATATCGAAACCGGTTTGTCGTCGATCAGGATCTGGCCGCCATCCGGCCGCACGCTGCCGGCGATGATCTTGCAGAGCGTGCTCTTGCCGGAGCCGTTCGACCCCATCAGCACATGCACCTCGCCGGCGGCAATCTCAAGGTCGCCGCGGCGTAGCGCCAGCGTTGCGCCGTAAGCCTTGCTCACGCCGTTCAGTCTCAGTTTCGACATCGGCTGTCGTCCACCATTTTGGTTGCTTGCCGCATCACCTTACGGACCGCGCTCGGCGCAAGCTCAGGCGCAGCGATTTTTCATGTCCGGTGCGCCCCGCCTCGGCAACGGTTGGCGACGCGGGTCGCCGGGCGGCTCTGTTCAAGCCGCCCGGCAGACGAGAGCTTACTTGAACAGAGCCGTCGCGTCGTCGATCGACAGCGCGCTGGTGTAGGAATAGTAGCCCGGCTTGCCGTCGAGCTGCTTGGCCGCATCGGCAAGGTTCTTCGAGTCGATGAACGGGATCGGCAGGTACATGGCGTTCTTGTACTGCCCGGCCGTTGCCGGCTCCTTCAGTTCCTTGCCCTGAAGCATCAGCACGGCGACGTTGAGCGCACTCGCCATGACGCCCGGCGGATTGACGGTCGCGCCGGAGTTCAGCTTGTCTTTCATCCAGAGATCGATGAAGTCCTTGCGGATTTCGCCAGTTGCGGCGATCTGGCCGGTCTTGCTGGCATCCATGATCGATTTCCAGGCTCCGGCCGCCATGCCGTCCTGCACGACGACGCCGTTGATATCAGGATAGGTCGCAAGGATGTTCTGCATCGCCTGCTGGCCCTGCGCCTGATCCCAGTTGGCGTTGACTTCGTTGACCACCTGGATGTCCGGGAAGTCCTTGAAGACGCTCTTGTAGCCGGCGACGCGCATCTCGTTGGCCGGATGGCCGGCAACGCCGTTGATCGCCACAACCTTACCCTTGCCGCCGAGCGTGTCGGCCAGCCACTTGGCGCCGGCTGCACCCCAGGCCGTCTGGTCGATGCCGACATAGGTCGCGTCCGGCGACGACACTTCGGCGTCGGTCGCAATCACCAGAATGCCGGCCTCCTTCGCCTGGGCGAAGATCGGATCGAAGGCCGTCGGGCTGTTCGGGTTTATGATGATGGCGTTCACACCCTCGGCGATGAAGTTGCGCACATGCGCAATCTGCCCGGGCACGTCGACATTGGCGCTCTGGACCGAGACCTCGACGTCGACGCCTTTTTCCTTCCATTTCGCCGCGGCCTCCTTGGCCTCGTCGATCATCTGCGTGCGCCACTCGCTGCCAACCCAGCCGTTGGACAGGCCGATCTTGAACGTCTCGGCATTGGCGAAAGAAGCGGAAATGGCAATGGTAGCGACAGCGCCAAGCGCTGCGGCGATAAATTTCTTCATAAGATCCTCCCAAATCTTGCGGGATCCATGAAGCCAGAAAATGTAATCGATTTCAATGGGGGCTTTCAGGGATTTTTGCCGGGTTTGGATTTCCGGTCCCGGGCGGTGACTGGGCATTCCGGCAACAACTGGCGGCATCCTTCAGGAAACGCCTCGGACGTGCGGTCGAGCGACGCGCAATATCCCTTGGCTCCCCCCTCCCCGCTGTGCAACAGCAAGGGCAGAGGCGGCGACGATTCGTTGTGCCGCCAACTGGGATGAAATGCAGGAATGAAGCCATGACATGAAGGCGCTTAGGGACTGGTCCCGATGGCCGCCGAAGCGACGGCCGGGCCGTTGCTCAAATTGCAACACTTCGTTGCTTGCCGGCCGGCTAGCCGCAATTTGCCCTCTCCCCCTACTGTGAAATCTGGGCAAAGAACAACAACTGGCTCCCAACCAGAGGAGAACATCATGACCGGAAAAACCGGAGCCGCCTCGGGCGCGCTCTATCTGCACATCCTTGTGCTGGCGATCGTCATCGTCTCCGAGCTGATCGGCATTCAACGCCTTCCGATCGGCATCGGCACAGTCATCTTCCTGCCGATCCTTTACGCGTTTGCGCTCGGCATCCTCGTCAATCCTGCCATTTTCAAGGCCAGCGCCAAGTTCCTGACGCGCGATGCGGTCAAGCTTTCCGGCGCGATGATCACCGTCGCCATCATGCCGTTCATCGCCAAGTTCGGAACGACCGTCGGCCCGCAGATCTCCAAGATCATCGAGGCCGGCCCGGCGCTGGTGCTGCAGGAACTCGGCAATCTCGGCACGATCATCGTCGCCTTTCCGGTCGCGGTATTCCTGCTCAAGATGGGCCGCGAGGCCGTCGGCGCCACCTATTCGATCGACCGCGAGCCGAATCTCGCGCTGATCGCAGACAAGTATGGCCTCAACTCGCCGGAAGGTGCGGGCGCGATGGGCGTCTACGCCACCGGCACACTGATCGGCACGTTCGTCTTTGCCATCATGCCGCCGATCATCCACGGCCTCGGCATCTTCGACGTGCGCGCACTCGCCATGTCCTGCGGCGTTGGCTCGGGCTCGATGCTCGCTGCCTGCACCGGCGGTCTCGTCGCTGCCGTTCCCGACCAGAAGGACATCATCCTGGCGCTTGCCGCCGCCAGCAACATCCTGACATACGCCACCGGCCTCTACGTCGGCATGTTCGTCGCGCTGCCCTTGACCGAGTGGCTCTACAACAAGGCTCGGCCGTCCGAGCGTCGCGCTCAAGCCTGATCGGGAGAAATATCATGGCTAATCAGACCAACACTTCCGCCAACTACGCAGACGATCTCCCGCTCGCCACTGAGGACGAGCGCAAGCTCGATGTCGTCGGCCATGCCGGCCTGCTTCTGATCGCTTGCGCCATCGGGCTTGTCGCCAACTGGGTCGGCACCGGCACGTCGCCGCTGACGGCGCTGCCAGGCATGGCGACGCTCTATGTTGCCTGCATCATCGGCCTGGCGCTTGCGCGCTTCGTGCCCTTCTACCTGCCAAGCGTCGCCTGGGTCTCGCTGATCGCGATCCTGATCACCATCCCCGGCGTGCCCGGTGCTGCCTGGGTCAGCGAAAAGGTCGAGCATCTGAACTTCCTCGCCCTTGCCACGCCGGCGCTCGCCTATGGCGGCCTGGCACTGACCGCGAGCGAATTCGCGATCGCCCGCCGCTCCGGCTGGAAGATCGTCATCGTCGCCATCTGCGTGATGATCGGCACCTATATGGGCTCGGTCGTCGTCGCTGATCTCTTCCTGCGCCTTGGCCAGTAGCAGGAGCGATTCCAGGAAAAGCGTGAAGCGGTTTCCGTCCGGAACTGCGTAAACGAAAACAATTCGGCCGGCGCGTAAGCGCCGGCCGGCCCATTCCCCATCGACAGGATGCACGCCATGACCCGCCACGACATCACCCCCGAGCGCATCGAGGAAACCATCCGTTGGCGTCATCACCTGCATGCCTATCCGGAACTGGCCTTCGAGGAGCGACAGACCGCGGCCTTCGTTGCCGGCCGGCTCGCGGAGTGGGGCATTGCGGTGAAGGACGGCTTTGGCGGCACCGGGCTTGTCGGGACGCTCTCGCGCGGCACGTCGAAACGCACGATCGCCATCCGCGCCGACATGGACGCGCTGCCGATCGTCGAGACGAGCAGCGTCGCCTATGCGTCGAAGACGCAAGGAAAGATGCATGCATGCGGCCATGACGGCCATGTGGCCATGCTGCTTGCCGCCGCCCGGCAGGCGAGCGAAATGGACTTCGACGGCACAGTGCACTTCATCTTCCAGCCGGCCGAGGAGGCCGAAGGCGGCGCACGGACCATGGTCGCCGACGGGCTCTTCCGCGATTTTCCGGCTGATGCCGTCTATGCGCTGCACAATTGGCCGGCGCTCGACGCCGGTTCGGTCGTTGCCCGCGACGACGCGATGATGGCCGCCTTCGGCGTCTTCGAGATCATCATTACCGGTCGCGGCGCCCATGGCGCGATGCCGCATGAGGGCGCCGATCCGCTGGTCGCTAGCGCCCAGATCGTCACGGCCCTGCAGACCATCGCCAGCCGCAACGTCTCGCCGCTCGAAGCCGCCGTCGTCTCCGTCACCCAGATCCACGGCGGCGACGCCTGGAACGTGATCCCCGAGAAGGCCGTGATCCGCGGCACGACGCGCTGGTTCGACAAGGCGGTCGGCGACACGCTCGAAAACCGTATGCGCGCGCTCGTCACGGCGCTTGCCGAAGGGCTCGACTGCAGGGCTGAACTCGACTACCAGCGACGCTACCCGGCCACAATCAACGATGCAGCAGCGGCAGCGTTGGTGCGATCTGTTGCCGCTGAGGATCCTGCGCTGACCGTCGTCGATGCCGCCCCGAGCATGGCGGCGGAAGACTTCGCCTTCATGCTCGACGAGCGCCCCGGCTGCTACCTCTGGCTCGGCGCAAAGCGCGACGGCGAAAACCCCGGCCTGCACTCGCCGCACTACGATTTCAACGACGCGATCATCGGTCATGGCGTAAACCTCTGGACGCGCCTGATCGCGACCTCGCTTGGCCGTTGACCCCAAAGGGAATCCGTCGCATCCATGACCGCCATGGACGTACTCGACGCGAAAGCGCTCAGGATCTTTATGGCGGTTGCGCGCATCGGCTCGATCCGGGGCGCGGCCGAACATATGGGGCTGGCACCATCGGTCGTCAGCCGGCAGATCGCCGACACCGAGCGCGACATCGGCCTTTCCCTGTTCGAGCGCACCGCCCGCGGCACGGTGCTGACCGACGCCGGCGAACTGGTGCTCGAACACGGCAAGCGGGTGCTCGAGGACAATGGGTTGCTCGCCGAACAGCTCGACCAGATCCGGGGTGTGCAGCAGACCCGCATCCGCATTCGCTGCGGCGAAGGCTTCATGGCCGACCTGGTGGAAAACGGGCTTTCCTCATTCTCCAAGGCGCATTCCTACGTCCGCTACATCGTCGAACTCGGCAGCACCGAAGACGTGGTTGATGCCATCGCCAACAGTGACGCCGATATCGGCATCGCCTACACCCCCTTCACCGACCCGCGCATCCGGGCGCTCGCAATCGCCCGCCAGCCACTCTGCGTCATCGTGCCGACGGGGCATCCGCTCGCGGAACGAAACGATCTGAGCCTCGCGGATTGCCTGACGTCGCCTTGCGCCCTGCTCGGTAAGGGCAACGGCGTGACACAACTGGTGGCGCGGGTGGCCGCCGATGCCGGACTGGCGCTGGCGCCACTGCTTGAAACCCATTCGATCGAGGTGTTGCGCCGTTTCGTCGCCGCCGGCCTCGGCGTCACCTTCCTGCCGCGAACGGCCGTTGCGGTCGAAATCGCGCGCGGCGCCATGAGGGCCATTGATCTTGCCGATCCGCTGCTGAGCGAGGCGACCGCCCACCTTATGGTGCGGGCGCACCGCCGTCTGCCGATTTCGGTCGAAAAGCTCGGACAGCACCTGGCAACGGAAATGCAGTCGTTTCAGCGCTGACCGGCCGGCCCCTTCCCGCCCTTCCCGATACTCGCGCCCTCTACTCCCGGTGACTGCGGCGTCCTTTCGCCAGCAGTCGGGCGCCCGTCCCGCACCGAACGCAACGGCTTAGACGTTGCGACACCAGCAACGCATTGTACCAGCCACGCCGTCTACCGACCCACCACCCCGCATGCCACCCTCATCCGATCATCAGAACGATACGAGGGTAGAACGGATCATGACAGCGGAACGAACGAATGTTGGCGTGGTGGGATTGGGGGCCATGGGGCTCGGCATGGCGACAACGCTCGCGGCCAAGGGCTTCGCGGTCAAGGGTTTCGATCTGTCTGAGGCGCGGCGCACACTTGCCGCCGAAGCCGGCGTCTCCCCTGTTGCCGCACTCGCCGAAGTGTTCTTCGACACCGATTTCATCGTCTTCTCACTGCCGACGGCCAAGGACGTCGCAGCCGTGGTCGAGGCCAATCTTGAAGCGCTGAAAGCGGCCGGCCGCCGCGTCGTGATCATCGACACCTCGACATCGGAGCCTGATGTCTCGCGCGATCTGGCCGCCGCCCTTGCCAGCCTCGGCCATGGCTTTATCGACGCGCCCGTTTCCGGCGGGCCAGCCGGTGCGGCGAACGGCAAGCTGACGATGATGATCGGCGGCAGCGACGCCGATGTCGCGCTTGCCGCTCCGGTCATCGAGGCGATGTCGGCAAAGGCGCTGCATGTGGGTGAGAGCGGCGCCGGCAACGTCGCCAAGCTCGTCAACAACCTGCTTGCCGCCGCCCACATGGTGACGACGGGCGAGGGCCTGAAGCTGGCGCTTGCCGCCGGGCTCGATGCGGAAGAAGCGCTGACGGTGCTGAACGCTGCCTCCGGCAAGTCGATGATCAGCGAAGTGCATTTCCCGACCTGGGTGATGAACGGCCGCTTCGACAGCGGCTTCACCATGGGGCTGATGCGCAAAGACGTGCGCCTCGCCAGTGAGCTTGCGGCACGAACTGGCGCCCAACTGCCGCTCGCGGCCGCTGTCGCCAAGCTCTGGGCCGAAAGCCCGCTCGACAATGCCGAGGATTTTACCCGCATGGGCGCCTTCCGCCCGGCCAACGACAACTGACACCAAGGGAACAACGATGAACGACATGACCATGCCCGCCAAGGCCGAGCGCATCCGCGCCCTCTTCCACGGCCTCATTCCCGGCACCGAGATCGGCAGCTTTGTCGACGGCGCGCTTGTGCCCGGCTCCGGCGACGAGCAGAAGCTGACCGATCCGGCAACCGGCGAAGTCTTCGCCACTTTCAAGGATGCCGGCGCAGATGTCGTCGATGCGGCGATGCAGGCAGCCGCGCGCGCCCAGTGTGAGTGGATTTCGATGACGGCGTCCGCCCGCGGCCGGGTGATGAACGAGATCGCCCGCAAGATCCGCGAACGCGCCGGCGAAATCGCCGAGCTCGAAAGCCGCTCGGCCGGAAGGCCGATCCGCGACATCCGTGGCGAGGCCGTGCGCGTCGCCGAAATGTTCGAATATTACGCCGGCTGGTGCGACAAGCTGCATGGCGAAGTCATCCCGGTTCCGACATCGCACCTCAACTACACCCGCAACGAGCCGCTCGGCGTCGTTGCCCAGATCACTCCCTGGAACGCGCCGCTCTTTACCGGCGGCTGGCAGATCGCGCCCGCCATCTGCGCCGGCAATGGCGTGGTGATCAAGCCGTCGGAGCTGACGCCGCTCAGCACGCTGGTGCTCGGCGCGCTCTGCGAGGCCGGCGGTGCGCCGCGCGGCCTCGTGAATGTCATTGCCGGGCAAGGGGTGACGGCGGGCCAGGCGATGGTCGCCCACCCGAAGACGGCGCTCGTCGTCTTCGTCGGTTCGGCCCTTGCCGGTTCGGCAATTGCGGCTGCGGCCGCAAGGAACGTCGTGCCCTGCATCCTCGAACTCGGCGGCAAGTCCGGCAACATCGTCTTTGCCGATGCCGATCTCGACCGCGCCATTGTCGGCGCCCAGTCGGCGATCTTCTCCGGCGCCGGGCAGAGCTGCGTTGCCGGCTCCCGCCTGCTCGTGCACCGCTCTGTGCACCAGCAGTTCGTCGAACGGTATGCAGAGGCCGCCGAGCGCATTCCGGTGGGCGATCCCTATCTGGACGCCACGCAGATCGGCCCGATCAACAACGCCCGCCAATGGGCAAAGATCGAAGAAATGGTGCGCCAGGGCGTGGCTGAGGGCGCGACGCTTGCAACCGGCGGCGCCAAGCCGGCAGCGCTTCACGCCTCTGGCGGCTTCTATTTCGCGCCGACCATCCTCGACAATGTCAAGCCGAACATGACGATCGCCCGTGAAGAGGTGTTCGGCCCGGTCGTCGGCGTCACAGTCTTCGACGACGAGGAAGAGGCAGTAGCCCTTGCCAACGACAACCCCTACGGCCTTGCCGGTGCGGTCTGGACCCGTGACGTCGGTCGCGCGCATCGGGTGGCCTCCCGGGTACGCGCGGGCACCTTCTGGATCAACGGCTACAAGACGATCAGCGTCATGTCGCCCTTCGGTGGCTTCGGCCGTTCCGGCTACGGTCGATCCTCCGGCCGCGATGCGCTGATGGCCTATACCCAGACGAAAAGTGTGTGGGTCGAGACCGCGGAGAACCCGGCCGTCGTCTTCGGCTACGCCCCGGAAGCGTGAGCATCAGATCACCCGCCTGAAACGAGAATGGGCCGGCATTTGCCAGCCCATTCTTTGTCTGTTGGTATCGCACGATCAGGCCGCGCGGCCCCAGCTTTCGCGGACGCTTTGTGCCTCGAGCTTGAACTTCGCCAGCATCGTGCGCAGCTGACGGCTTTCTTCGGCGAGCGTACCGCTGGCCGCCGTGGTTTCTTCCACCATCGCCGCATTCTGCTGGGTCATCTGGTCCATGTGGTTGACCGAGGTGTTGATCTCCTGCAGCGCCGTCGCCTGTTCGCGGGCGGCCGTCGCGATCGTGTTGACGTGGCCGCTGACGTTGTTGACCAGCGTCTCGATCTCAAGCAACGCCTCGCCGGTGGAACGCACGAGCGACACGCCGTTCTCGACCTCCGATGCCGACCTGTGGATCAGCGTCTTGATCTCCTTGGCGGCGTTGGCCGAGCGCTGGGCGAGCTCGCGCACTTCCTGGGCGACGACGGCAAAGCCGCGGCCGGCTTCGCCGGCACGGGCCGCTTCGACCCCTGCGTTGAGCGCCAGAAGATTGGTCTGGAAGGCGATCTCGTCGATGACCGAGATGATCTGGTTGATGCGGTTAGAGGAATCCTCGATCCGGCCCATCGCGTCGACCGCGCTGCGCACGATCTCACCGGAACGGCCGGCGCTTTCCTTGGTGGCGCGCACCATCTCATGCGCCTCGTTCGCCCGCTCGGAAGCGGTGCGCACGGTCGAAGTGATCTCGTCGAGGGCGGCTGCGGTCTCTTCGAGCGCTGCCGCCTGCTGTTCCGTACGCTTCGACAGGTCATTGGCAGCCGAGCTCAGCTCGGCGGAGTTGTCGTTGATCGTGCTTGCTGCGGTGCGCACGTTCTGCATGGTCGAGCGCAGCGTCACCATCGTCTGGTTGACGTTCGTCTGCAGCTCGGCAAAGGCGCCGTGGAATTCGCCGCGCATCGTCTGCGTCAGGTCGGCATCGGCAAGTGCTGCGATCACCCGTCGCACTTCGTTGACCGTCTGGTCAACGCTCGAGACCAGTTCGTTGACGCTTGAGGCGAAGCGATTGAGGTCATCGTTCTCATAGTCCTTGGTGATGCGGCCGGTGAAATCACCGGCGACGGCCGAGGCAACGACCACGCTGATATTGGACTGGAGATCGCTGCTGCGGGCATGAAGTGCTGCTTCCTGCGCCTTCATCGACCGCATGGCGATGCCGTTCTTGCGGAAGACTTCGACCGCACGGGCCATCTCGCCGATCTCGTCCTTGCGCGAGACATCCGTGCCAATGCCGTCGAGCTTGCCGTCGGCCAGTTCGCTCATGGTCGAGGTCAGTTCGCGCACCGGAATGACGATGCCACGGCGGGCAACGACGAGGCTGACGCCGACGCCGAAAAGCACGCAGGCCGCAGCGGCCGCGGCAAGGATGGTCATGGCGACGGACGAAGAGTTGAGGGCTTCGGCGCGGGCCGCGGCCAGCGCGTCACCGGAATAGGTGCTGTAGGCCTTGACCGTCGTCGTCACCGTCTTCTGCGCGTCGAGCGCCTTGTCGAGTGCGGCCTTAACGGCAGCCGCGTCCGAGGCGCCCTTGTCGGCGGCAACGGCGACCATCGCCCGGATCTGGTCGAAGTAGCTGTTCAGCGTGATGCGGATGTCGTTCAGAAGCTTGTCTTCCGCATCGTCGGCGACCGCCTCGATCTTCGTCAGACGGCCGAGCATTTCTGCGGCGCGCTTCTCGGTTTCCGTGCCGAAATCGGCGGCCTTCTCGGGCGCCGCGGCAAGCTGATAGGTCATGCGGCTGATGGCGATGATATCGACGCGCAGGTCCATTGCCTCGCGCGCGGCCTCTTCGCGCGCGCCGACATCGATGATCGTCGCGCCGAGCGAGGAAAGACCGCGCGCACCGGCAAGCGCGATCAGGATGGAGGATATGCCCATGACCACGACCACGAGGCCGACCTTGGTCAATATCGAAAGGTTCTTGAACGTCACTGCCGTGACTCCTTGGATGTCGCGATCGCGCTGTTGGCAGGGGACATGGTCAGCCATACCGGCGGGAGGAAGACCGGCTGTTTGCGAGCGCTGTTCGGGAGGGATTGCAGCGCGCACTGACCAATAAGTACTTAGTAATTTCGAATTTAAATTCGGGTTAAAAAAGCGATCGCGTCTTTTCGCAATCGCAGCAAAAACAATTCTGCATGTCTCTGAAACGACGACGGGCGGGCGATCGCTCGCCCGCCCGCAGACCACCGCAGCAGTCTTGGGAGATTTCAGTCTGCCGCTCCCCAGGGAAAGGGGATGAATTCAGGCCTCGAAACGGGCGATTTCCGTCCCGGCCTGCAGATAGGCGCCGGCCGCCGCACTGAGGCGAATTTTGCCTGCCCGCGATGCTGTGACCTGGGTTTCCATTTTCATCGCCTCCATCACGGCGATCAGATCGCCGGCGGCAACCTCTGCGCCATCCTCGACCTTGAAGGCCTGCAGCGTGCCGGAGATCGGCGCGGCAATGCTCGCCGCATCCTCGACCTTTGCCGCAACCGGTGCGGCGCGCGTTCCGGAAAGCCCGCCGAGCCCTGCGAGCAACACTGCAGGGATGCCGAGTGCGTGTCGCTTGCCGTCAATCTCGACATGGGTGCGGATCAGATGCTGGTCGGCCACCGGCTCCGGCCGGGCAGCGGCGGCAAGACGGTCGGCAAAATCGGTCTCGATCCAGCGCGTGTGAACCTTGAAGCCGTTCTCGCCGACAAATTCCTCCGTTTCGATCGCGGCACGGTGGAAGGGCAGAACCGTGGCAATGCCTTCGATCCGGAACTCCATCAGGGCGCGCCGGGCGCGCCTCAATGCCTCCTCGCGGGTGGTGCCGGTGACGATCAGCTTGGCCATCAGCGAATCGAAGGTGCCAGGCACGGTCGAACCCGCGCTCACGCCGCTGTCGAGCCGGATGCCGGGACCGGACGGCGCCTCAAAGGCGGTGATGGCGCCCGGCGTCGGAAGGAAGCCCCTGCCAGGGTCCTCGGCATTGATGCGGAATTCGATCGAGTGGCCGCGTGGTGCGGGCGTCTCGGTGACGCGCAACGGCAGGCCGTCGGCGATGCGGAACTGTTCGATGACGAGGTCGATGCCGGTCGTCTCTTCCGTCACTGGATGTTCGACCTGCAGGCGCGTGTTCACTTCGAGGAAGGAGATCGTGCCGTCGAGGCCGAGCAGGAACTCGACCGTGCCGGCGCCCGCATAGCCGGCGGCCGCGCAAATCTTCTTGGCGGCGTCATGGATCGACTGGCGCTGCGCGTCGGACAGGAACGGCGCCGGCGCCTCCTCGACGAGCTTCTGGTTGCGCCGCTGCAACGAGCAGTCACGGGTGCCGAGCACCAGCACGTTGCCATGCTTGTCGGCAAGCACCTGTGCTTCGATGTGACGCGGGCGATCGAGGAAGCGCTCGAGGAAGCACTCGCCGCGGCCAAAGGCGGCCTTGGCCTCGCGAACGGCGGATTCGTAGAGTTCCGCCACTTCCTCCATCTTCCAGGCGACCTTGAGGCCCCGACCGCCGCCGCCATGGGCCGCCTTGATGGCGACGGGAAGCCCGTGCTTCTCGGCAAAGGCGATGACTTCGGCTGATGTCTCAACAGGGCCGTCGCTGCCGGCAACGAGCGGCGCGCCGACACTCAACGCGATGCGACGGGCCTCGACCTTGTCGCCGAGCGCCTCGATGACCTCAGGATCCGGACCGATCCAGATCAGACCCGCATCGATCACTGCCCGGGCGAATTCGGCCCGCTCGGACAGAAAGCCGTAGCCGGGATGGACCGCGTCGGCGCCCGAGCGCTTGGCGATTTCGATCAGCTTGGCGATATCGAGATAGGTCTCGGCCGGGCGGCTGCCGGAAAGGCCATAGGCCTCGTCGGCCAGCTTGACGAACAGCGCGTCCATGTCCGGATCGGCATAAACGGCGACCGATTGCAGGCCGTGGTCGCGACAGGCCCGGATGATGCGCACTGCGATCTCGCCGCGATTGGCAATCAGGACTTTCTGCATGGGTGTCTCCTCACTAACTTCTGGGCGGCCGGGCTGTGGTCTCAGGCCCTTGCGGGCCGAACATCCGCGAACGTCGTCACGGGCCGGAAACGGATCTGGGCATTGACCGGGATCTGCCCGGCGAGATCGAGATGATGTTCGGCGACCGTGCCGATGACCGGGTAGCCGCCGGTCAACGGATGGTCGGCGAGAAAGAGCACGGGCTGACCGCTGTGCGGCACCTGGATGGCGCCGGTCGCCGTTCCCTCGCTCGGCAATTCCGCCTTGTCCTTGCGTTCGAGCGCAGTTTCACCGGAAAGGCGGATGCCGACACGGTTCGACTGCGGCGTCACCTGAAACAGCTGGCCCGAGAGGCTGGCGATGCCTGCCTCGGTGAACCAGTCGCTGCGCGGACCCATGACGACGTCGAGCGTCACGGTTTCACCGGGCACGGGAAAGGCGAAGGCCGGCGCTTCGGTGAGCGACACGCTCGCCAGCGCCCCGCTCTCCTTCTCGACGATCAGCACGGCACCCGCCGTGACCGGGGCCGGACCGACGACTGCGAGCGTGTCGGTCGAGGCGCTGCCGAGCACCGGCTTCACCTTGAAGCCGCCACGGATGGCGAGATAGCTGCGCGCGCCTGATGGCGCCTGGCCGAGCGTGACGGTGTCGCCGGGTTCCAGCGAGACCGGCTGATAGGTCTCGGCGCTGATCATGCGGCCAGCGGCGTCTAGGATCGATATTGGACAGGGCGCGCCGGTGAGCGCGATGACGGCGCGGCCGGACACCTCGAACGAAAAGCCGCCGAGGATGATTTCAAGGCAGGGTGTTCCGGCGGCATTGCCGACGACACGGTTGGCCGCCTGCAGCGCCCCGCGGTCGAGCGCCCCGGAGGACGATACGCCCTGACCGGTCTGGCCGTAGCGGCCGAGATCCTGGAACAGTGCCGGCATGGGTGCCGCCAGCACCTTCAGTGTGACCGCTGCCGTCGCGGCACTTGGCTGGGCAGTATCCTCCGCCTTGACCGGTGCAGGCGCAACCGTAACCGGCCGCTTTGCCAGATCGACGAAGCGCACCCGATGGCCGGGCTGGAACAGCGCCGGTGGATCGCGCGACAGGTCCCACATCTTTTCCGGCGTCGTGCCGATGATCTGCCAGCCGCCGGGGCTTGCCTGCGGATAGACGCCGGAAAACGCGCCTGCGAGAGCGACCGAGCCGGCCGGGATCCGGGTGCGCGGGCTCTGGCGGCGCGGCACCTGCAGCGCCGGATCACCGCCGACAAGATAGCCGAAGCCGGGCGCAAAGCCGCAGAAGGCGACGGTAAACGTGCTCTCGGTGTGGCGGCGGATGACCTCGTCGACGGAAAGCCCGGTCAGCTCGGCCACATCAGCAAGGTCTTCGCCGTCATAGCGCACCGGAATCTCGACCAGCTCCTCCGACGGAGCGATACGGGCCGAAAGGTTACGCGTGGCAATTTCGCCAGCCAGCCTCTCCGCGGTGAGCTTTTCCGCACGGAAGCGGATCATCAGCGTGCGGGCAGCCGGGACCATGTCCACGATGCCTTGCACCGGATCGGCTTCGAGCGACGCAAACAGCGCCAGCGTCTCGTCGAGATCGGCAAGTTCGACCAAAAGGGTCGTCAGGTTGACGGGCAGGAAGCGCATCGGATCCTCAGGCGTGATAGGCGGTGTCGGGAATATCGGTGATGAACATATGCCCCGGCGCGTGGGTGATGGCAAAGGGCACGCCGGACGCCATCACGGCCGCCTGCGGGGTCACGCCGCAGGCCCAGAACACCGGGATTTCACCGGGTTCGATCCTGACGGGATCGCCAAATTCGGGCCTTGCCAGATCCTTGATACCAAGTTCTTCGGGTGCACCGATATGAACCGGCGCGCCGTGCACGGCCGGGAATCGTCCGGAGATGGTTGCGGCGTCGGCAACCCGGCTCGCCTTGATCGGCCGCATGGAGACGACCATGTTGCCATGCAGGCGGCCGGCCGGGCGGCAGGCCCTGTCGGTCAGGTACATCGGCACGTTGGACTTGTCGGTGATGTGGCGGATCTCGATGCCGGCTTCGACCATCGGCGTTTCGAAGGTGAAGCTGCAGCCGATCAGGAAACTGACGAGATCGGGATGCTCCGCCCAGGCGGCGGTCGCATCGGCCGTTTCTTCGGCCAACTTGCCATCGCGCCAGATGCGATAAAGCGGCAGGTCGGTGCGCAGATCCGCTCCGGGCGCCAAAAGGGTTGCATGCGAGCCAGGATCGGAAACGTCGAGCACCGGGCAGGCCTTCGGGTTGCGCTGGGCGTAGAGCAGGAAGTCGAAAGCCCAGTCGCGCGGCAGCACGATCATGTTTGCCTGGGTGAAGCCGGGTGCAACCCCGGATGTCGGCTCGACGCTGCCGCCGCGGTAGCGCGCGCGGGCGGCGCGTGCCGGTGCGGCATCGATGTGCCCAAGGTTCTCAATCGCAATCATGGTTTCCTCCCAGTATCGCTCAGGCAGCCAGGAACGACCGGACGGTGATGCCGTCGGCTTCGAAGGCCCCGCGGATCGCCTGCGCGATTGCGACTGCGCCGGGGCTGTCGCCATGCACGCAGATCGACTGCGCATCGATCTTGATGGTCGAGCCGTCGATCGCCTCGAGCGTGCGCTCGCGGGCAAGCTGCAGCATGCGGCGGGCGATCACGGCCGTATCGTGCAGCACGGCACCCGGCTCGCGGCGCGAGACGAGTTGGCCATCCGGCGTGTAGGCCCGATCGGCGAAGGCCTCGGCGACGGTTTTTAGGCCCGACTTGCGGGCAAGGTCGAGAATGGGCGCACCGGCCAGACCCATGAGCACCAGATCCGGGTCGATGGCCTTGATGCCATCGATCACAGCCTGGCCCTGTTTCGGGTCATGGGCGATGCGGTTGTAGAGCGCGCCGTGCGGCTTGACATAGGTGACAGCGACACCGGCAGCGGCGGCGACGCCCTTCAGCGCGCCGATCTGGTAGATGACGTCGGCGGTCAGTTCCGCGCTCGTGACGTCCATGTCGCGTCGGCCGAAGCCGACGCGATCGGGATAGGAGACGTGCGCCCCGATCGACACGCCCTTTTCGGCGGCCGCCTTGACGGTTTTCAGGATGCCGAGCGGATCGCCGGCATGAAAACCGCAGGCAACATTGGCGCTGGAGACGATGGAAAGCATCGCCGCATCGTCGCCCATGCCCCAGGCGCCATAGCTTTCACCAAGGTCGCTGTTCAGATCGATGGCAGTCATGTCGGATCTCCCTGGATCGCGCCGGCCCCGGCCATTCTGGTTCGAGGTCGCGAGCTTAATCGGTTCTCGTGGTGCGGGCGGAAGTGCGGGCGAAGGACCGCCCGCACTTCAACTCGTTGCGCGCTTAAGCCGAAAGCAGCGCGAAGATCGGGCCGATGGACTTGTAGCCCATGTACCAGGTCAGCGCGCAGACGAGCACGCCGAGCGCCAGCAGCCAACGGGGATAGCGGTAGCCACCCATAAGGTCGGAGCGGGCCCAGGCCGCATAGATGAAGATCGACAGTCCGATCGGCAGGATGAGACCGTTGAGACCGCCGACGAAGACGAGCATCTGGGCCGGAGGCGTGGTGATGACCACGTAGAAGAACAGCGACACGGCGATGAAGATGACGGTCGCGGTGTTGCGGCCGCGTTCGGTGATGTCCTGCTTGAAGATAGTGATGAAGGAAACCGAGGTGTAGGCGGCGCCGATCACCGATGTGATGGCCGCGGCCCAGAGGATGACGCCGAAGATGCGCATGCCGATGTCGCCGGCGGCTGCCTGGAACGCCTGGGCTGCCGGGTTCGCACCCTTGCCGGAAATGTCGATAACGACGCCGCTGGCGACAACGCCGAGAACGGCGAGGAACAGCACGTAGCGCATGACGCCGGTGACCGCGATGCCGGTCAACGCTGCGCGGTTGACCGCGCCGAGGTTCTCGATGCCGACCGTGCCCTTGTCGAGCAGGCGGTGGGCGCCGGAATAGGTGATGTAGCCGCCAACAGTGCCGCCGACGATGGTGGTGATGGTGGCAAAATCGATGGTGGACGGCAGGAACGTCTGGAACAGCGCATCGCCAACCGGCGGAGCCGAGGCGAAGGCAACGTAGACGGTCAGCGCGATCATCAGGATGCCGGCAAGAATAATGAAGCGGTCAACCGCCATGCCGGCGCGCTTCGACAGGAAAATCCCGATCGAGAGAAGCGCGCTGATCGCACCGCCGATTTTCGGGTCAAGGCCAATCATCGCGTTCACGCCAAGGCCGGTGCCGCCGATATTGCCGATGTTGAAGAACAGGCCGCCGACGATGACGAGAACGGCGAGCAGATAGCCGGAGCCTGGAATGGCCGCATTGGCGAGATCCGAGGCGCGCATCTTCGTCAGCGTCACGATCCGCCAGATGTTCAACTGCACGACGAAGTCGATCAGGATCGAGGCGAGGATCGCGAAGGCAAAGGCCGCGCCAAGTTTGGTGGTGAATGTCGCCGTCTGGGTGATGAAGCCCGGACCGATGGCCGATGTGGCCATCAGGAAGATCGCGGCGGTCAATGCCGCACGACGCGACTTGACCGACATCGGCGCCGGTGCAACCGGCACGGCTCCCGTGGATGAAATAGCTGACTGTTCCATGAACCCCTCCTTTGTGCGGACCGCCTCTCTGAAGTCTCCGAGGACGGCCCGTGTGAATTCGTTAACGGATGCCACGGTGACACGTTTCACAATTCTGTCAAGATTGTTCAACAATTTTACGCATCGTTCTACCAATCTGCTTAAATGTTGAGCAAAATGCTTGTACCAGAGCGCGAACTGGCCATGTCTGCGCACGTTCTGGCCACATTTGCGACCGCCCTTGCCTCTTTTCACGCTTCAACGATAAGGAGACGGCTGCGGGACTTCTCATTCCATGTCCGTCCGATGGACCATTGGCGTGATGCGGCGTGCCTCAGTCCACAGGCTGCGTCGCTCCGCTCATGGCTCCGGCGGGCGCAAACCGCTATATCGATGCGCAGGGGCGCGGCGTTTCATGCCCGCCCGGGTCAAGGGGCTCTGATGGTCGAAAACGATACCACATCGGCGCTTGCGCCGCGGCTGGCGGAGGAGATCCGCGACAAGCTGATCGCTGGCGAATTGAAGCCTGGGCAGCGCCTGTCGGAAGCGGCACTCAGCGCCGGCCTGGATGTGTCGCGCAACTCGCTGCGCGAGGCATTCCGTCTGCTGACCAAGGAAGGCCTGCTTCGGCATGAGCCCAATCGCGGCGTCTTCGTCGCAACACCCAGCATGGCCTCGATCATCGACATCTACCGGGTGCGACGCATGATCGAATGCCAGGCGCTTGCCAAGGCCTACCCTTACCATCCGGCAGTGGCGCGCATGCGCGCCGCCGTCGGGCGCGCCCGGGCGGCTCGCGCCGCCAAGGACTGGGTGACCGTCGGTAGCGAGAACATGGTCTTTCACGCGGCGATCGTCGATCTTGCCGACAGCCAGCGGCTGAACGTGTTTTACGCCCAGATCGCCGCCGAACTGCGCCTGAGCTTCGGCCTGCTGGCCGATCCCGAACTGCTGCACGCGCCCTATGTCGACCTCAACGCAGCCATCCTCGAAAAGCTCGAGGCCGGCATGACGGCAGAGGCTGCCGCATCGCTTGAGGCCTACCTGACGCAGTCGGAGCGTACGGTGCTTGCCGCCTTCTCGCGGATTGATTCGGCCAACGGGTAATGCGAGGCTCGTCGGTGCTGGCGCCTCTGACAGGCTCCACCCGGCAAGGCTTAGCAATGACGACGATTTTTGCTGCCACCTTCGAACGCACGCTCGACAACCTGCTTGTAACCTACGGCCGGGAAGTGGCGCGCGGAACGAAACTTCAAGCCTGGCTTTTCAACGATGTCGCGAGCCGCAAGGCGGCGGAAGAGAGGCTCGCCGCCTTCGGCGTCGAAGCAAGATTGCACAGCGCCTACAAGCCGCTGCTGCACTTCTTCCTCGAAGAGGTGGACCGCCGGGACCTTCGCCTTGTTGTCATCGGCTATCCGCAGCATGAGAACGCAGCGCAGAACCGTTTCCTGCTCGAAGCCTATCCGCTCGCCGCGATGGTCGGCGATGCCGAAATTCGCTTTAAAGGGGGCAGCAGCACCGCCCTTACCTACGATGTGGCGCTGACCTTCAGCGACGGGCGTCAGGAAAAGCACGTCGTTTTTGCGCCGAACCGCATCCACGCCGATTTCATCGGTGAAACCCAGCTATCGCCGACCGGCTGGATCCGCGTCGACGGCTTCGGCAGCCTTCACGACGGCCATCTCGAAACCGACTACGAACAGCTTTTTGCCGGCGCCATGCGGGCGATCGTCGACCATGCCTGGGGCGATCGCGAGCCGTACTTCGAGGAGCTCAACATCCGCGTGGGCCTGCCGATAGCCGACCTTCGTCTGCCCGTCGGCGAGGAGACCGTGAGCCTTCTCGAAGCGCTGCACGAGGAATTCTACTTTTCGCTGCTGGAAGTATTCCAGAAGAGATCGGACCGACCAATCGGGGACCGCGGTCTGCAGCCCGGCCAGATCGTGCCCGAGGTTGCCCTTGCCGCCGGCGACCCAGCCGTCATCGTCGAGACGCGCCCGCTGCAACAGAGCGACAGCGAAGCTGCACCGCAACGCCTGCAGACCGCCGAAGCGCCGCTGACCCTGGCGCAGATCCACGCCGAACTGGCCGCAATCAACGGCGATGCGTTCACGGCCACATCGCGCGCCGGTCGAACGGTGCGCGCCCGTTACAGACAAGGAACCGACGCGGCCGTCATGATCAGTGGCGGCCAGCACGCCAACGAGACAAGTGGGATTGTCGGGGCGCTTCGCGCTGCACAGGTGCTCGCCACCCGTCCGGGCGCCCATTTCACCATTTCGCCACTCGAAAACCCCGACGGCTATGCCGTGCACCAGCGGCTAAGGGCCGACAATCCTGCGCACATGCACCACGCCGCCCGCTATACGGCCTTGGGCGACGACCTCGAATACCGCACCGGCGCAGCACTTCACGAGCGTGAGATCCGCCTGCAGGCCGAGCGGCTAAGCGGTGCGCAGTTGCACCTTAACCTCCACGGCTATCCTGCGCACGAATGGACCCGCCCCTTGTCCGGCTATGTGCCACGCGGCTTTGCGACGTGGACGCTGCCGAAAGGTTTCCTCCTGATCTTGCGCCATCACGCCGGATGGGAGGGCCGGGCCGAACACCTGCTCGAAGCGGTCACCGGGCGGCTCCAGGCGGTCCCGGAACTGCTCGCTTTCAACAGCCGCCAGATCGCCTCCTGTGAAACCTATGCCGGCGAGATCGGCCTTCGCATGGTCAACGGCTTTGCCTGCATGATCTCATGCGACGAGCGCCATGTGGCGCCGCTGACGCTGATCACAGAGTATCCCGATGAGACGATCTACGGCGCCGCCTTCGTCGCCGGCCACACCGCGCAGATGCAAACCGTGCTCGCCGCCTATGACGCGTTCCAGCAGATGATGGCTGTTTTTTGAGGACTTTACGGCTCGACCCATTCGCGGCGAAGGCTGCAGCGTTGACGGGGAATACGGTAAAGCCTCTGCGAGCCGCATTGCGCCGTCATTCAGTGTCCCGATAAACCGTCGCCTGTCGCGCTGCCGCACGCCGCAACGTTGCTGCAATCGTGGTCGACCAGACGTGGCGCACACGCCCATCGGATTCGGAGATCTTCAATGCGCCTGCTCCTTGTCGAGGACGAACTGGAAATGGCGGCAGCCCTCAGGGCAGCCCCTGGTCGCTACGACATGATCCTGGACCATGCGCCATCGCTCGACCACGCTTTGGCCGCCCTCGCAAACCACGTTCACGACGGCATCATCCTTGACCGGCAATTGCCTGACGGAGACGGACTGTCGTTGATCCCGCGGGTGCGCGCGCTGAAATCGGGCATTCCGGTGATCGTTCTGACAGCGCGCGGCAAGCGTCGAGCGTTGCACCGTGCCCCCTGTCTGCGCGCCAGCGTCTCCAGCACCAGGAGTTCCCGCCGCGGACAATAAAATCAGCAGCTTGATTGATTTGTGCAATGTTGGCGCAATCCGTCCAACCGGCAAATGCCCCGTAGCTTCCAAAGCCCATGGCCGCACACTTCGTGCGCGAACCGCGGTCAGAGGAAGCAAGCGCCGACCGGCGCCTGTCCCATCCACGGAGCAATGTCATGCGGCAAGTCCACAACCGCCCCATCTGGTTCAGTCTCACTCTCCTCGCCGTCCTCGGTGCCCAGCCGTCCCGGGCCGCGGATTTTTCCGCGCCCGATTATCAGGATCAGCCTGCCTTCAGCTGGAGCGGTGCCTATGTCGGTGCCCATGGCGGCCTAGGTTTCAGCGGCAGCCCCAATCCCTTCGCTGACCGCAACGGCGTCGCACTCGGCGTCCAGGCCGAAAGCCGGCCTCACCTTCGACCAGACGCTCGTCTACGGCACGGCCGGCTATGCCATGACCAACTACAAGAAGGGCGGCGACGTGAAGAACGATGTCGACTTCAAGGGCGGCTACCTCCTTGGTGCCGGCGTCGAACAGGCGTTCGCCGGCGGTCTCTCGGCCAAGATCGAGTACAATTACATCATGACGCCGGATGTCCGCACCAGCACCGCTTCGGGTTCGAGCGAAAAGGACATCAACAGCCACGTCATCAAGGCGGGCGTCAACATGCGCTTCTGAGCGCGATACGCTCACGTGCACAGCGGCGCCGCCCTCTCGGCGGCGCTGCAACAATCGCGGATCGCCCGCGGCCGCATCCGGTTTTGCGGGCTCACGGAAACCTCGTTCATCCGGTAGGCGGACGGCTAGGCGGCCGCCTCCGTCGCCAGATGGTCGGGCGTTGCAAGTCGGCGCCAGATCGGTGTCAACGCCGCGACAATTTCACAATAGAGGTCGTATCGTCGGGTGTAATGTGCACCGAGCGCGGCATTCGGCCGATAGTGCCGGTCCGTTCGCACCATTGCGGCAGCTCCGGCAGATACGTCGGCAAAGAGCCCGACGCCGACACCGGCGGTGATCGCCGCGCCGAGCGCGCCGGTTTCCCGCGACCGAGCGACCGTCACCGGCACATTCAAGACATCGGCGAAGATCTGTGGCCAGACCAGGCTGCGCGATCCGCCACCCGACAGCACCGCTTCGTCGAAACCGGCGCCTGCAGCGCGCATCGCTGCGATATGCTGGCGATGACCGAAGGCGACGCCTTCCAGCAAGGCGCGCACCAGGTGGCCCTTGGTGTGCCAGCCGGCGATGCCGTAGAACCCGGCGCGCGCACTGCCATCCTGTTGCGCTCCGTAGAGGAACGGGTGATAGAGCGGGTCGTTAGCCGCCGGCTTGATCTCGGCCGCCAACTGGCAGCAAATATCGAAAGGCGAGCGACCATCCTTGCCGTCGTGCGGAAAGAGTTCGCGCACCAGCCATTCGAGGTTGGCCGCCGAGGTCGCGCTCGCCTCGATCGCCATGTAGCGATTTCGATCAAAGGTCGAGAACATGAAGATTGGATTGGCGAGGTCGGGCTGATCGATGATCACCTGGTTGATGCTCCAGGTGCCCGCAATGATCGAGGCCGCTCCCGTCTTTGTCACACCCGAGCCGATCGCCGAAGCGACCACATCGAAAAGGCCACCGACAACAGGCGTTCCGGCTGCAAGCCCCGTCTGCGCCGCAGCCTCCTCGGTGACCCTGCCGACGATTTCATCGCTTTCCGCAAGCGCGGGCAAGATCGCCATGCATTCCGCCAGGCCATAGGCCTGCATCAAATTGCGATCATAGCGGCGGCCGGCGACATCGATCAGGCCCGCCCCACTCATGTCGGAAACGTCGCTGACGCGCGCACCGGTCAGCCGGTTGACGACAAAATCCTTGCACAGGAATACGGTCCCGATCTTTGCAAAGAGGTCCGGACGATAGCGCTTGAGCCAGGCAAGCAGCGTCGGCGTCTGCGATGCCCAAGGCTTCTGCCCGGCAATCGCATAGGTCTGCTCGCCCACGCCTTGCGCCTGCCATTCCTCCACGAGGCCGGCGGCGCGCGTGTCGAGCGACTGGATGCCAAGCAAGGGTTCGCCGGCGCGATCGAGCGCATAAAGGCCATTGCCGTGGCCGGCGCAACCGATCGCCGCGATCTCGTCGGCGCGAATACCCGCGCGCTCGATGCAGGTGCGGATCACCACCTTCGCGTGGCTCCAGAGTTCACCGAGCCCCCGCTCGACATGGCCCGGCGTCGGAACATGGCTATGTCCCTCCTCGGAGGCCATGGCGACCTCGTTTCCTCTTCGATCGAAAATCACCGCCTTGATCACGGTGTTGCCTGCGTCGATCCCGAGCAGATACTCTCCCATGCGCGAACCCCTCCCAAGGTTCTATCCTTTTCGGCCAAAGTGCAGCCGCAGTCCTCGACGGCGTCGCGCTCCACCCTGTCATAAGCGACATCGCGCCTTGAGGCGCGACGCCAATCCAGCCATGCTCAACCGCGCTGGTAAAGCGCGTAGGCTTCCTCGCCGCCGGCATCCTCGTGGATGATCGCCATCAGGCCGCGCACAACGGCGCTCGGATTGGCATGCTGGTAGATGTTGCGGCCATAGACCATGCCCATTGCGCCCTGGCGCATCAAGGCCGCCGATTTGTCGAAAACATTGCGCAGATCCTCCTTGCCGCCGCCACGCACGAGAACCGGGCAACGCGCCGCTTCGACAACCCTGTGGAAATCCTCCGCGTTCGTTGTCGGGTCCGCCTTGACGATATCGGCGCCCATCTCGCGCGCCAGTCGGGTCAGGGTCACGATCTTCTCGGCATCGCCATCGACCATGTAGCCGCCATGCTCGGTGACAGGCTGCATCACCAGGGGCTCGATCATCAGCGGCATGCCGTACTTGTCGCAATCGGCCCGCACCCGCGAGATATTGGCGACGCATTGGCGGAAGAGATCGGGCTCGTCCGGCAGCATGAAGAGATTGACGACGACGCAGGCCGCGTCCATCGCCAAAGCGCCGATCAGCGGTTCGGCCTCGTTCTGCAGCATCGCCCACATGTGCCGGTGGCGGATGCGATTGTACGGGTTGCCCATGTCGAGGCGCATGACGAGCGCCGGCTTGTCCTTGCCGGGCAGGTCCTGCAACAGATCCGCCTGGCCGTAGTTCATCTGGATCGCGTCCGGACCGGCGGCGACCAGTGCCTTGACTACGGATGACATGTCTTCGAGACCGTTCAGGAAGGACGGTTCGTTGCAAACGCCGTGATCGATCGCGACATCGAGGCAACGTCCACCACCGAAGAGACGGTTCATCCGGACCTTGCTGTTGTTTCGCATAGTGCACTCCTTTGTTCGTTCCGTGCGGAAAGGGTTTCCTCGTCGACGCCGTGGCGTTCGGCAAGGATGGTAAGAAAACGCTTACGCTCTGCGGCGACGCGGGCCGGCTGCCAGTGCCTCTCGACCGCGAGCAGGGCCAACACCGCATCGGCCATATCGAGCGACAGTTCGCCTGTGATCGCGAGCGTGGTACGACGCAAGAGCAGATCGTCGAGATGTTCGACGGCTTCGTTGCGGATCAGGAACCGCAGTTCGCGCGTCGAGTAGCCGGGATGGGGCAAGACCTCGTCGGGGCCGGCGGCGATGAAATCGGCCATCAGCGACGCGTGGGTGCCGTAACGCGAGAAAAGCGTGTGCATGCGCCCCCTCGAAAGACCGGTCGCGGCTGCGACGTCGTGGATCCATGCCTGGCGGTCCGAAGGAAAATGTTGCCCGCCACCGATGGCGCGGTCGCCGGTCGACACCAGGCGCGGCCGGCCGAGGCGATTGAGGGCGAGATCGGCCGCCAGTTCGCCGAAGGAACGAAACGTCGTCCACTTGCCGCCGATCATGCACAGTACCGGCGACTCATTCTCGCCCCCCTCCACGAAGGTGCAGAAATGATCGCGCGGAATGCGGCCGGTAAAGCTGTCCTCGCTTGCCGGCAGCGGTCGCACGCCCGAGAACTGAAAGACGATCTCCTCTGGCCGGATCCGGATATCCGGCAACACGAAGGCGAGCGACTGCAGGATGTAGTCGCGCTCGTCCGGTTCGCAGCGCACCGTCTCGGGGTCGTCGACGCGGATATCGGTGGAGCCCACGAGCACCTTGCCGAGATAGGGAAAGAGGATGCAGATGCGGCCATCCTCGTTCTCGTAATAGATCATGTGGCCGTCGAGTGCCTGCATCAGCGCCGCATTGTCGATGATGAGGTGAGATCCCTTGGTGCCGCCCATCAGCGGCGCCGGCTTCGGCGCCCGGGGAAACAGCGCGCCATTGGCGATGTCGATCCAGCCACCGGTGGCGTTGACGATGAGCGTGGGCTCGATCTCGGCAACGGCGCCCGTCACCTGGTCTTTCAGTTCGTACCGTCCAGGCGCGACGCGCGTGACGTCTGAATAGTTGAGGGCAAGGGCGTGCGCGCCTGCGGCAAGCCCGTCCTTCAGAAGCTCGACGCCGAGGCGTTCCGGCTGGCTGACCCAAGCGTCATAGTAGGTGGCAGAACTCTTGATCTGAGGGTTGAGCGCCGGCCAACGGGAGAGCGTGGCCCGACGACCGCGAAAGGCATGGCGTGGCATCAGCGCGCGTTTGCGCGTCAGGAAGTCATAGATGCCGAGGCCCATCTTGACCGCCACGGCGCCACGGCGGCTCGGACGGCGCGTCAGACCAAGGAAGCGAACAGCGCCGTTGGCAAGCCCCGAAAACAGGTCAAAAATCGGCACCGTCGTCGGCAACGGCGCCACGTAGTGCGGCGCGTTCTTCAGCAGCCGGTCGCGCTCGACCAGCGATTCCCTGACCAGGCTGAACTCGCCGTTTTCGAGATAACGCAGGCCGCCATGCACCATGCGCGAGAGTGCCGCACTCGCGCCCGAACAGTAGTCGTGCTTGTCGACGAGCAGCACGTTCACCCCCTGCAGCGCCAGTTCGCGAAAGACGCTGAGGCCGTTGATGCCGCCGCCGAGGACGCACACGTCCACCTTCGGGCTCTCCGCGAGCCCGTTGAAAATCTCTTCACGGTTCATGATGGCAGTCCGTTAGCTGTCCATGTTGACGAGTTTCGCCGCGATCGCCGCGTCGATCCCCTTAAGGTCGTGTTCGTCGAGCCGGATCGTCCCCGCCCTTGCATTGTCGAGCGCCTGGGCCGCATTGCGCGCGCCACAAAGGGCAAAGGTCACGCCCTCCTGGGCAAGCGTCCAGGCGATGACGATCTCAGCAATCGTCGCGCCATGTTTTTCGGCGATCGGCCGGATCGTCTTGGCAAAGGCCGCAACCTTCTCGCGGTTGCCGACGGAGAAGCGCGGGTTGTCGCGCCGCTGGTCGTCACCGGAGAATACCCGCTCCGGGCCGATGCCGCCGGACAAAAGCCCGAGCGCCAGCGAGGAATAGCTGAGCGTCGCCACGCCGTTGCGACGCGTCTGCGGCAATAGATCCGCCTCGATCTCGCGGTCGATCATGCTGAAGCGTTCCTGGATCGCGTCTAGCCCGCCAATGGCAATGTACTCTTCCAGTTCGCCACGGCCGACATTGCTGGCGCCGATCGCCCGGATCTTGCCGGCCCGGCGCAGCTCTTCGAGCGCTGCAACCGTCTCCTCGATCGGCGTCGTCGGATCCTGCCAATGGGTGATGTAGAGGTCGATATAGTCGGTGCCGAGCCGCTTCAGGCTCTGCTCGATCTCATGATGGATGGCATCGCGGCCGAGGTAGCGATGCACCGGCCTGCCGTCCTGGTCGAAGAAGTGCCGTCCCTTGTCCGTGTGCCAGACGAGCCCGCATTTGGTGGCGATGACCGCCTTGTCGCGCCGCCCGGCAAGCGCCTTGCCGACGATCTCTTCGGAGCGTCCGAGGCCATAGGCCGGCGCCGTGTCGATCAGCGTCACGCCGGCGTCGAGCGAGGCCTGGATCGCGGCGATCGATTCCTTCTCGTCGGTGCCGCCCCACATCCAGCCGCCGATCGCCCAGGTGCCGAGCCCGACAGCCGAAGCCTTCACGCCCGATCGGCCGATCTCCCGCGTCAATTGATCCCCGCTCATGCCAGAAGTCCCTTTTCACTTGCCATGGCGAGCACCCGCTCGCCGGTCGCCTCGTCCGTCACCAGCGTGTCGAGGTGGTGCCCCCGCATGACGCTGAGGATCGGTCCAGCCTTGTTCGGCCCGCTCGCCACCCCGATCTTCGTCGGGATCGAGGCGAATTCCTCAAGTGTCAGCGACACCAGCGACCGGTTGAGGCTGTAGTCGCAGACCTGACCCTTCTCATCGAGCAGGTGGGCGAGCAGTTCGCAGCTTGCGCCCGAGCGTTCGATCGCTGCCCGGTCGGTGCTCGAGGATGGGTGCAGGTCGTAGTAACTGGAGTCGTCCGACAGGATCGAACCGATGCCGACGACTGCCACCTTGGCCTCTCGCGCCCTTTGGAAGACATCGGCGACCGAGCGCATGTTGATCAGCATCGCCCGTTCGGCAGCACTATCGGCAAAGAGCGGCGCGTGGATCTGAAAGGAGCGGCCACCGAGCCGATCGGCCATCAATGTCGAAACGTGGTTGACGTCGGTATAGTGCTTGCCCTGCACGCAGCCGGTCGCCGGGATCACTTCGACATCGAAGCGGCGCGGCGCCTGCAGGCCGGCGACGACGGCGCTGACGCCCTTGCCGCCGGTGATGCAGATGGTGTCGCCGTCGCCGATCTCTTCGATGAGCAGCCGGGCCGCCGCTTCGCCGACCGCCTGCAATGCCGTCTGCTGGTTGTCTGAAACCGTCGGCACGACGATCGCGCGGCGGATGCCGCCGATCGCCAGCAACTGCTCTTCCATGTCGACCAATGGCTCGATCGGCGACTTGATCTTGATCTCAACCAGGCCGAGCTGGCGGCCGCGCTTGATCAGCCGGTTGACCGTCGGCTGCGAGATGCCGAGCCGATCGGCGATCTGCGACTGGGTCAGCCCTTCGAGGAAATGCAGGACCAGGGCCTGGTGCATCTGCCTTGCGACGACAAGCTCTTCGCGTGCGCTGGAAACCGGGGACAAGGTGGGTTTGGCAATCGGCATGGTCAGACGGCCTTCCGCTTGTGTAGCAAGTGGTCGATGGAAACAGCGGCAAGCAGAATGCACCCCTTGATCATGTCCTGCCAATAGACGGACACGTCGAGCAAGATGAGCGAACTGGTGACGACCGAAAGCAGCGCGATCCCGAGAATGGCGCCGAGGATCGTGCCGGAGCCGCCGTTGAGCGAGGCGCCGCCGATGACGGCCGCCGCGATGATGTTGAGCTCCATGCCGACACCGAAGGTCGGTGTCGCCGCGCCGAAGCGCGACATGTAGATGACGCCGGCGACACCGGCGAGCGTCGAGCAGAGCACCGTCACCCAGAACTTCACCTGCTTGGTCTTTATGCCCGAGTAGAGCGCCGCCTTCTCGTTGCTGCCGGTATAAAACACCTTGCGGAAGGCGGTCGCGCGGCGCAGCAGGAAGTCAAACAGAATGACAACGGCAACGAAGATCAGGATGACATAGGGGACGCCGTGGAAGGTGCCCTGCCCCACCGCCTTGAAGGACGCCGGCAGCGTGAAGAGCGACAGCGGCGTGCCCTTGGTGATGACGAGGCAAAGGCCACGCACGATCACCATGGCCGCCAGCGACGTGATGAAATGGTTGAGCCCGACGACGGTGACGAAGAAGCCCATGATCATGCCGATCAGGCTGCTGGCGAGGATGCCGACCAGCGAGGCCGTCCAGGGATCGACGCCGGCGAGGAACAGCGAGCCGGCCAGCACCATGGCGAAGCAGACGACCGAGCCGACCGCAAGGTCGATGCCGCCGACGATCAACAGGATCGTCATGCCGACGACGACGATGCCTTCGACCGAGAAGCTCATCAGCATGGCGCGCATGTTGCCGAAGGTGAGAAAATGCGGCGAGGCAAAACTCATGACGATGCCAAGCGCCAGGATGATCGCGATCAGCCCCGCCTCGCGCATCGTGCCGATGCGTTTCCAGGCCGGCGCCTGCCTCCCGGTTGCAACCATCGTATCCACAACCATTTCCGCCTCCCCGGCTCTTTCTGTTCTTTCAGACGACATGATCGACCGTCCGGCCAGCCCCGTCCGCCGGCGTCACGCCGGACGCCAGGCGGATCACCGCCTCCTCGCTCATGTCACTGTCGTTAAGTTCACCGGCGATCGCCCCTTCCCGCACGACCAGCACCCGGTCGCAGAGCCCGAGCAGTTCCGGCAGTTCCGACGAGATCACCACGATGCCGATACCGGTTTCTGCCAGCTCGCGCAGCAGCCGGTGGATTTCGGACTTGGCGCCGACATCGATGCCGCGCGTCGGCTCGTCCATCAGGATCACCTGCGGCCGGACGGCCAGCTGCTTGGCGATCGCCACCTTCTGCTGATTGCCGCCCGAAAGCGACGAGACCGGCATGTCGATGCCGCCCATGCGCACGCCGAGCCGGCGAACGAAATCGCGGGCAAGATCGGCTTCCGCCCTGGAATTCAATAGTCCGAGCCGCCCGGTCAGCGTCTTCAGGTCGAGCACGGAAATATTCTGGGCGATCGAGAGGTCGACGAACACGCCGGACCCCTTGCGATCCTCCGAGAGGTAGACGATGCCGGCATCGACGGCATCGCGGTAGTTGCCGATGCGCTGGACCTTTCCGCGCAGCGCAATCTCGCCCTTCGACTTGCCCCTGAGACCGCAGATCGCTTCGGCGATCTCGGTGCGGCCCGAGCCGATCAGGCCGCCGATTCCGAGGATTTCACCGCGCTTCAGATCGAAGGAAACGGCGTCGATGCGGTCGTCGTCACTCAAGCTGCGCACCGAAAGAATGGTCTCGCCCGAGCGCGCTTCCGGCGCCTGCTTCGGCGGATAAAGCTGGTTGATCTCGCGGCCAACCATACGTCGCACGACTTCGTCGGGCGTCACGTCGGCGATCTTTTCGGTCACCACATGGCGACCGTCGCGGAACACCGTCACGCGGTCGCAGAGCGAAAAGATCTCTGCCATGCGATGGCTGATGTAGATGATGGAGATGCCCGCGGCCTTGAGGTCGCGGATAATGCCGAACAGCGCCTGCGCTTCCGCTTCCGTCAGCGCCGCGGTCGGCTCGTCAAGGATCAGAACGCGGCAGTCGAGCGTCAGCGCCTTGGCGATCTCGACGAGCTGCTGGCTGGAAATGGCGAGGTCGGCGACCTTGCGGCGCACGTCGATCGGCGCCAGCCGGTTCATCACACCTTGAGCTTCCCGCTCCAGCGCGCCGTAGTTCATCAGCGGCGAGCGGCGGCGGTTGGTGGCGGCCATGAACATGTTTTCCGCCACCGTCGCATCCGGGCAGAGCGCGATTTCCTGGTGGACGAGACCGATGCCGAGTGTCTGGGCGATCGCCGGCGAACCGATTTTGACAGCCGCGCCGTCGACCAGCACCTCGCCGTCGTTCGGCTGCAGCACGCCGGCAATGATGTTCATCAGCGTGGATTTGCCCGCGCCGTTTTCACCGCAGAGCGCGTGGATTTCTCCCCGTTCAAGCTGAAAGTCCACCTCGGTCAACGCCTTCACCGCACCGAAATGCTTGGTGACGCGCCGGACCTCCAGAACCGGTTGTGCTGCCATGCCGTCCTCCACCCGCATCACTGGCTGCCCGACACACACCGGGCAGCCAAGTCGCATCCTTACTCGTCGATCCCCTTGGTACCACGACGCTTCAGGTACTTGTCCCAGTAGAAGTCATCAGCATTTTCGGCGGTCACAATGGAAAGGCCATTGTCGACGACGGGGATGCTCATCGGGTTGAAGCCCGAGCGCCTCGCGTCGTTCATCGGGTCGATCAGCTCCGGATGCGTGGCGAGCCAAAGCAGCATGAAGCCCATATAGCCCTGCATGCCCTGGTTCGGGTTGATCGAGCCGAAGACCTCGCCGGCCTTGATCATGTCAAGGATGTTGGCGTTGACGTCGGCGCACATGACCAGCACCTTGCCGCCGCTTTCCTTGCTCGCCTGGGCAGCACCGATTGCGGAGTTGGCTTCCGGCATGAAGACGGCGCCGAGGTTCGGATTGGCCTGGATGATGCTCATCAGGCCCTGATAGGCCTTGTTCGGATCCTGGTTGGAGGCGGCGCGGCCGACTAGCTTCATCTCAGGCCACTTTTCCCCCATGCGGTTGACGAAGGCGGTGATGCGCTTGTCGTGATTGTCCTGGCCCGGGTTTTCGAGCACGGCATATTCACCCTTGCCGCCCATCTTCTCGGCGATCGCGTCGGCGGCATAGGTACCCTCGCGCGAATTGTCCGAGGTGATGAAGGAGACGCGCTTCGACAGCGGCGAGTCCGCCGCGAAGGTCACGACCGCCGTGCCCTGATCGATCGCCCGGTTGATCGGCTCGATGAACGGATCGGAGTTCATCGGATGCACCAGGATGCCGGCCGGGTTCTGGGCGAGCGCCTGGTCAAAGGTGGCGATCTGCTTGTTGACGTCATATTCCGGCGTGCCGGTATATTCGGTCTCGCAGCCGAACTGCTGGCCGGCCTGCTTGAACATCTCATAGACCGGGAACCAGTATTCGACGCCCGAGACCATGACGTTCATGACGTATTTTTCGCCGGGCTGGCAGCGAAACGGGTTCGCCGTTTCGGCGCTGGCCGAGCCAGCCCAGAATGAAGCTGCAATGACCGCCAGAGCGGTCGTGCTGAGAAATTTGCGCACGCGTCCTCCTCGAGGCCGAAGCCCCTCCCAAAAAACCGATGGGCCGCCTGACTGCGGCCGCTGAATGTATGAGTTCGCCGGAACTCCTCCTCGACTTCCGACAGTCACGATTAAAGCGGCGGACTCAGCTGGTGTCAATATAATTCATCGCATGAATAATAATTCATGCCTACCAATCGGATTGGCGATAAATTGCTTCAATCTCCTGTCACGGGGATCGGCTAGAGGGCCTCCATGGCTACCCTTCAACAGATCGCCTTTCATGCCGGCTGCTCACTGGCGACCGTCTCGCGTGTGCTGAACGGCGAAGGCCCGGTCAGCGACGAGATGGTGCGGCGCGTGCGCCGGGCCGCCGCCGAACTCGGTTACCGACCACCGCCTGCTGCGGGCCGCGCCGCGAGCCGTAGCCAGCCAGTGGTCGGCGTGCTGGTGCCAAGCGTCACCAACCCGGTTTTTGCAGCCTCGCTTGCCGGCATCCAGCACCGGCTGCAGGCGGCAAGCCACGGCGTGCTGATCGCCCAGTCCAACTACGACCCTCAGTTCGAAGCCCGCGCCGTGCGCTCGCTGCTTGAACAACGCCCGACCGGCCTTATCCTGACGCTCTGCGACGCCCGCACCAGCGAGGCGCTTTCGGCGGCACTGCCGCCGACCGTGCTTTTGAACAACCGGCCAGTCGCCCGCTTTGCCGCTGCCGTCACGGTCGACAACTATCGCGCAGGATACGAACTGACGCGCCATATTCTGGCAAATGGCCATCGCCGCATCGTCGTCGTGTCGGGCCACTTCCATTCGTCCGACCGGGCGCGCCTGCGCTATGAGGGTTACATGGCAGCCATGCAGGACGCCGGCGTCACGCCGATGGAGGCCGTCGAGATCCCCTTCGTCGACGGCTATGAAAATCTCGATCTCGGTACCGTCATCGCAGTCCATCGACCGACGGCGATCATCGCCTCCAACGACCTGCTTGCGCTTGGAGTGATTGCGGCGCTACGCCGCGAGGAGCTTGCCGTGCCCAACGACGTCTCGGTCGCCGGTTTCGACGGCATTGCGCTTGGCCGGCTGATGAGCCCGACGCTCACGACGATCTCGATGCCCGATGGCGACATGGGGCTCGCTGCCGCCGCCCTTTTGCTCGACATGGCCGAGAATGCATCGGGTTGCCGTCATCTGATCCTCGAATCCCGGCTTTACCCCGGCGGGACCGTGCGGCGTCTCTAGCCCTTTGAGGCCGCGTGGTCGCGAACTGACCCCGTCCCGTTTGCCCGAACTGTCCGGCGTGGAAACGCCGCCCGCGGAGTTGCCTCCGGGGCGGCATCGGTGATCACCATGAACGGGATCGGAAAGTCAGCTGCGCGGCAGCAGGCTTTCGACTTCGGCGGCAGCCTCGTCCAGAGCTTCCTTCGGGGTGGCCGTCTGCTCGACGATGCGCGACAGGTTCTCGACGATCGTCTGCGTCACCTTCACGCCGTTGCCGCCCGGGAAGGCATACCAGGGGCGCATGCGCGGCATCTGCTCGAGACCGGCACGAAACAGCGGGTTTTCCTTGTAGAAGTTGGCGAGATACTCCGGCGACTTGGCGGCAAGCTCGTTGTTCGGCACGTAGCCGGTGCCCGGAACGACGACCGAGGCGCCATAGGGACCGGCGGCGAATTTCGCGAACTTCCAGGCGGCTTCCTGCTTTTCAGCATCGCGGGTCAAGATGACGACGGCATTGCCGCCGGTCGGCAGCTTGCCGCTTTCAGGATCGATCAACGGGATATGGGCGGTGCGCAGGTCGAACTTGTCACCGACATTCTTGATGGTGTTGCGCAGCGCGCCGGTCGTCTGGAAGGCAAAGCCGATCTTGCCGGCGACGAAGGCCTGCTCGCCGGCCTGCTTGGTCAGAACCGGCAGGCCGCCTTCCTTGACCATGCGGTCGAGCACCTCGACGACCTTCTGGCCCTCGGGGCCATTGAAGGTCACCTTGCTTTCGTCCGCACTCAGCATGTCGCCACCGGCGCCGAAAAGCAGGGCCGAGAACATCCAGTCGTCACCCTGCCAGCGGAAGTCGATGCCTTCGTTGCCGTCGCCGAGCGCCTTGATCTTCGCCCCGAGCGCGATGACCTCATCCCAGGTCTTTGGCGGGTTTTCCGGATCGCCGCCGGCTTTGCGCACCAGATCGGCGTTGTAATACATGATCGGGTTGGAGGTGGCGAAGGCGAGGCCCACCTGCTTGCCGCCCACCTGGGCGAGCTTCAGGATGTTTTCGGAAAAGCCCTGCTCGGCCATGTTGCCGTCTTTGGCAATGAACGGGCCGAGATCGACAGGGATGTCGCGTTCGTTGACCATGCGCAGGCGGTTGAGGCCGATGAAGGTGAGATCGGGCATCTCGGCGGTTCCGGCCTGACGCATGATCGTCTGGATGCCTTCCTCATAGGTCGCCGACGGGTTGGCGAAGGTGATCTTGATGTCGGGATTTTCTTCCATGAACTTCTTCGAGATCGTGTCCATCACGTCCTTGAAGAAGCCCGGCATCGGATAGTGGACCGTAAGCTGGGTCTCGGCATAAGCGGGTGCGGCAAGCATCAGCGATGCGGCAGCCGCGGTGAAAAGCTGTCTCAGATGTTTCATGGGTTGCGCTCCAGGTTGGACCGTTCAGCCTTTGAGACCGGTCATGGTGATGCCCTCGACGAAGCGCTTCTGCGCCAGCAGAAATGCGGTCACGAGGGGAAGGGTGATGATGAGGGTGGCCGCCATCAGTGCGCCGTAGTCGTCGCCGGCTTCTGCGGCGCGGAAATAGAGCAGACCGAGCGGCGGGGTGGCATAGTCCTGGTTGGTGACGACGATCAGCGGCCAGAAGAGATCGTTCCAGTGGGCAACCACCGAGAAGATCGCAAAGGCCGTGATCGCCGGCCAGGCGTTCGGCACGATGACGCGGGCGACGATGCCGGCTTCCGACATACCGTCGAGCCTTGCCGCGTGGATCAGGTCGTCGGGCATGGCGCGGAAGAACTGCAGGAACAGGAAGATCGCAAAAACCGAGATCGAGAACGGCGCCACGAGTGCTGTGTAGCTGTTCAGCACCGAAAGCTTGTCGAAGGCCACGTAAATGGGCAGCGCCGTCGCATGGATCGGGACCAGCAGGCCGAGCATGACGAGAACCATCATGGTGCGGGCGGCACGGAACTTCAGCTTCGCCATGGCATAGGCGCAGGGGATGGCGACGACGATCTGGATGGCGAAGATCAGCGCGCAGACGACGACGCCGTTGAAGAGCAGCGTCGTCATCGATACCCGCGACAGCGCCTTGGAAAAGTTCTCGATGTAGGACCACTGCTGAGGGATCAGCGACAGCGACGAGGTGAAGATCTCGCTCTGCGGCTTGCCGGCGGTCGAGATCATGAAGATGTAGGGCGCAAGGAAGAGGAGCGCGCCAAACGAAAGCACCGCGAGACGGATGATGCGGGCGACGGAGAGAGCGTTGGTCATGCGTAATGCACCTTCCGGTCAAGCACGCGATACTGCAGGAACATCAGGACGACGAGGATCGCGAGGAAGACGACGGTCATCGCCGAGGCGTAACCGACGCGCAGGTAGACGAAGCCTTCCTGGTAGATGGTGAAAAGCAGCACTTCCGATGCCTTGTTCGGACCGCCCTCGGTCAGCGTCTTCACCGTCTCGAACACCTTCACCGAATTGATGATGCTGATGGTGGTGACAAACAGCGTCGTCGGCCCGAGCATCGGCCAGGTTACCAGCCGGAAACGGTCGAGCCAGGATTTCGCTCCATCGACCTCGGCCGCCGCATAGAGTTCACGCGGGATGGCGGTGAGGCCGGCGAGAAACAGCACCATGTTGAAGCCGACCGACTGCCAGATGCCGATGATCGACAGCCCGTAAAGCACCGTGCCGGAGGCGCCGAGCCAGTTGGGGCCGGTTATGCCGAAGAGCGCGAGGAAGGTATTGATCGGGCCGATTGTCGGATGGAAGAGGAACTGCCAGACGGTTGCCATGGCCACGAGCAGCGAGGCAACCGGCAGGAAATAGACCGTGCGGAAGAAGGCCCTGCCCTTGGTTTCAGCCTCGATCAGCATGGCGATCGCCAGCGCCAGCACGATCGAGACCGGCGTCACAATCACCGTGTAGACGGCGGTGTTCCAGAGCGAGCGGCGGAAGGTGCGGTCAGAAAAGAGCTCGGCATAGTTCTCGAAGCCAACGAAGCGGAAGCTGCCGTAGCCGAGTTCGTAGTCGGTGAAACCGAGCACGATCACCGCCAGCGTCGGCAAGAGGATGAAGAGGAAAAGCAGAGCGATTGCCGGCAGCGCCAGCAACCAGGCGATACGGGCCTCGCGAACCGCAGGCTCTGCGATCGCGGTTTCGAAGGTCGCGACGCTAGCCATGGATCTTCTCCAACGTGGGGGCAATCGCAACCGGCCCGGCCTGGAGGCGTGCGCCTTCCCGGTCGAAGAGCATCGCACGCTCGGGCATGATCTCGACCTCGACCGGCTGGCCGAGGCTGAGCGAGGCGGCCTCGGAGGGGGTCGATTTCGAGGTCATGATCTCGCCGATCGCGTCGAGGCGGGCGTGCAAGATCACCTCCGAGCCGAGGAATTCCATGCGCTCGATGCGTGCCGTCAGGCGGCTTGCGCTCACCGCATGGAAGCGGACGAATTCCGGGCGAACCGCGAGCTGTACGTCTGCATCCGGGGCCTGCCCCCGTTCCGCCAGCAGCACGAGATCGCCGAAACGGACGATGCCGGCCGCATCGGTGCGGGTCGCAAGCACGTTGATCTTCGGCTGGCCGAGGAAACGGGCAACCTCGATGTGGGAGGGGTCGTCGTAGATCTCCTTCGGGCCCGCCAATTGCAACAGATTGCCGCCAATCATCACCGCTACCCGGTCTGCCATCGACAGCGCCTCCGACTGGTCGTGGGTGACGTAGAGCGTCGGCACGCCGGCGCGGCGATGTAGATCGACGATCTCGCCGCGGGCGTGGACCCGCAGGTTGGCGTCGAGATTGGAAAGCGGCTCGTCCATCAGGAAGACTGCCGGACGGCGCACCATGGCACGGGCCAGCGCCACGCGCTGGCGCTGGCCGCCGGACATCTGGCCCGGCTTGCGGTCGAGCAGATGATCGATCTTCAGGGCCAGCGCCATGTCCTTGACCTGGCGCTGGATGTCAGTGCGGATCTGCTTTTGCCCCGGCAGAAGATTGCCGATGACGGGCAGGCGCTGCGCCGCCGTCAACCGCCGCATGGCAAGCGGCACGGCGATGTTCTGGCCCGCCGTCAGATGCGGATAGAGGGCATAGGACTGGAAGACCATTGCGACGTTGCGATCGGCGGCCGCCGTGCGTGCGACGCTGCGGCCGCCGATGACGATTTCGCCGGTATCGCCGTGATCGAGTCCGGCAACGATGCGCAACAGCGTGCTCTTGCCGCAGCCGGAGGGCCCGACGAGCGCGATGAACTCGCCCGCTTCTGCTTCCAGGCTGACGCCCTTGAGGATGGCGTTGCCGCCATAGGACTTGGTGACGCCGCGAAGTGAAAGCACGCTCATTGCGCCGCCTCCACTTGGGTCTGCTTCTTCTTGGCCGCCAGCGGATAGACCTGCTCGACGATCGGATCGAGCACGTGGTTGACGAGCTCCGGAACGGCGACGATCTCGCTGTCGACGCCAGCGTCGCTGAAGTCATGCACGACGGCGCCGACCAGGCGCTCGCCCGGCATCGGCCGCTCCAGCGTGTCGATGATAAAGGACGTCGGTGGCGCCCAGACGAGCGACATTCCGGCATGTTCGCCGGTCCAGGCCCAATGCAGGTGGCCGCTTGCATGCAGCACCACGTCCGCAGTGGCAAACAGATTGAAAAGACGCTGGCGCTGGCTCGGGCCAATGCCCCAATAGCCGGTGTCGCCTTCGTTGGGGCCATCGACGAACAGCGGCTTATGGGCGAAGACGGCAACCTTGCGCCCGTCGCGGCCCTGCAACTGCTCTTCCAGCCAGCCGAACTGCTTTTCCTCTTCCTCGTCCTCGAAGCCGATGAGCAGGCTGTTGAGGCCGATCAGGCGCCAGTCGCCATGGTCGGAGACCCAGTAGTCCGGGCCGGCAAGGCCGCGCCAACGGGCAAGCCGTGCCGGGTCGACCGGCTGATGCGAACCCGGCAGATGGCCGACGTCGTGATTGCCGGGCACGATCAGGACCGGCACCGAAAGCTGGTTGATCAGGCCGAGCGAAAAGGTGATGTCGTCCTCGTGGTCGGCGCCATCGATCGTGACGTCGCCGGTGTGGATGACGAGGTCGGGCGCTACCTCCTCGATCCAGGCGCGAACCGGTTCCCAATTGCCGTTGAAATGGCTTTTGGCGGGGCTGAGGTGGGTGTCGCTGATCTGGACGATCTTCATGGAAAACGGGCCTCCGACGATGGCTTCAAGCGTGCTCATCGGAGGGGCTTCTCTCCCCTCCGTTGCGGTTGGCCGCAGTCTTTAGGGAGTTGGCATGTCAGTTTGGTAACAACCGTTCTCAGCTGATTTTCAGTTTCTCCATCAAAACTTCACTTTCACAGGACCTGTCCGTTCGCAAAATCCGTGCAAGCCTCTGTCCGCAGAGGTCTGTGCGGCCCTTGTGCCCAAAATTTCACACTATTGTATACAATAAATTGCGCATATTGACGACGAAGAGCTCAATTCATGAGCAGTCGCTCCGAAACGCGTGCCGCCGAAAGCGATAGTCGAAACGGACATTTTCACGCTAAAACATAGCCTTAGGCACGCCAAACGGAATTGGCACGATTGATGCTTCTCTTTTGCTGCAAGGAGAACGCCTCATGTCGAAAGCCGCAGAGATCGATATCGTATCCGTTTCCAAGATGTACGGCGCAACAACGGCCGTACACTCGATCAGCCTGAAAATCCCCGCCGGCAGTTACTGCTGCCTCCTCGGGCCCTCCGGCTGCGGCAAGACGTCGACGCTGCGCATGATTGCCGGCCATGAAAGCATCTCATCCGGGGATCTGAGGCTCGGCAATGTCGTCGTCACCGATTTTCCGCCGGCCAAGCGCAGCACGGCGATGATGTTCCAGTCCTATGCGCTGTTCCCGCATCTCGACCTCATCGACAACGTCGCCTTCAGCCTGAAGATGAAGGGTGTCGACCGTGACATCAGACGCGCCAAGGCGCTCGACATGCTCAAGCTGATGCAGATGGAAGCCTATGGCACCAGGCGTCCGGCCCAGCTCTCGGGCGGCCAGCAGCAGCGCGTGGCGCTGGCGCGCGCGCTGATCACGGAGCCGGAAGCGCTGCTGCTCGACGAACCGCTCTCGGCGCTCGACCCGTTCCTGAAGATCCGCATGCGCGCTGAACTGAAGAAGCTGCAGACGTCGCTCGGCATTACCTTCGTGCATGTCACGCACAGCCAGGAAGAGGCGATGGCGCTCGCCGATCTCATCGTCATCATGAACAACGGCCGGATCGAACAGGCGGCAGCACCCCGCACCGTGTTCGAACGGCCGTCAACCGCCTTCGTCGCGCGCTTCATGGGCGACCACAACGTTCTCTCCGGAAAAGTCCGGGCGATCAGCGACGACATTGTCGAGATAGAGACGATGGAAGGCCAGACGTTCTCGGTGCGCGACATCGGTCAGGAGATCGGCCGGCCGATCGACATCGGCATCCGCACCGATCGCGTGCGGCTCGGAACATCGGGTGACAAGGGCCTCGGCTTTAAGGCGGTGGTCTCCAACATCGAATATCGCGGCGCCTCCGTCAAACTCACCGCCATCGGCGCCGGCAGCGACGACTTCACGGTGATCGTCAGCGACGCCGACTATTTCAGGCAACCGGTCTCTGTCGGCGACGCGGTGTCCCTGAGTTGGACCCTGGAGGACGTCGTCCCCCTCGGCCGCCTCTCCGCATGAGCTAATCAACCATCACAAGAAGGGGAACTGCCATGACGACTGAAACAAAGACCGAGAAACCCTCGAGCGGCCTCACACGCCGTTCGCTCTTGAAGACCGGTGCTGCCGCCGTCGGCGCTATCGCCGGCTCCGGCGTGATCACCGGCTTCCCGACCATCTGGGCGCAGAACCCGATCACGCTGCGCCAGTTCGGCACCGGCGTTTCCAACATCAATGCGATCGCCGAGAAGTGCAAGGAAGACCTCGGCATCACACTCGAGATGACGGCGACCGATTCCGACGCCGCCGCCCAGCGCGCAGTGACCCAGCCCGATTCCTACGACATCGCCGACATCGAATACTGGATCGCCAAGAAGGTCTTCCCGGCCGGCGTGATGCAGCCGATGGACGTGAAGAAGATCAAGTATTTCGACAAGATCGTGCCGCTGTTCATCGACGGCAAGCTGAAGCCCGAAAGCGTCGTTGCCCAAGGCACGGCACCGCACACCGTCGGCTTCGTCGACGCGCAGGATTCAAAGACCTTCGCCAAGTCGCCGACCGACTGGATGACCCTGATCCCGACGATCTACAACGCCGATACGCTCGGCATCCGCCCGGACCTCGTCGGCCGCGAGATCTCCACCTGGGCCGACATCATGGACCCGGCGTTCAAGGGCAAGACGGCGATCCTCAACATCCCCTCGATCGGCATCATGGATGCGGCGATGATCATGGAGGCCATGGGCAACATCAAATATGCCGACAAGGGCAACATGACCACGGACGAGATCGACAAGACGATCGACTTCCTGATCAAGGCCAAGCAGGACGGCCAGTTCCGCGCCTTCTGGAAGTCCTTCGACGAAAGCGTCAACCTGATGGCGTCTGGCGAAGTCGTCATCCAGTCGATGTGGTCGCCGGCCGTCGCTGCCGTGCGCTCCAAGGGCATCGCCTGCAAGTACCAGCCCTTGAAGGAAGGTTATCGCGCCTGGGGCGGCGGTCTCGGTCTCGCTGCGCATCTTCAGGGCGCCCAGCTCGACGCCGCCTACGAATACATCAACTGGTACCTGTCGGGCTGGGTCGGCGCCTACCTCAACCGCCAGGGCTACTATTCCGCCGCGATGGAGACCGCCAAGGGCTTCATGTCCGAGGACGAGTGGGGCTTCTGGGTGGAAGGCAAGCCCGCCAAGGGCGACATCCTCTCGCCGGAAGGCAAGATCATGGAGAAAGCGGGTGCGGTACGCGATGGCGGCTCGTTCGACGAGCGCATGGGCAAGGTTGCCTGCTGGAACTCGGTGATGGACGAGGACCGCTACATGATCAAGCGCTGGAACGAGTTCATCGCGGCGTAGTCGGTCGCGCTTGGCGTCCGTCTCTGGCGCCGGCCGGCCCCTCACCCTAACCCTCTCCCCGCCTGCGGGGAGGGGGGACGTGCCACAAGGCCGGCCGAAGGTGCAGGTGCAAAAAGCCAGGTGCGCGCATGGATGATGCCTGGAGGCGCAGACCGCGCCACACCTCCCTTCTCCCCGCCTGCGGGGAGAAGGTGCCGGCAGGCGGATGAGGGGCGATCCCTCACCGTGCGGATGAGGCGCTGCCCTCCCAAGAAAGTGAGAGAGGATCAACAATGGCGACAATTGCGACTTCGCGGACTGGAGAGATCGGTACAGCGACGGCACCGCGCCGCCGCGGAATTCCGCGCGCCCTCGCCTCCTACATCCAGGCGCTGCCACTCACCCTGATCCTCGGCTTCTTCTTCGTGCTGCCGATCCTGACCATCATCGTCGTCAGTTTCTGGGACTACGATTTCGCCGGGCTCTACCCGGACTTCCTGACGATGAACTACACCGATACCCTCGGCTCCTGGGTGACCTGGAAGACCTATCTCAATACGCTGAAGTTCACCGTGCTCGTCTGGGCGCTGACGCTCGCGATCGGTTTCTGGGTCGCCTATTTCCTCGCCTTCCATGTCCGCACCACCACCATGCAGATGGTGCTGTTCCTCGTCTGCACCGTGCCGTTCCTGACGTCGAACATCATCCGGATGATCTCCTGGATCCCGGTGCTCGGCCGCAACGGGCTCGTCAACTCGACCCTGCTCGAGCTCGGGCTCATCCCGCAACCGATCGAGTGGCTGCTCTATTCCGATTTCGCCGTGGTGCTTGCCATGGTCCATCTCAACACGCTGTTCATGGTGACGCCGATCTTCAACACGCTGATGCGCATCGACCGCTCGCTGATCGAGGCGGCGCGCGATTGCGGCGCCTCCGGCGGGCAGATCCTCTGGAACGTCATCCTGCCGCTTGCCAAGCCTGGCATCGCCATCGGCTCGATCTTCGTCGTCACCCTCGTCATGGCCGACTTTTCGACGGTGCAGGTCATGTCCGGTGGCCAGAGCGCCTCCGTTGCTTTGATGATGAAGAACCAGATGTCGCTGCTGCAGTATCCGGCCGCCGCCGCCAATGCCGTGGTGCTTTTGATCGTCGTGCTGCTGATGGTCGCAGCCATCCTGCGCGTCGTCGACATCCGCAAGGAGCTTTGAGATGAACCACGAGAAACGCGGCAAAGGCTTCTACCTGCTCGCAGCCTTCTTCACCCTGTTCGTGCTCTTCCTCTACGGGCCGCTCTCGGCGGTGCTGATCCTCTCCTTCCAGGGACCGGACGGCGGCCTCACCTTTCCGTTGAACGGCGTCTCCGTGCACTGGTTCTACAATCTGTTCGAAAAGCAGGCGGTCGGCGATTTCGGTGCCTCGTTCCGCCGTTCCTTCACGCTCGGGCTGATGGTGATGGTGGTCAACGTCGTGGTCGCCCTGCTTGCCGGCCTCGCGTTTCGCCGGCGCTTTCGCGGGGGGACCGCGCTCTTCTATCTGACCGTCGCAAGTCTCGTGGTGCCGTCGATCATCATCTCGCTCGGCATTGGCGTCGTCTTTCAGCAGTTCGGCCTGAAGCCCGCGTGGTACTCCTCCGGTTTCGGCGCGCACCTCACCTGGACGCTGCCCTTTGGCGTGCTGATCATGTTTGCGGTGTTCAACCGGTTCTCGCCGGCCTACGAGGAAGCGGCGCGCGATCTCGGCGCGACATCATGGCAGACCTTTCGCCACGTGCTCCTGCCGATGATTGCCCCGAGCCTGATCGGCGTCGGCCTCTTCGGCTTCACGCTCTCCTATGACGAGTTTGCCCGTACGCTGATGACGTCGGGCAGCTACAATACCCTGCCGCTCGAAATCTACGGCATGACCACCAATGTGACGACACCGGTGCTCTACGCGCTCGGCACGGTCACCACGCTCTTTTCCTTCACCATCATCCTCGTCGCGCTGGCTGTCATTCTGATGCTGCGGCGCCGCCAGGCAAAGCTGAGCTAGGCCCATGCGCATCCTGATCGTCAATCCCAACACCACCGCCTCGATGACAGCCAAGGCCGCCACGGCCGCCCGGGCTGTCGCTGGTCCTGGCACGGAGATCCTGTCACGCACATCGAAGTCGGGGCCGGCCTCGATCGAAGGACACTATGACGGTGCGATCGCGCTTCCGGGCCTGCTCGCGGAGATCCGTGACGGCGAGGCCGCGGGCGCCGACGCGGCCGTCATCGCCTGCTTCGACGACACCGGGCTTGAGGCCGCGCGGGCGCTTGCCCGCATTCCGGTGGTCGGCTTGTGCGAATCCGCCGTCGCGACTGCAGCCATGCTGGCGCAGCGCTTCACTGTCGTCACGACGCTCGAACGTTCGCGGGTGCTGATAGAAAATCTGACCCGGCACTACGGCATGGCTGGCCGAGCAAGGGTACGCGCCGCCGATATTCCCGTGCTTGAACTGGAAGACAAGGGCTCGAATGCGCTTGCCAAGCTCCGGCGCGAGATCGAACTGGCGCTCGCTGAGGACGGCGCCGAGGCGATCGTGCTTGGCTGCGCCGGCATGGCGGATCTCGCCCGCATGCTTCAAGCCGATTACAGCATTCCGGTCATCGATGGGGTGTCCGCCGCAGTGAAGCAGGCAGAGGCGCTGGTTTCGCAGGGACTTTCGACCAGCAAGCGCGGCTCCTACGCGGCCCCGCTCAACAAATCCTATTCAGGTTTCGCCAGCGCGCTTGCGCCGGCCTCGACCTGAGGCGACCAGGACGATTCCATCACTCTTGCAAGCAGCGCGTTCGACGCATCGGCCTCGGCGACCACCCAGTCGCGAAAGGCCTGGATCTTCTTCTGACGCCGGTTGCTCTGCGGATAGACCAGCCAGTAGGCCCGGCCGTCCCTGACCACATGTTCGAACGGCCGGATGAGCCTGCCGCTCTTCAGTTCCTCCATCAGAAAGGTCGAGACGGCAATGGCGATGCCGTGGTCCGCAAGCGTCGTCGCCACGTCCATCGCCTGGACATCGAAGATCAGCTCGGTGCCGTTGCTTGCCGGCGGCTCGACGCCCGCTTCGATCATCCATCGTCGCCACCAGTTGGCGTTGCCGAAGCGCCGCACGCGCAAAACATCAGACGGTTCCCTAAGTTGGTGCTTTTCCAGGAAGGATGGCGTGCAGACCGGCACGTAGTCGAGCGGGAACAGCGGAAACACATCATTGCCCGGCCAGTCACCGGCACCGCTGCGCACCGCAAGATCAATGGCGTCGCGCTTGAAGTCGACCAGTTCGGTCGACATGTGCACCCTTATGCTGATGTTCGGATGGGCGGTCTGGAACGAGGCGAGCCGCTGCCCGAGCCAACTCGACACGACCGTTGGCAGCACCGAGATGTGCAGGTGGTGTTCGGTCTTGTCGGCAATCTCGGAGAAAGCGGCGCCCAAGAGATCGATCGCCTCGGTCACTTTTGGCGCAAGCTGGCGGCCGGCAGCGGTCAATCGCACCTCGCGTGGAAGACGAACGAAGAGTGGCGTGCCGATGCGGTCCTCGAGCAACCGGATCTGGTAGCTGACGGCGGCCTGCGTCATGCCGAGCTCATCCGCCGCGCGGGTGAAGCTCAGGTGCCTGGCCGCGGCCTCGAACGCGCGCACGGCACTCATGGGAGGAATCTTGCTCATGGCCTGAGATAAGCATTCTTTATGTCAGCATGCGAGAATTCGCTTTGCGCGAGAGGACAAATTCCCTCAATTTTTTTCGCGAACACACCATCGCGAAACGAAGAGGGTAGCAATGCTTGAGGCAGCGCGATCAACGATCCGTCACGTCTTGACCTGGGCGGGCGAAACCATCCGACCAACGGTATCGCTGGAAGCATTCAGCGAGATCCAGCTCAGGGATATCGGTCTGACGCGCGATGAAGAGCGGATCCGCGCGCGTGTCGCTGACATAGCCGTGCCGTACAATCCCCCGCAATTCTGGAAGGCGCGTCCATTGCAAACACAGGTTCAGGTGAACCTGCCGCGGCCGGTGATCGCATCGCCCCGCGCGTCGGCGGGCGAAAATAAAGACATAAGCATTTCTTTATGCGATTGACGGCGTCGTTTGGACAGGGCATTGTCCTGCCATCGTGGTTCTTCGCCCGCCTTCCGGCGGGATGGAGCTAAGAGGGAATTCGGTGCGGCGCCTTGAAACGCCCATGCCGGAGCTGCCCCCGCAACTGTAGGCGGAGAGCGGCCGTTCGATAATGTCACTGAGGAAGACGCCTCGGGAAGACGGAACGGTTCGTGACGACCCGCAAGCCAGGAGACCTGCCGCGATGAACAACGTCCACGGGCGGGGTGTCCGATGAGGCGCGTTGACGACGCGGGCTGATCCCCGCGCCGCGGCTGCGTCGCGTTCAAAGCCTTGCCCACAACCTTCGGGGTAAGGAAATGACCATCAAGACTGCCAATCTCGGTTTCCCGCGCATCGGCCGCCATCGCGAACTGAAATTCGCGCTCGAACGCTATTGGACGGGAAGGGCGAGCCGCGACGAACTGCTCGATACCGGAGCGAAGCTGCGTGCCGAAAGTTGGGCCGCGCAAAAGGCGCGCGGCATCGACATCCTCCCGTCGAACGACTTCTCCTTCTATGACCATGTGCTCGACACCGCCGTGCTCGTCGGTGCGATCCCGCCGGCCTACGGCTGGAAAGGCGGCCCCGTCGATCTCGACACCTATTTTGCCATGGCGCGTGGCTCGACCGGCACGCCCTGCGCCTCCGGCTGCTCGCACGTCGGAACCGACAGCGGCAACCCCGCGCTCGAAATGACCAAGTGGTTCGACACCAACTACCACTACATGGTGCCCGAATTCGAACCCGACCAACGTTTCGAGCTGACGCACAACCGGCCGCTCGAGACCTTTCTCGAGGCTGAAGCGCTCGGCTATCGCACCCGTCCGGTGCTGCTTGGCCCGGTGGCTTTGCTCAAGCTCGGCAAGGCCAAGGGTGACGACTTCGATCCGGTCGACCTGATCGAGCGCCTGCTGCCGGTCTATGTCCGGGTGCTTACCGAACTTGCGGACGCCGGCGCCGACTGGGTCCAGATCGACGAGCCCTGCCTGGCGCTCGACCTCACGGACAGGGACCGTCGCGCCCTCGACCTCGCCTATCGCACCTTCGCCACTGAGATCCCCCGGCTGAAAATCATGCTTGCAACCTATTTCGGTTCGATCGGCGACAACACGGCGGCGGCACTGGCACTTCCGGTTGCCGGCCTCCATGTCGATCTCGTGCGCGCGCCGCAGCAGATCGATGCCCTCATCCAGTCCGCTCCGGCCGACCGGGTGCTCTCGCTCGGCATCGTCGACGGCCGCAACATCTGGCGGAGCGATCTTGCGGGTCTGTTCCGCCGGCTGCAGCCGCTGGTCTCCACCCATGGCCGCGACCGTATCGAGCTTGCCCCCTCGTGCTCGTTGTTGCATGTGCCCGTCGATCTCGACCTGGAACGCGCGCTCGATCCCGAGCTTTCCTCCTGGCTCGCCTTCGCCGTGCAGAAGCTCGACGAATTGAGCCTGCTTGCCCGCGCCTTCGAGCCGGGACTTGCCAATCCCGAGCAGGTGTTTTCGGCCTCGATTGACGCCGCCAGGGCAAGGCTCACCTCGCTCAGGATCCATGACCCGCTCGTCTCCGGGCGACTGAAGGAACTGACGGCTGCCGACAGCAAGCGTCACGCACCGTTCGACACCCGTCGTCGCCTGCAGGCCGAGAGGCTGTCTCTGCCACTCTTCCCGACGACGACGATCGGCTCCTTCCCGCAGACGTCGGAGGTCCGCCAGGCACGGTCGCTGCATGCCAAGGGCGAGCTCAGCTACGTCGACTACGTCCGCTACCTCCGCCAGGAAACCGAGCAGGCGGTGCGCTGGCAGGAAGAGATCGGCATCGACGTTCTGGTTCACGGCGAATTCGAACGCAACGACATGGTGCAGTATTTCGCCGAACAGCTTTCGGGCTACGCCTTCACCCAGAGCGGCTGGGTGCAGAGCTACGGCTCGCGCTATGTCCGCCCCCCGATCATCTTCGGCGACGTCTCGCGGCCGTACCCGATGACCGTCGATTGGGCCACCTTCGCCCAGTCGCTGACGCAGCGCCCGGTCAAGGGCATGCTGACGGGGCCGGTCACCATGCTGCAATGGTCCTTCGTGCGCGACGACCTGCCGCGCTCGGTCGTTTGCCGGCAGATCGCGCTGGCGCTCAGCGACGAGGTCACCGACCTCGAGGCAGCCGGCATCGCCATCATCCAGATCGACGAACCGGCCTTGCGCGAGGGTCTGCCGCTGCGGCTCGCCGACCGGAAAGCCTATCTCGACTGGGCTGTGGAGTGCTTCCGCCTCAGCGCAGCCGGTGTTGACGACGCAACGCAGATCCACACCCACATGTGCTACTCCGAGTTCAACGACATCATGCCGGCGATCGCCGCCATGGATGCCGACGTGATCTCGATCGAGACGTCGCGTTCGAAGATGGAACTGCTCGGTGCGTTTACTGACGAGGCCTATCCGAACGAGATCGGCCCCGGCGTTTACGACATCCATTCACCGCGGGTGCCGAGCGTCGAGGAGATGGTGCATCTCGTCGAGAAGGCGACCGACGGCCTTGCCCCAGGTCAGATCTGGGTCAATCCCGATTGCGGGCTGAAGACGCGCCGCTGGGAAGAGACGCGGCCGGCACTCGTCAACATGGTCGCGGCGGCGCGCTCGCTCCGACAGACCTTTGCGGCTCCAGCTCGCGAAGCCGTCGGCGCATGACGGACGACATTGCAACGGTGCCGGGAGAAATCCCGGCACCGCAGACCCTGATCGACATCGTTTTCCCGGGCGACAGCAATCACCATGGCACGCTGTTCGGCGGCGCCGGCCTTGCATCCATGGACCGGATCGCCTTCATCGTCGCCACCCGTCATGGTCGTGTCCCGTTTGTCACTGCCTCCTGCGACCGCATCGACTTTCGCGCGCCGGCGCTGATTGGCCAGATCGTCCGCTTTACCGGGCGTCCCGTCCGCGTCGGGCGCCGCTCGATGGAGGTCGAGGTCGAGATGATCGCGGAAGACGTGACCGGCAGCCGGGTCTTATGCAGCCGCGGCACCTTCACCATGGTTGCCCAGCCTTGTGCCAGAAAAGAGCAATGGGTGCTGCCACCGCTCGGTCGAGCCGTGCGCGCGCCCGAAGACGATGCTGTGCTGCGCATGGTCGACATCGTCTTTCCCGACCAGGCCAACAGCTTCGGCGCCATGTTTGGCGGTGATGCCCTCGCGCAGATGACGAAGGCTGCCTTCGTTGTCGCAACGCGCAGGAGCCACCGGACGACGGTGCTCGCCTCCTGCACCGGCATGGACTTCAGGCACCGCATCACGATCGGCTCGATCATCGAATCCGTTGCCCGCATCGTGGACACCGGTCGCAGCTCGGCCACGATCGAAGTCGAGCTCTGGTCGGAAGAGCTTCTGACCGGCACCCGGCAACGGACGGTGACTGGAACCTTTGTCATGGTTGCCGTCGACGCCGACAATTGCCCCGTGCCCGCTTTCACCGGCTAGGAGGATGGGCGCGCCTGCAACACCGGGTGCGCCCTATCCACAGCCTCGGCGATGAACGGTCGTTTACTCCCCGTTATCCACACCGCAAAAGAAATCACCCCCTTGCCCCGGCCTCAGGCACCCCAGACCTATTGACGAAGATTGGCGATGAACTACTATATCTAGTGTTCGAGGTTCTTCCGATTCGCAAGGATAGGGAGCTAAGACGGGAATACGGTGCGCCGGCGGATTTCTGCCCGGCTATGCCGTAGCTGCCCCCGCAACTGTAGACGGCGAGCGACTGTCCGGAATTGGACCACTGAGGCATGAGGCCGCGGGAAGGTCGGGACGGAAGCGGAGACCCGTAAGCCAGGAGACCTGCCTTGAGCACCAAACGTCCACGGGCGGGGTGTCCGGAGGGGTTGAGTTGCGCGTGGCAGGATGAGCCTGCCTGATCGTCTCGACATCTCCCCGGCGGCCTGCCGAAAGCTTCGGGGTGAAGTCATGTCAGTTTCTTCCAGTACAGATCCACCTTCTGCGGACGGGTGCGTATTTTTGCGCGCCTGATCGAAAGGTCGTGCCCTGAAGAGTCGCTTCGACGGCGTTTTTCGGGCGCCCCGCCAGAATTTACCGGCCCGGTTGCCTGAAGCCGACCCCGGGCCAGTTCGCCGACATCAACTCCGGTCGAGATGATCGGAGAACGACGTCCTGCGCCCTGTCGCCAAACCCACGGTTCGCGTCCGCGCGATCCACTGAATTTCTGCGCCCCGAATTCTGCTCAACATCTGAGGAACCCATGTCCATCACCGTCTACAGCAAGCCCGCCTGCGTGCAATGCACCGCCACCACCCGTGCGCTCGACCGCCAGGGCATCGATTACAGGATTGTCGATATCTCCGAAGACACGGATGCCTTCGCACTAGTGCAGGGTCTCGGCTATCGGCAGGTTCCGGTCGTCGTTGCCGGCGAGCGGCACTGGGCCGGTTTCCGCCCGGATATGATCGGTTCGCTTTCCTGAGGGACAGAGGCGATGGGCCTGATCGTCTATTTTTCCAGCCGTTCGGAAAACACCCATCGCTTCGTCGAAAAGCTCGGCCTGCGCGCCGCCCGCATACCGCTTAGGCAAGGTAAGGACACGCTTACGGTATCCGAGCCCTACGTGCTCGTCGTGCCGACCTATTGCGGTGACGACGGCCGGGGTGCGGTGCCGAAACAGGTGATCCGCTTCTTGAACGACGCGGGCAACCGCTCCCACATCCGCGGCGTGATTGCCGCGGGCAACAGCAATTTCGGCGCGACCTACGGGATCGCCGGCGACGTGATCTCGGCCAAGTGCCGAGTGCCTTACCTCTACCGGTTCGAGCTTCTCGGAACCGAAGAGGACGTCGCCAATGTCAGAAACGGGATGGAACGATTTTGGACGTCACAACACTCGAACGCCCCTTGAAGGCGACAGAAGCAGCGCTCGACTATCATGCGCTGAACGCGATGCTGAACCTCTATGACGAGGAGGGCAGGATCCAGCTCGACAAGGACCGGCTGGCCGCGAAGCAGTACTTCCTCCAGCACGTCAACCAGAACACGGTTTTCTTCCATAATTTGCGCGAGAAGCTCGATTATCTGATGACCGAGGGCTACTACGAGCAGGAGGTCCTCGACCAGTATTCCTTCAATTTCGTGCGCGATCTCTACGACCACGCCTACGCGAAGAAATTCCGGTTCCCGACCTTCCTCGGCGCCTTCAAATATTACACCTCCTACACGCTGAAGACCTTCGACGGTAAGCGTTACCTGGAGCGCTACGAGGACCGTGTCTGCATGGTGGCGCTGGCGCTAGCGCGCGGCGACGAACAGTTTGCCCGCGATCTCGTCGACGAGATCATTTCCGGCCGCTTCCAGCCGGCGACGCCGACCTTCCTCAATGCCGGCAAGAAGGCCCGTGGCGAACTCGTTTCCTGCTTCCTGCTTCGGGTCGAGGACAACATGGAAAGCATCGGCCGCGCGATCAATTCGGCGCTGCAGCTCTCCAAGCGCGGCGGCGGCGTGGCACTGTCGCTCACCAACATCCGCGAGATGGGGGCCCCGATCAAGCAGATCGAGAACCAGTCCTCCGGGATCATCCCGGTCATGAAGCTGCTCGAGGACTCGTTCTCCTATGCCAATCAGCTCGGCGCCCGCCAGGGGGCGGGGGCCGTCTACCTGCATGCCCACCACCCCGACATCATGCGCTTCCTCGACACCAAGCGCGAAAACGCCGACGAGAAGATCCGCATCAAGACGCTGTCGCTCGGCGTCGTCATCCCCGACATCACCTTCGAGCTCGCCCGCAACAACGAGGACATGTACCTGTTCTCGCCCTATGACGTGGAGCGGGTCTATGGCGTGCCGTTGACCGAGATTTCGGTCAGCGAGAAATACCGCGAGATGGTGGAGGATGCGCGCATCCGCAAGCGGAAGATCAAGGCGCGCGAGTTCTTCCAGATCCTTGCCGAGATCCAGTTCGAGAGCGGCTATCCCTACATCATGTTCGAGGACACGGTGAACCGGGCCAACCCGATCGAAGGCCGCATCACCATGAGCAATCTCTGCTCGGAGATCCTGCAGGTGAGCGAGCCCAGCGAATTCAACGACGACCTTTCCTACAAGAACATGGGCAAGGACATCTCCTGCAATCTCGGCTCGCTGAACATTGCCGCCGCCATGGACTCAGCCGACTTCGGCAAGACGATCGAGACCTCGATCCGGGCGCTGACGGCCGTCTCGGACATGAGCCACATCTCCTCCGTACCTTCGATCGAGAAGGGCAACGACGACAGCCACGCGATCGGCCTTGGCCAGATGAACCTGCATGGCTATCTCGCCCGCGAGCGCATCTTCTACGGCTCTGCGGAAGGCATCGATTTCACCAACATCTATTTCTACACCGTGACCTATCACGCCATCCGCGCCTCGAACCGCATCGCCGTCGAGCGCGGCGAGAGCTTCAAGGGTTTCGGGAACTCGAAATACGCTTCGGGCGAGTATTTCGACAAATACACCGAGGCCGAATGGCTGCCTGAGACCGAGAAGGTGAAGGACCTGTTCGAGAAGGCCGGCATCAGCATTCCAACGCAGGAAGACTGGCTGGAGCTGAAGCAGGCGGTCATGACGGGCGGCCTCTACAACCAGAACCTCCAGGCGGTGCCGCCGACAGGCTCGATCTCCTACATCAATCATTCGACCTCCTCGATCCACCCGATCGTCTCGAAGATCGAGATCCGCAAGGAAGGCAAGATCGGCCGCGTCTATTATCCCGCAGCCTTCATGACCAACGACAACCTCGAATACTACCAGGATGCCTACGAGATCGGACCGGAGAAGATTATCGACACCTATGCGGCGGCGACCCAGCACGTCGACCAGGGCCTGTCGCTGACGCTGTTCTTCCGCGACACGGCAACGACCCGCGACATCAACCGCGCCCAGATCCATGCTTGGAAGAAGGGCATCAAGACCATCTACTACATCCGCCTTCGCCAGATGGCGCTCGAGGGCACGCAGGTCCAGGGCTGCGTCTCCTGCGCGCTGTAACTTTGCATTCCTGTAACTGCCCCTCACCCTAACCCTCTCCCCGCTTGAGGGGAGAGGGGACGTGCCACACGAAACGCTGATGGATGCGTCAGGACGGTGCGGCTGGTCCCTTCTCCCCACCTGCGGGGAGAAGGTGCCGGCAGGCGGATGAGGGGCCAGCACCATTCTAAAAGGCCCGACCATGAACATGCACACCAAACCCGCAAGCCGCATCCGAGCCATCAACTGGAACCGCATCGAGGACGACAAGGACTTGGAGGTCTGGAACCGGCTGACCGGCAATTTCTGGCTGCCGGAAAAAGTGCCGCTCTCCAACGACATCCCGTCCTGGGCGACGCTGAAACCAGAGGAGCAGAAGCTCACCATCCGCGTCTTCACCGGCTTGACGCTGCTCGACACGATCCAGAACGGCGTCGGCGCCGTCAGGCTGATGGAGGATTCAGCTACCCCGCATGAAGAGGCGGTGCTTTCCAACATCTCCTTCATGGAGGCGGTGCACGCGCGCTCCTATTCCTCGATCTTCTCGACGCTCTGCCTGACACCTGATGTCGACGACGCCTATCGCTGGTCGGAGGAAAACGAGTTCCTGCAGAAGAAGTCGGCGCTGATCATGGCCGAATACGCTTCCGGAGATCCGCTCAAGAAGAAGGTCGCCAGCGTCTTCCTCGAGAGCTTCCTGTTCTATTCCGGCTTTTACCTGCCGATGTTCTGGTCGAGCCGCGCCAAGCTCACCAACACCGCCGACATGATCCGGCTGATCATCCGCGACGAGGCGGTGCATGGGTATTACATCGGCTACAAGTTCCAGCGTGCGCTTGAGCGCATGAGCGAAGAGCGCCGGCAGGAGATCAAGGATTTTGCCTTCGACCTTTTGCTCGAACTCTACGACAACGAGGCAAAGTACACCGAGGCGCTTTATGACGGCGTCGGCCTTACCGAGGACGTGAAGAAGTTCCTGCACTACAACGCCAACAAGGCGCTGATGAATCTCGGCTACGAGGCGCTGTTCCCGGCCGAGGCCTGCAAGGTCAACCCCGCCATTCTCTCCGCGCTGTCGCCGAACGCCGACGAGAACCACGACTTCTTCTCCGGCTCCGGTTCCTCCTATGTCATCGGCAAGGCGGTCGCCACCGAAGACGAGGACTGGAATTTTTGATCTCCGGATTGTCGCTCGTGACATGAAACCGCCGCTCGGAGTGATTGGCTCTTCGGGCGGCTCTTTTTTTGCCCTAGGCGCGCGCTAGCGCGTGATGCGAAACCCGTGAAACTCTTCCGGCATTTCCGCGAACTCGGTTTTGACCTGGGTGACTGAGGCTGCCGGCGGTCCTATGGACAGACGTTCCAGCATCCGTGTCACCTCCGCCTCAGGACCGCTGATCAATGCGGCGACCGAGCCGTCGGCTTCGTTTTTCACCCAGCCATCGAGGCCCAAACTCTGCGCTTCGTCACGCGTCCAGACGCGAAAGCTGACGCCCTGCACACGCCCTACAATCCGAACGCGCACCGTCTTTCGTGCCGCGGCCATGATCGCCTCCCATGATCGCATTCCCTTGCCATTTTCGGCTGTATCTGGAGCAGGCGGCTGCGAAGGCAAGCGGCCCGGCCTGACGCCATTTCGTCTGTCGGAAGGAGGACGGCCCGACGAACCGGCGCGAGAGTCTGGCTCGCCCACAAATTTGCTCGGTGCGCAGTATATTTTTAATTTGTGTATCTTTTAAATTTGACGCGCGCAAAGTTTTGTGGTTTTTACGCACTCACCAAGACGGCGGTGGGAGGGCCTCGCCAGCTTGGCCGAGATACCGAAGGCCCGCGCCGTTTCCAGGGAGGAAACCATGAACATGTTCCGCATTCTGAAATCGCTCGTCGCCGGCACGGCGCTGTCGCTTCTCGCCTCGACAGCCTTCGCCGACGGCATCGGTGCGTCGCTTCTGACCCAGCAGCATCCGTTCTACATCGAGCTCGCCGACGCGATGAAAGCCGAAGCTGAAGCCAAGAACGTCAAGCTCGAAGTCTCGATCGCCAACCAGGATCTCAACAAGCAACTCGCCGACGTCGAGGACTTCATCGTCAAGGGCGTCGATGTCATCGTCATTTCGCCGGTCGACAGCCAAGGCGTGCGTGCCGCGATCGAGAAGGCCGAGAAGGCCGGCATCAAGGTGATCACCGTCGACGTTCCGGCCAATGGCGCGACCGTCACCTCCCATATCGGCACCGACAACTTCACCGGCGGCGTCAAGGCCGGCGAACTGATGGCCAAGGTCCTCGACAACCAGGGCAAGGTCGCCGTCATCGATTATCCGACGGTCCAGTCGGTGGTGAACCGCGTCAACGGCTTCAAGGAAGCGATCGCCAAGCATCCGGACATGGAGATCGTCGCGATCCAGACCGGCATCACCCGCGCCGAGGCGCTGGCCGCCGCCCAGAACATGCTGCAGGCCAATCCTGATATCACCGGCATCTTCGGCTTTGGCGACGATGCAGCGCTTGCCGCCGCCGTCGCGGTCAAGGCCGCAGGCCTCGAAAGCCAGGTGAAGGTCATCGGCTTCGACGGCATGAAGGAAGCCCGCGACGCTGTCGACACCAACCCGGTCATGGTCGGCGTCATCCAGCAGTTCCCCGACCAGATGGGCAAGCAGGCGGTCGATACCGCCGTCAAGGTCGCCGCCGGCGAGACCGTCCCGGCCGAACAGCCGATCGTGCCCGGCGTCTACACCGCGAAGTAAGTCCTCCCAAGGACAGCCGCCGTCTTCGAGCGGGATGAGGAAAAGTGCGTACGGTTTTCCGCCCGCATCCCGCTCCGATCCCATGACGGCGGCAACCACAGAGGTGAACGCTTGGGGCCGGTGGCCGCAAGCGCTCCCTCGGCTCGCCCATTGCGCGACCAAACGGGGCGCGCGGCGCCGTATGGAGGCTGCCATGCATGGTTCGACCACGGATACCGTTCTCGAAATCGACAACATCACCAAATCCTTCGGCCAGGTCGCGGCGCTGAAGGGCATGCGCCTAAAGGTCAGGCGCGGCCGGGTGCACACGCTTCTTGGCGAAAACGGCGCCGGCAAATCGACGCTGATGAAGATTCTGGCCGGCGTGCACGACGCGACCTCGGGGGAGGTTACGCTTGACGGGCGCCCCTACCGGCCCGCCGATCCGCAGGACGCGGCAAGCCTCGGGCTTGCCATCGTCTTCCAGGAGCTCAGCCTCTGCAGCAACCTGACGGTCGCCGAAAACATTCTTGCCACCCGCGAGCCGCGCCGCTTCGGCTTCATCAACGACAAGGCGCTTGTCGCCAAGGCCCGCGCCATCGTCGCCGACCTCGGCCTACCCGTTGATGTCAGCGAGAAGGTCGGCAACCTCTCGATCGCCCAGCGCCAGCTCGTCGAGATCGCCAAGGGCCTCAGCCACGAGGCCAAGGTCGTGATCCTCGACGAACCGACCTCGTCACTCAGCGACAGCGAAGCCGAAATCCTGTTTAGCATCATAGGCAGGCTGAAACAGCGCGGCGTCGCCGTCATCTACATCTCGCACCGCATGGAAGAAATCATGCGGCTCAGCGACGACATCACCGTCATCCGCGACGGCGAATACGTCTCCACCCATGATCGCAACGACGTCACCATCGAGGCGCTGATCGCGCTGATGGTCGGCCGCCGCATGGACGAGATCTATCCCGCGCCAACCCACGAGCAACCGGCGTCGGCGGCGCCGGTTCTCTCGGTCGAAGACCTCACCCGCGATGGCGAGTTCGAGAACATCTCCTTTGATATCCGCCCTGGCGAAATCCTCGGTTTCTTCGGGCTGGTCGGCTCCGGCCGTTCCGAGGTGATGAACGCGCTCTTCGGCATGAAGGCGGCGACCGGCTCGGTGCGCCTCGAGGGGCAGCCTGTCCGCTTCCGCTCGCCGGCCGAGGCGATTGCCCGCGGCATCGGCTTCGTCACCGAGAACCGCAAGGAAGAGGGCCTCGTGCTCGGCCACAGCGTCGGCTGGAACATCTCGATGGCTGCGCTCTCGGATTTCACGGGGCCGCTCGGCTTCACCCGCAAGCGCGCCGAACGCGAGGCCGCGGCCACGGAGGTCGGAAGGCTTTCGATCAAGACCCACTCGCTCGACACGCCGTCCGGTTCCTTGAGCGGCGGCAACCAGCAGAAGATCGTGCTCGCAAAGTGGTTGCTGACCAAGCCCAAGGTGCTGATCCTCGACGAGCCCACCCGCGGCGTCGATGTCGGCGCCAAGTTCGAAATCTACAAGATCATCCGCCAGCTGGCGGCCGAGGGAACGGCGATCCTGCTGATCTCCTCCGAGCTGCCGGAGGTTCTGGGAATGAGCGACCGCGTCGTCGTCATGCACGAGGGCGTCATCGGCGCGACCCTTTCGGGCGCCGACCTCAACCCGGAAACGATCATGGCGCACGCCACGGGATTTAAATCATGACACAACAATCCGAGACCCAGGCCGCCTTCATGCGGGCTCTGAAACAATACGGCGGCATCCTTTTGTCGCTGGTGATGCTCTGCGTCATCTTCTCCTTCCTCAATCCGCGTTTCATGTCGGTCGTCAACTTCATGAACATCCTGCAGCAGGTGGCCGTGGTGGCGATCGCCGCCTTCGGTATGACCTGGGTGATCCTGCTTGGCGAGATCGACCTTTCGGTCGGCTCGATCATCGCCGTCGCCGGCATGGTCGGGGCGCAATGTTTCGCCTTCGGCCTCGGCTTTGCGCCCGCGCTGATCATCACGCTTCTGGCCGGCGCCCTGATGGGCATGCTGAACGGCGTGCTGACGGCGAAACTGCTCTTGCCCTCCTTCATCGTCACCGTCGCGACCATGGGCATCTACCGCGGCATGGTCAGCCTGCCGACCAATGGCGCGCCGGCGATGATCGAGAATTCGACCTGGACGGCGATCGGCACGGAAAGCTTCCTCGGCCTGCCCATCATCATCTGGGTGGTCGCCGTCCTCTTCCTCGTCAACCACATCCTTTTGAGCAGGACGAGCTTCGGCCGCCGCGCCTACTTGACCGGCGGCAACCGCGAGGCGGCAGTCTATTCCGGCATCAAGGTCAACCGGCTGAAGATCACCATCTTCATGATCTCCGGCGTGATGGCAGCAATCAGCGGCGTGCTTCTGTCCTCCCGCCTGTTCTCCGCCCAGACCAATGCCGGCATGAGCTACGAGCTCGACGCGATTGCGGCGGCCGTGCTCGGCGGCACCTCGCTTGCAGGCGGCGTCGGCACCATGGTCGGGACGCTCATCGGCGCGCTCATCATCGGCGTCATGAACAACGGCATGAACATGCTGTCGGTCCCCTACTTCTACCAGCTCATCGTCAAGGGCCTGGTGATCCTGATCGCCGTCTGGCTCGACGTGCGCGCCAAGCAGGCAAAACGCTGATCCTCCAAAGAGAACCATGACCATGCACAAGATACTGACGATCGGCGAAATTCTGGTGGAGATCATCGCGACCGAGAAAGGCGACGGCTTCCGAACGGCCACGCCGCTGATCGGCCCCTACCCCTCCGGCGCGCCGGCGATCTTTATCGACCAGGCCGGCAAGCTCGGCCAGGCGTCCGCGATCATTTCTCGTGTCGGCGACGACGATTTTGGTCACGTCAACCTTGATCGGCTGAAGGCTGATGGTGTCGATATTTCGGGTATCGCCGTCGATCCGCTCGGCACCACCGGCAGCGCCTTCGTGCGCTATCGCCCGGACGGCAGCCGCGCCTTTGTCTTCAACATCCGCCACAGCGCCTGCGGTACGATCCGTCTCGATGATGCAGCCCGCGCGCTGGTGAGACGCTGCACCCACCTGCATGTGATGGGCTCCTCGCTCTACGCCCCAAGCGTCGTCGAGAGCATCATTGCCGCGATCGAGATCATCAAATCAGCCGGCGGCACGGTCTCCTTCGACCCGAACCTTCGCCCGGAAATCCTCGACAGCCCGGGCATGCGCGAGGCGCTGCAGACGGTGCTGGCCAAGACCGACGTCTTCCTGCCGAGCGGGCAGGAACTCTTCCTGTTCACTGAAGCAAAGACCGAGGTGGAAGCGGTTTCCGAACTGCTCGCCACCGGCATCAAGGCCGTGGTCGTCAAGCGTGGTGCCGGCGGCGCCAGCTATTTCGACCGCGAGACGACGCTCTCGCATCCGGGCTTTGCGGTCGAGGAGATCGATCCGACCGGCGCCGGCGACTGCTTCGGCGCGACCTTCGTCACCTTCTGGCTGAACGGCGCGGAACCCGCCCAGGCGCTCGAATTCGCCAATGCATCGGGCGCACGTGCCGTGATGATTTCCGGCCCAATGGAAGGCGCCTCGACCCGCGCCGATCTCGAAATCTTCATCAACGCGCGAAAGGGCTGACGGCCATGCAACAGAACCTTCTGATCGACATTGCCCGCTGGCGTGACCGTCCGGGCCCGCGCGGCATTCCCTCCGTCTGCTCGGCCCATCCGCTGGTAATCGAAGCGGCGATGCTGCGCGCGCTGCAGGAAGACGCCGCCCTTCTGATCGAGGCGACCTGCAACCAGGTCAACCAGGACGGCGGCTATACGGGCATGACGCCGGCCGACTTCACCCGCTTCGTCGCCGACATCGCCGACCGCGTCTCCTTCCCGAAAGCGAAGATCATCCTTGGCGGCGACCATCTCGGCCCCAATCCGTGGAAACACCTGCCGGCCGATGAGGCCATGGCCAAGGCCGTAACGATGATCGAGGCCTATTCGAAAGCCGGCTTCACCAAGCTGCATCTCGATACCAGCATGGGCTGCGCCGGCGAACCGGTGGCGCTGCCGGATGCGGTGACGGCGGAACGTGCCGCCCGGCTTGCCGCTGCGGCCGAGGCAGCCATTTCCGGTCAGGACGGCATCGCCCCCGTCTACATCATCGGCACCGAGGTTCCGGTCCCCGGCGGGGCACTGGAAGAGCTTGACACGCTGGAGGTGACCGCGCCGGAAGCCGCGATCGAAACCGTCAGCATCCACCGGCGAGCCTTCGAAGCTGCGGGTGCCGCCGACGCCTTCAAGCGTGTCGTCGGCGCCGTCGTCCAGCCGGGCGTCGAGTTCGGCAATGAGAACGTCATTGCCTATGACAGGGCTGCAGCAGCAAGGCTCAGCGCCAGCCTGAAGCAGCTCGACGGCATCGTCTTCGAGGCGCACTCGACCGACTACCAGACGCCTGAGGCTCTCCGCGATCTCGTCTCCGACGGCTTCGCGATCCTGAAAGTAGGCCCCGGCCTGACCTTTGCCTTGCGCGAAGCGCTCTACGGCCTCGACCAGATCGCCGCCTTCCTCTTCCCCGAGGCGCGCAAGCTGACGCTGGCAGCGGCAACCGAGATGGTCATGCGCGAAGAGCCGGCCAACTGGGGCAAGTATTACCATGGTTCGCCAGAAGCCCAGCGGCTGCAGCGGCATTTCTCCTACAGTGATCGCATCCGCTACTACTGGCCGCACCCCAAGGTCGCCGCCGCCGTCGAAGACCTGCTGTCGCTGCTGGATGGCGTTACCATACCGGAAACGCTGATCAGCCAGTATCTTCCGGGCAGTTACGAGCGCGTTCGTGACGGACAGGTGGCCGCCAAAGCAAAACCGCTGACACTTGCTGCGGTCGACAGGGTTCTTGAGGACTATTTTACGGCTTGCCGAGCTTAGAGTGGAACGAGTGCATGCGGTCTTCGGGCCGCATCCCGCCCTCACTTGCCAAAAGCAGGCCATGCATTCGGTGAATATTTGCAAGCCGGTACTGCCTATCCCCTCGAAATGAACCTATAAACGAAATCAAAACAATATGGGGTACGGCGACCGTGGACAGACCGATCAAGACGATGGAGGATTTTTCGGAGTTCGTCGGCTTGTCGCGACCCACGGTCTCCAAATACTTCAACGATCCAGGCTCGGTCAGGAAGAAGACCCGCGATGCCATCGAAGCGGCGATCAAGCAATCCGGTTTTCGTCCCAACATCTTCGCCGTCAACCTCAACCGCCGTCGCACCAATATCCTCGGCGTCATCGTCCCGAATTCGACCGACCCCTTCTACATGGCGCTGACGCGCCGGATCGAGCACATCGCCAACCAGGCGGGCTTCCTCGCCTTCGTGCTTTCCTCCGACGGCCGGCCGGAAATGGAGGAGCGGGCGATCGAAACCTTTAAGTCGATGAACGTGGCGGGCGCCATCATCGCGCCGCTCGGCGTCCAGTCGCTTCACAAGACCCTGACGGCGCTCGGCGAAAGCATTCCGCTGATCTATGTGGACTCGCCGCTCGACGACAGCTCTTCCTTCGTCGGCACCGACAACCGCCAGAGCTTCCGGCTGATGGTCGATTACCTCTGCCGCTCGGGAAGCCCGCCCTGCTACTTCGGCATGCCGCCGGTCAACAACAATGCGATCGCCCGGCGCGACGCCTATCTGGAAGCGATGCAGCAGTTGAAGATGGCGCCGGCGCTGGTTACGACCACGCCGAACGGATCCTGGGATTTCGAGAAATTCGGCTTCGACGAGACGCTGCGCATCCTGGGATCCGGCGGTTTCCCGACCAAGACGGTACTTTGCGCCAATGACCGCGTCGCCTTCGGCGTCATTGCCGCCGCCTTCCAGTCAGGCCTCAAGGTCGGACGCGATGCCGATGCCGACCTGCGGGTCGCCGGCCACGACGACCACCCGCTTTCGCGCTACACCTGCCCGCCGCTGACGACGGTGGCGCAGAACTACAACGAGATCGGCCGGCTGGCGATCGAGTTGCTTCTGTTCAAACTCGGGGAAACCACCGACGACGGCGGCACTTTCCCCGAGGACGAGCGCATTCTCCTGAGCGCCGAGATCATGCTGCGCGGTTCGGCCTAGCGGCGAGACAAGCGCCAAGCGCGTTAGGGCACCCCCCCCGGAAGGCCAGACCGGCGGCTTCGGGTCAGCGCCGGACCGGCAGTGCCAACACCTGATCGGTCGTCAGGATATCGCCGAAGGTGTCGTCGATCGCGGCCAGCGATGAGCGATGCAGCACGGCGTGGCCAACGACGTCGCCGTCACCCGTGTCGAGGTCGCGCGTGGCGCAGGCATCGGCGGCGACGATGACGTTGAAGCCGAGCGGGACGGCATCGCGTGCGGCACCCGCGACGCAGGCATGGGTCATCAGCCCGGTGATGACAAGTGTATCCACTCCGGCGCGCTTCAACTGTTCGCCGAGATCGGTGCTGGCAAAGACGCTCACAGAGGATTTGCGCACCACGGCATGATTGGCCGCCGGCTGAATGTCCGGGTGGAACGCGGAGGTCTCGCTGTCCTCGGCAAAGACGGCGCTGCCGGCCGGCGTCACATGCTTGACGTGGTAGACCTTCATGCCCTCGGTATCGGCGCGTTCGATCAGCCTGTTGGCGTTGGCGAGCGCCGTCTCTCCATCCGGGATTGGCATGCGGCCGGCAAAGTACTCGTTCTGGAAATCGATCGCCAGCAGCGCCGTCTTTGCGGGATCCAGGCTTTCGGGCGCGGAAGCACCGGCGATGGTTCGGATGGTCGGGTGTTGTGCCATGGAAGGCTCCTTTCGCGTTTCGACGTCGCGAAAATCGCGAAAACGCCGATGCCGCGAAAGTGGCCAGAACGACAATATATGATAGGTTCCGGCCAACTTCGCGCCACCGGAATCGTCTCGAAATGCACACCATTGCCATCGTCGCCTTCGAGGGCATCAGCCCGTTCCATCTCTCCGTGCCCTGCATCGTCTTCGGCGACGACCTCCTCAAGCTCGGCGTGCCGCGCTACCGGTTGCTGATCGCAGGCGAAAAGACCGGATCCATCCGCACCATGTCCGGCTTCCACATCGAGGTCGAACACGATCTTGCCAGTCTTTCGGATGCAGACACGATCGTCGTGCCGGCCTGGGACAATCCGGGCAACCGTCCATCGGAAGACCTGCTCTGCGCGCTGCGCGTCGCCCATGCGCGCGGCGCCCGGATGGTGGGCCTATGTCTCGGGACCTTCGTTCTGGCCGAGGCCGGATTACTTGCCGGACGGGTGGCCTCCACGCACTGGGCCTGGGCCGATGAATTCGAGCGCGCCCATCCGGGCGTCGCCCTAAATCGCAACGCGATCTACGTCGACGACGGCGACATTCTGACCTCGGCGGGGACGGCCGCCGCAATCGACTGCTGCCTGCACATCGTGCGCAACGACCATGGCGCCGCGATCGCCAACCGCATCGCCCGCCGGCTGGTCGTTGCCCCGCACCGTCACGGCGATCAGGCGCAATACGTGGAAGCGCCCCTGCCTGCGCACGGCAGCGGCGACCCGCTTGGGGCAACGATGGCCTGGGCGATCGAGCATCTCAACGAACCGCTTTCGCTGGAACGACTGGCTGACCATGCAGGCATGAGCCTGCGCAGCTTCACCCGGCACTTTCGCAAGAAGACCGGGACCACCTTCACCCAATGGCTTCTCGCGCAGCGGCTCGCCGTGGCGCAGGGCCTGCTCGAAACCGGCTCCTGTTCCGTCGACCACATCGCCGAAATGGCCGGTTTCGGCTCCACCGTCTCGCTCCGGCAGCATTTTACCCGCACCTTCTCGATCTCACCCGCAAGCTACCGCCGGCAGTTCAGAAACCGGTCGGCAATGGAGATCGCGCGTTGAACGGCGCCTTTCGGTTGGGCGGATGAGAGGCGTGTTGTCGGGAGATGGCGCAAGGCTGGTGAAATGCTCGACCACGTCTCGCCAGCCCGAATGCGCAAACTGCCTCACAAACCCAGGATATGCTTCCGACTGAAAGCAACAGTCTCTAGCAGACGCGCTTTTGGACTTTTCCTTCCATGTCCAGGTAGTAAAACGTATCGCGATCAAGGAATACTGCAGTTATTGCGTCTACCTCGTACTTTTTTCCAGGGCAGTATATATATCCGTAAAGTCCCCTCCTCTTTCCGTCTACAACGTTACGGAAACTAATTGCCCATGACTTTCCGTTCGTGCGCAGCTGACTACCGAATAGATCTTTGAATCTATCATTGAGTCCGTAGAGACCGACTCTTGTGACCAGCCCACCAATCAACTCATACACGCCTTCTCCAGCCTTGAAGGTCAGATCTGATGCGTTTCGAATATCGAGATAGATGTTACCTCTACCCTCATACACGTAGAGACTGTGTATGCCGCCGACCTTCTCGTCGATCGCCGGCGCACTGACGCCCGTTGATGTCTTCATGACCAAGGAACGCACATCCGTCGGTATGTCGGCCCCAAAGGAATAGTCCTCCCAATCGGTTTTGGTGAAGATGTAACCCGTCGCGTAGGGCTGGAAGCTTCGCATCAGATAATTGCCCGACACCTCAACCTTGCATGTTCCAGCGTCGATTCGACAGACGATGCCATTGTAGATGTCGTTCTCGGCATCATAGGAAAAACGCACGCGTGTCCTTAACTTATCGAAGAACGTTTCGACCGATTTCGCCGTCAGAGCGATTTCGTTGCCACGAACAATCAATTCCTTAATTTCGTAATTTCCAAAGGGGACGAATGTCTCTGCACCCGATTGTAAGTCACGCAGCGCGATCGCCTTGTCCTTGATGTAGAAAAGCGTATTGCCCTGGATCCAATGGGTACGCACCTGATCGGCAAGGTTCGGGAACCCAGCGATCAGGTCCGCCGGCTTTTCTGCAACGCTTGGCCCGGCCATTGCGATCACCAAACAATGAATGAAGGACGTTATTGCAGCATCCTCGCTCGCATGAAACACCCCCAAAAGCATCGTTTAATATATTTCTATCGAAATCTCACATCTCCAGCGTTACTAACCCATACAACAATATCAGTAAATATAACCCATCATCTCAATTTCGCGAGGGCATCAATATTTAGTCGGGGGGATTTAGATAGAGTGTTTATGAAAACATAACTATAAGTATCACATTCATCCAATTTAGATCAACATAAATTCATGACGTTTACTTGGGTCCCAGAGGTAACAGCGCTGCTTTTCCAGCCGCATCAGCCACAGGCTTGTCGCTGGACGCTGCCAGGCATCGATTGCCGACGCAGCAACATTGCCAGCAAAGGCACGGCGACGATGGAAACTCCGGCCGCGCAGACGAAGAAGACACAATAGCCGAAGCGCTCGGCGATCCAGCCGGCACCGAGGCCGCCAGCCATGCTGATCAGGCTGTCCATGCACTGGAACAGGGTGAAGTCGACACCCGCCTGGCGCGGATCGGCCCAGCCCATGAACTGGGCGTAGAGCGCGACGAAGCCGATGGCCATGACGCCGGACGAACTGGCAACAGCCAGCGCCATCACGACCGGGCGGGAGACGTCGCCGGACGCGCCGACATAGGCGAAAGCCATGAGCATCGCGATCTGCAGCAGCAGGGCGCCAATCAGCACGGCACGCGCGCCGCAAAGGCGCACGAGCAGGCCGCCGAACAGCGCACCACCGAAGCCGACGAGCATGCTGCCGACGCCGTTGAGGACGCCGACAGAAGCAAGGTTGAAGCCGTAGTCGATGAGGAAGGGGCCGAGCATGGCGAGACCCCATTTTTGCGCGGAGACGTAGATCGCTGCAAGCAACAGCCCCTTGCGCACCTCCGGCCGCCGAAGCGCTGCGGCGAGCGACGGCACATGGCTGCGCGTTGCGCTCACTGGCCGCAAACCTGGCCCGAGCAGGAAGGGAAGGCCGAGGGCAAGGACCACAAGCGCCATGGCCCAAACCGCCGGCCCCCAGCCGAACCGGTCGACGAAGACCAGAAACAGACCGGCGCCGATCGCCGAGCCGACGTAAGAGCCGCCGACCTGGGCGGCATTGCCCCAGCCGTGATGCTCTTCCGCCAACGTCTCGACCGCAAAACCATCGCAGGCGATGTCGACCGTCGAGGTGAAGAGAGCGATGAACACCAGGCACGCGAGAACCGGGGCCAGTCGCTCCGGCCCGAGCAAGCCCAGGACGGCCAGCATCGCCGCGGCAAGCACACCTCCGGCCAGAATGATGACATGCGACCGGTTGCGGCCGACCGCCGGCAGGCGAAAGCGCTCCACCTGCGGCGACCAGAGGAACTTCAGCGCCCAGGGCAAGACGGTGAGGTAGACAAGACCGATCTGGTCGAGCGGCAGCCCTTGAGTCCGCAGGACCGCCGGCAGGCCGAGCATCGTCAGCCCGCCGATCACGCTCTGCGCCACATAGAGCCCGCCGACCGCGACGAAGATCGCGGCCGGCGATGGCCTTGGCTGTTGTGCCGAAAGCTCAGTCATCAGAAGCGGTAGCGCACGCTGGCGACGACCTTGCGGCCTTCGTCGAAGTAGCAGAAGCCCGTGGTGCAAAGCTGCTCCACCTCGTTGAAGAGGTTGGTGGCGTTGAGCTGCAGCCGCACACCCTCGAAGTTCGGATTGGCGGCGCCGAGGTCATAGCGCACTGAAGCATCGACGAAGGTGCGTGCCTCATTGTTCAGGATCGGAGTATGGACGTTGTCGCCGAAGCTTGACCCGACATAGCGCACGCCGGCACCGACACCGAGCCCTTCAAGCACGCCGGACTGCACCTCATAGTCCGCCCAAAGCGAGAACATGTGATACGGCGACGAGTTCAGCTGGTTGCCGAGCGTCTCCGACGTCAGCTTGGTGATCTCGACGTCGTTGTAGGAGTAGGAGGCGATGAAGTTCCAGCCGTTGTCGAGCGAGGCCGTGCCTTCGAGCTCAAAGCCGCGCGACTTCAGATCCAGCTGACGCAGGAGGTTCAGGCCTGAAGACGTCTCGTAGACGGTGGCGTTTTCCTGATCGATGTTGAAGAGAGCGGCGGTGATGGTCGCGTTCTGGCCGGGGATCTCGTACTTGACGCCGGCTTCCCATTGCTTGCCAAGCGTCGGCATGGCCGGGGTATCGGTCCCGCCGAGATTTATGATCACGCCCGGATTGGAAACGAATGCGGTGCCATAGCTGACATAGGGCATCATGCCGTTCGGCAGCACATAGCCGAGAGCCGCACGCGCCGTCGTTTCGCTGTCGTTACGGTTGAACGGAGAGCCGTCGACCGAGTACTTGTTGTCCACCCAGTCATGGCGAAGGCCCGCCGTCAGGCGCCAAGCCTCATACTCGATCTGGTCCTGGATATAGATGCCGATGCCGCTTTGCGACTGCTTCTGCGTCGAGGTCAGCGCCGGCACATAGGTGAAATCGTCGGTGAAGAGATCCGGCCCGCTGCCCTGCTTCGAGGTGTACTTCATGTAGCTGTAGTCGATGCCGGCGATCAACTGATGGGCCGCAGCGCCGGTGTCGAAGTCGAACTTCAGGTAGGTATCGCTGGCAACGCCGGTATTGTCCTCAACCGTCAGGCCCGGATACTTGTCGAACACCCATTCCTGCCGCGTCGAGATGTCGGAATAGCGCAGCTTGTGAAAGAGCGTGACGCTATCTGAGAGCTCATGCTCGAGCTCGTAGCCGATACGCCCCTGCTTCTGGGTGAAGTCGTTGAAGCGGGCGTCGCCGCCATAGGTCGGGATGGCGCCGATCGACTTGCCGTCCGGCCCGTAGCGGTTGATGTAGCCCCAGGTGCCACCGGTGGTCGAATCCATGTATTCGCCGAGCAAAGTGAACTTGGTGCCTTCGTCCGGCTGCCAGGTGAAGGCCGGCGCAATGAACAGTCGGTCGTCCTTGACCGCCTCGATCTCGGTGCGCCCGTCGCGCGCAAGACCAGTCATGCGGTAGAGCATCGCGCCTTCGTCATCGAGCGGCCCGGAGACGTCGAAGGCGCCCTGAACCCGGCCGTAGGAGCCGTATTGCACCTCGACTTCGCCCAGCGGATCGCTGGTCGGACGCTTCGACACGATATCGACGATGCCGCCGGAGGAGCTGGCGCCATAGATCGAGGCGGCCGGGCCGCGCAGCGTGGCGATCGCCTCGACACCATAGGGTTCCAGTCGGAAGAGACCGTTGGGGCTGGCGATCTGCCTGAGACCATCACGGAAGATGCCCGTCAGCGTCAGGTCGATGCCGCGCACCTTGAAGGCGTCGAAGCGCGGTTCGGCGCCGTATTGGCCGACGCGGGCGCCGGGGGTGTAGCTCAATGCTTCCTGAAGGTTCTGCGGTTTCAGGTCCTGCAACTGCTTCTGGCTGATCACCGACATCGACTGCGGCGTCTGCATGACCGGCGTATCGATCTTGGTGGCAATGCGGGCCGATTTGGCGACATAGCCGTCGGTATCGACGATGCCTTCCGCGCCGGTGCGATCCCCCGTCGCGGTGATCTTTTCCAGTTGCGTCGTACCGTCCCGAACGACGGCACCGGTGGTGATCGACGCATCCGAGGGGTCGAAGATCTGAACCGTGCCATTGCCGGCCATCCGGTAGCGAAGGCCCGTGCCCTCGAGCAGTTGCGCCACAGCCGCCTCGGTCGTAACCACCCCGCTGACACCCTTGGTGCTTTTTCCCTTGGTCAGCGCGCTCGGATAGAGAAGGCGGAGATCGGCCTGCTGCCCAAGCTTCAGAATGCCCGCCTCGAGAGAGCCTGCCGGGACCGAGATCGGGCGCGATGCCATTTTGGCTGCCGGCGTCGTCGCCTGTGCCTCAACTGCGCTTACGCAGCCGATGAAAGAAACGCTGGCGAGCGCCAAGCATACGAAAGAACGGCGCCGTGATCCGCGACCCTGCAAAATTCTCATCCGAGATCCCCTACTCAACTCCTGGGCAACGCCGATCGGCGCGACCACTTCTGACTAAGAGTGCGGGAGGCTCGACCTCCTGACGTCGCCAGGAGGATTTTTTAAGAATTTCTGTTCAAGGGGACCTGAGCCCAGGTCCCCATTGGTCACGCGGGCGCGAACATCGGATTGCCGCTAGCCGTCTCCGAAGCGGGAACCTCGTCCTGCATGACGTCCCAGTGTTCGGCGACCCGCCCGTCCTTGACCCTGAAGATGTCGTCGGCGACCAGCGGTTTCGGCCCCCAGCCGACATATCGCCCTTGGACCATCACGAGATCGCCCTCCGCGGCGACCATGCCGATCTCGTAGGACAGATCCTTCAGGTTCGGAATGAGTGCGAATGCAATGCCTGGCTTCGTCGGGCGGCAGCGTCGTCGGGAGCGGATAACCCGGAGGCAATCGCCTTTCATGTGACCGCCCTGTTGCCCTGTTGTGGGGAGCCCTGATACAGGCCGTCGCCCTGAATAGCGTGGGCAGCTACGACATGGCCACGGAACGGCTCACCTTTTTCGTAAAGTGATGCGACCGATGTCCCGGCTTTTGCCGGGAACGCCTCTAGCGCGACTGAACGACGACCATCAGGCCGGAAAGCCTGAGGACCCGCAGCGGCAGGCTTGCCTCCAGGACCTGCAAGGCATCGTCGGTGTCGTGCAGATCGAAGATGCCGGAGACTTCGAGGTCGCCGACGGACCCGTCGAGCAGCAGGATGCGGCCATGGCGATAGCGCTCGAGCGTCGCCAGCACCTGGCGCAGCGGCCGACGGGAAAAGACGAGCTTGCCATCGCGCCACGCGGTTCCGGCGGCGACGTCCGTCTTGGTGAGCGACAGGCGCCCCTCAGGGTCGATCGTGGCCGCCTCGCCTGCGCCAAGGATGGCGTTCTGTCCGGCCGCCTCTACCTGGACACGCCCTTCCTCGACTTGCACGTCGGTTGGAAAGTCCGCCCCTGCCGAACCGACCGAATAACGGGTTCCGAGCGCCGTCGCGCTCAGTGACCCGTCCTCGACCACGAAGGGCCGTTGTGGGTTCTTCGCGACATTGAAGAAGGCTTCCCCACGCAGCAGCCACACCCTTCTGAGCCCCTGCTCGTAGCGGACCACCAACGCAGTGTCGGTGTTGAGATCGACCTCGGTCCCGTCCTCCAGCGCGATACGCCGGACCTCGCCGACGCCGGTATAGTAGTCGGCACGCCAGCGGTCGCCGTATGGCGTCGTCAGCGACAGGATGGCGAGCCCCCCCGCCAGACAGAGACCAACGAAACCACCCACCCGGCGGCGGCGCTGGGCCCTGAGCTCGCCGAGCCTTCCTTCGGAGATCGGTACGTCCTCCAGATCGCTCCAGAGCGCGCGCAATTCGTCATAGGCCGCCCGGTGATCCGGATGCTCGCCAATCCAGACATCGAACGCCTTTCGGTCGGCGGCGGTCGCGTCATCGGACTGCAGCCGCGCGACCCAGGCAGCCGCCGCTTCGAGAATGCTGTCATCGATTGTCTGGCGATCGCCACTCATCGTGTTTTCCAGTCGAACTGAAACTGCCGTCGGGCGATCCAGGGAAGAATCGCTCCAATCATCTTAGAGTTGAAAGGATGGTTTTGCCTGACGTCGGCTCAGAAAATAATCTCGGCGCGCATCTTCCGGCACTCGAGCAGCGCCCGGATGATGTGTTTTTCGACCATGTTCCTGGAGATGCCGAGCTGTTCGGCGATCGCGCCGTTGCTCAAGCCGTGCAGGCGACTGAGGATGAACACCTGCTGGCAGCGATTGGGAAGCCCCTGGATCGTGCGCGCCATGATGATGAGGCATTGGCGGCCGTTGACGATCCGATCCTGAAGAGGCCGGTCTTCCGCGTGTTCGACCCCTTCGCTGTCGGCGGCAAACAAGATGCTCTCGCGCTGAGCTCGCTGCGACGCGACCCGGGCCACCGATCGGGCGACCTGAAACAGATAGGCCTGTGGATTCTCGATCAGGGTCGAGCGGGAGGCCTCCAGCATGCGCATGAAGGTCTCCTGCGTCGCGTCGGTCGCATCTTCGCGGTTTCTCAGGCGGCGACTGAAGAAGCGACGGATCCTGCCTTCCTCCTGCTCGTGAAGCCCCTGCAGCATCGCATCGGTCATCAATCTGCTCTCCATGGCGCCGGCCCCGCAGCCAACACCGGAACCATCGGGACGCCTGCGCGTCTCGCTTATGTTGAATGTGTTACTCATGTTTCATAGGCGAAGAGGAGATCGGCCGCAATGCGCCAGATGCGCCGCTGGCCGACGCAGGGTTTGCCGACCCCTTCGCCGGATATATTAGCAAAGCACTGTTGCCCGACGGCCACGACGGAGGCATCGCGGCCATCCGATCTCAAACGCGCCCTTGGCCGCCGAGAACCTTCTCCAGTAACCCCAGTTCCGAGGCAATGCGGTCGATCAACAGCCGCACGCGACGCGGCTGGACGCTGAGCGGCGGGTAGACGACCTGCAGTCCGGTCCCGCCGGCCGAAAAACCTTCGAGCAGTTCGACGAGGGCGCCAGAGGCCAGATCCTCGGCAACGTCCCAGATGGATTTGAGAGCAATCCCGTGCCCCGCGCGGCACCAGGTCGCCACCAGCCCCCCATCATTGGCGACGCGCCTGCCGCGCACCATGACCTTATGCGGCTTGCCATCGACCTGGAACGCCCATTCCCGATCGAGATTGGGGCCGAACCGCATGACGATGCAGTCGTGCCGCGACAGGTCGTCCGGATGCTCGGGCCTGCCTTTGGCATCGAGATAGGACGGGGCGGCGCATACCACACGCCGGTTCTCGCCCAACGCTTTCGACCGTAAGGTGCTGTCGGCCAGCGCGCCGTGGCGGATGGCGAAATCCAGACCCTGGCCGACCAGATCGAGGTAACCGTCGGTGAGGTTGAGATCGACCGTCACGTCAGGGTGCTCGGCCAGGAAGCGGTCGAGGATCGGCACGATGTAGCGTCGCCCCATGTCCTCCGGCGCGCTGAGTCGGATCGGTCCTGAGATCGTGCGCGTGCCCGCGCGGATACCGCTCTCGAGTTCGTCTGCTTCCGCCAGCAGGCGACGGGCGCCGTCGACCAGCAGGCGCCCCTCCTCCGTCAGGCTGATCGCGCGGGTCGTTCGTTTGAGCAGCGCTGCCCCATAGTACGTTTCCAGGGCCGCCAGCCGCTCGGAAACCGAAGCCGGCGAAAGCCCCTTCTCGCGCCCGGCAGCGGAAAGTCCGCCTTTTTCGACGATCAGAAGGAAGAGGGCGAGATTGTCGAGCAGCATCTTTCGTCTTTTCCGAAATATAATTTTGGAATTAAGCCAATTATCCGGATGAGCCGCAATAGCTAGATTTCGTTCGAAAAGGAGACGCGTGATGCAGCTCGACCATGTGACCATCCGAACAGGCGAAATCGCGGCGGCGCGCGCGTTCTTCGAAACGGTCTTCGACCTGACGGTCGGCGAACGACCGGCGGCGATCCGCCGTATTCCTGGCTGCTGGCTCTACTCCGACGGAAAACCGCTTGTGCACATCATCGGCAGCTATGGCAGCGGTTATGACGGTGCCGCCGAAGCGATCGATCATGTCGGTTTCCGGCTTGAAGGCTATGCGGCCTTCCGCGCGAAGCTCGACCGGCTCGCCGTTCCCTATTCGACGATGGACCTTGCCGACATCGGCGAGCGCCGGCTGTTTTTGCGCGCGCCCGGCGGCCCGCTGCTCGAAGCCGTCTTTTCCGAACCCGTTCCCCACATCGCCTTGGAGCATGAGCATGACCTTCACTGACAATACCGTCTCCGTCGTCATCGGCGGCACCAGCGGTATCGGCGCCGCCGTCGCCAGGGCGCTCGCCCGGCGCCCCGGCCGGGTCGAGATCGCCAGCCGCGCCACCGGCCTCGACATCGCCGATGCGACCGCGGTCGCCGCCTATTTTCGCAAGCTTGGACCGATCGACCATCTGGTCATTACCGCCGGGTCCGCCGCGCCCGGCGGCACGGTAAGCGATGTCGATTTCGAAGCCGCCAAGGCCGCCTTCGACGTCAAGTTCTGGGGCTCGATCGTACTTGCCCGTGAAGCTGCCAAGTACATGCGTTCCGGCGGCACCATCACCTTCACCTCGGGCTTCCTTTCGCGCCGGACCGTTCCCGGCACCTTCGTCAAAACGGCGATGAATGCGGCCCTCGAAGCCGCGGCGAAGGTCCTTGCCAAGGAGCTGGCGTCGCTGCGCGTCAACGTCGTCAGCCCCGGCCTGACGCAGACGGAAGCCTATGCGGGCATGGCATGCGACGCCCGCAACGCCATGTTCGAGCGCGCGGCCGCAAGCCTGCCCGCCGGCCGCTTCGGACGCCCCGACGACATCGCCCAAGGCTATCTCTTTGCCATCGACAACCCCTTCGTCACCGGATCGGTGATCGACATCGAAGGCGGCGCCCTCATCAGCTGACGCATCGCATACGCCCTTTCCATGTCTGCCTCCCCCCGCGCTCTTCACAAAGGAATTGCTCATGTCACCGACACTTTTCTCCCCAATCTCGCTTGGTCCGCTGACATTGCCGAACCGCATCGCGCTTGCGCCGATGACACGGGCACGCAGCAGCCAGCCGGGCAACGTGCCCAACGCGCTGATGGCTAAGTATTATGCCCAGCGCGCCTCGGCCGGCCTCATCGTCACCGAGGCCGCGCAGATCTCGCGGCAAGGGCAGGGATACTCGTTCACACCCGGCATTCATTCCCCCGAGCAGATCGCCGGCTGGCGGCTCATCACCGACGCCGTGCATCGTGCCGGTGGCCGCATCGTCTTGCAGCTCTGGCACGTCGGCCGCATGAGCCACGAGAGCTTCCAAGCGGATGGCCGCCCGGTCGCGCCGTCTGCGATCTCGCCGGACGCCAAGGTCTGGGTGGCCGATCCGAAAACCGGCGTCGGCATGATGGCCGACAGCCCCACCCCGCGGGCTTTGGAAATCGGCGAGATCGCCGGCATCGTCGATGATTTCCGAAAGGCGGCCGCCAATGCGATCGCTGCTGGTTTCGATGGCGTCGAGATCCACGGCGCCAATGGCTACCTGGTCGACCAGTTCCTGCGCCGCTCTTCCAACCGGCGCGACGACCAGTATGGCGGCCCGAGCGAGAACCGTATCCGCTTCCTGGTGGAGGTTGCCGAAGCCGTCGCCTCGGAAATCGGCGCGTCGCGTGTCGGCATGCGGCTTTCGCCCTATATCACCCAGCGCAATATGGCCGATGGCGAAATCATACCGACCACGCTGCTTGCCGTGCGGGCGCTCGACCGCATCCGCCTTGCTTACATCCACCTCGCAGAGGCCGACTGGGACGACGCTCCGTCGATCCCGGACGATTTCCGCCGCGACCTTCGCGCCGCCTTCTCCGGTCGGATCATCGTCGCCGGCCGCTATGACAAGGACAGGGCGTCTGACATTCTCGCGAAGGGCCTTGCCGACATCGTCGCCTTCGGCCGTCCGTTCATCGCAAATCCCGATCTGCCCCGCCGGCTGAAGGAAGGATTGCCGCTCGCAGGCTTCGACGGCGCCACGCTTTTCGGCGGTAGTGCCGAGGGCTACTCTACCTACTCAGCGCTGGAGGACGCCGCATGATCGGGCCATTGACGGAGCGGGAACGGGCAGAGGCCGCTATCAACGACCGCATCGGCACCGAACTCGTGCTCGAAGGCGAGGGTTTGCGCGTCTGGCACCTGCGGCTTAAGCCCGGCGAAACGCTTTACCCCCATCGCCACGACCGACCGTATTTCTGGACGGCGCTGACCGACGGCACCGCGCGCTCACGTTCGGGCGACGGCAAGGTCACCGACGTCGTCTACCGCGCCGGCGATACGCGGCACTTCAGCGATCTGATGCCCGAGACCGCCTTCGTGCACGATCTGACCAACACTGGCGATGCCGAACTCGTCTTCGTCACCGCCGAATTCACGCCCAATGACCATTCGTCCGCCACAAGGAGCAAGCCATGAAAGCCGTCGCCCTCACCCGCTATCTGCCGGTTTCCGACCCTGAGTCTTTCCTCGATGTCACCCTGCCGAAACCGGCGCCTGAAGGACACGACATCCTCGTTGCCGTCGCCGCCGTCGCCGTCAATCCGGTCGACGTCAAGATGCGCGCGCCGAAGGACAAGGTCGAGGAGACACCGCGCGTGCTCGGCTGGGATGCGAGCGGCGTGGTCGAGGCGGTCGGCCCCGATGTGACGCTGTTCAAGCCCGGTGACCACGTCTACTACGCCGGCGACCTGACCCGGGCGGGTTCAAACCAGCAGTACCAGTTGGTGGACGAACGCATCGTCGGCCGCAAGCCGAAGAGCCTTTCCTTTGCCGAAGCCGCAGCCCTGCCGCTGACGACGATCACCGCCTATGAGGCATTCTTTGACCGGCTCGGGATCGACCGGGACGGCGCGGATCGCGGCCAGTCGATCCTGATCGTCGGCGGTGCCGGCGGTGTCGGCTCGATCGGCATCCAGCTTGCCAGGCGCGCCGGCCTGACCGTCATCGCCACGGCCTCGCGGCCGGAGACTATCGCCTGGGTGAAGGAACTCGGCGCCGATCACGTCGTCAGCCACCGCGAGCCGCTGGTGGCGCAGGTCCGCGCACTCGGCTTTCAGCATGTCGACCACGTCGCGATCTTCAACGACATGCGCCACTGGGACGCCGCCGTCGAACTGATCCGCCCGCAGGGCGGCATCGTTTCGATCGACAACACCGACGTGCCGATGCCGATGGCCGGCATGAAGACCAAGGCGGCGAGCCTGCATTGGGAATTCATGTTCGCCCGCCCGATGCATCAGACGCCCGACATGATCGAGCAGCATCGTCTGCTCTCCTTCGTCGCCGAGGAGATCGATGCCGGACGGCTGAAGACGACGCTTGCCGAGGTGCTGTCGCCGATCAATGCCGAGAACCTGCGCGAAGCCCATCGCCGCATCGAGACCGGCGCGGCCAAGGGCAAGATCGTCATCGAAGGATTTGGCGGCTAGCGTCGGCAACACCGCAGTCAGTATTGCCGATGAGCAAGCGGCCCGGCGAACCGGCTTAAGCGAAATCGCTCGCTGCGAGGTAGATCGCGGCGAGCGCCTCGAAGCCGACCTCGTCCTCCGCGTCGAACCGGCCCGCAGTGGGACTGTCGAGATCAAGCACGCCGAGCACCTTGCCGTCCTTGATCAGCGGCACCACAAGCTCGGAACGGGACGCAGCATCGCAGGCAATGTGCCCCGGAAAGGCATGCACGTCCGGAACCAGCATCGTTTGCCCCAGCGCCACCGCACTGCCGCAGACGCCCTTGCCGACAGCAATGCGCACGCAGGCGACCTTGCCCTGGAACGGCCCGAGCACCAGTTCGTCGTTCGAGCGCAGGAAGTAGAAACCCGCCCAGTTCAGATCCGGCACCAGATCGAAGACCAGTGCCGCAAGATTGGCGGCATTGGCAATGAAGTCGCGCTCGTCGTGCAGGAGGCCTGCGAGCTGGTCGGCTAGCTCGCGATAGAATGCGGGCTTGTCGCCGGCCTCGATGGTCTTGGTGGCAAACACTGTCTTACCTTTCAAATCTCGGCATCGAACCACCTGGCCTCTCGCCGAGCGGCTCGATCCGCCCACGGGAACCCCGGCCCATGTGGCTATTGCACAGCGATATCACCAGTGCCGGACAGGGCAAAATTGCGAAGGCGTAGCATAGTCGATATATCCATCCAGACATATCGGAACCATTTGCCGACCGTTCGTGCCAATTCCCCTCGTGCCTAAAGGTCACAACAAACCGTCATGCAAGCCGCGGCCTGCGGGCTCTGGGAAAGCGGCCACGGCAGCGGGCTGAACCCGGCACAAGTCGTCATTGTCGGCGTGCGCGACATCGATGGACCGGAAGCGTTACTGATGCAGCAGGCCGGAGTGCGCAAGCTTTCGCCTGACGAAGCGACGGCCGAAACTGTCCTTTCGATCATCGGCGACAAGCCTGTCTGGATCCACGTCGACTGGGATGCTCTGGAGCCCGGCAACGGGCCAGCCGCCTACGCCATTGCCAATGGCCTCCAGCCAGAGAGGCTGCGCGCCATTTTCGAAGCGATCCCGGAAGCGCAAATTGCCGGCATCGAGCTCGCCGAATTAGAGGCGTCACGGGATCGGTCCAGCGACGCGGCCGCCATCGACTGCCTGCTGGAGATCGTATGGCCACTCGCAGGGACCCGGAAAGCCTAGGAGGACCGGCCGGCACGCAAAGGCGACGCGCCGTCGCGGTTTCTCAGCCGTCCGTTTCGGGACTGGCTTTCACCGTCGTGACGATTTCGCCAAGGACCAAATGCAACGCGTCGCGGTAGCCGTTGCGGGCGGATGGCCCGCTCTCGGCCGAGGTCATCACCACTGTCAGATCAAGGCTCGGGATGATGTAGAGCATCTGGCCGCCATAGCCCCAGGCGAAATGCACAGTCTCGCCGGCGATCTGGCGGGTGAACCAGCCGTAACCGTAGCTGTCACCGGAGAAGCGCGAATTGGTGCGGTGCTGCCAGGAGGCTTCGACCCATGCCGGCGAAACGAGCTGTTGTCCTGAAGCTGTGCGGCCGCCATTGCGGTAGAGTTCGCCGAAGGCAAGCAGGGAACGGGGGCTCATGGCCATCTGATTGCCGCCGAGATAGATGCCTTGCGGGTCGCGCTCCCAAGCGCCGATGCGAAAGTCGTCGAGCGGTCCAAGCCATTCGCGCGCAAGCGTGAGCGTCGACTGGCCGCTGACCTTCGTCAGGATCGCCGAGAGCAGATGGGTCGAGGCGGTGGAATAGAGCATCTGGCCACCCGGATCATCGTCGAAAGGCTGGGCGAGTGCGGTGCGCACCCAGTTACGGCTCGCAACCCATCGGCCGTAGTTCGGACCCGAGAGGCGCCCGAGCCCAGCCTGCATCGACAAGAGGTTGCCGATGGTGATGTCGTTGATGCGCGGATCGGGCGATGCCGGCAGATCGGCCTTGAGGATTGGGGCAATCTTCTGGTCCGGCCCTTCGAGCAATCCCTTGTCGATGGCGATGCCGACCAGCGCCGAGATGATCGATTTCGACGCAGACTTGATGTTCGTCGGGGCCGTTATCCGGTTGCCACGGTAGCCGCGTTCGGCGAGGACCGCACCGTCACGGGCAACGATCACGGTCTTCAACGGGCTGAGATCCGGACGCTCTCCTAGCGCATAAAGGAGAGCCGAAACCGGCGCCGGCGTCTGGGCCGCGGCTGGCAGGACGACAAGCATCAGGGCGAGGACTGCGACGACAAATCTGGTCATAGGACAGCATCTAAGACCGATGCGCGTCGCCGTCACCCGTCGCGGGGCCGGCTCACGGCGATTTGAAAGTCGGGTGAACGGTGACCGGTGGGAGCCGCTCAGGCCATCGGCTGTTGCGCGAAGGCGTCGACGAAGCGCCGAAGGCTTTGCTCAACGAACGCAGTGACCGGAACGCTTGGGTCGAAACTCCACCAGAGCAGCGATCCCTGCCATTGCGATGCCATCAGCAAGCCAAGGCCGGGCGCTGCCCGCGGAAGCCCCGCAAGGCATTCGTCGAGCACGTTTGAAAGCACGTCGCGCCACTTCGCGCCGCGGGCCCGCAGCAACGGATCGCGCAGGTCTTCCCGCAGGATCCGCAGATCGTCGGCGTAGCTGTCGATGCCGCCGTAGTCACCGGAGAGCCCGACGAGAAGCGCAATCGCGCCCTCGGGCGTTCGCGACACGCTTGCCATCAGTTCCGTCGTCTGGTGATCGAGCCCATCCCAGGCGTGCACGAGCGCACTCTGGATCAGCCTTGCCTTGTTGTCGAAGCGCTGCACCAGCGTGGCGCCGGAGAGGCCGGTCTTTGCGGCGAGCGCAGCAAAGGTCAGCCCCTCCGGTCCTTCCGCTCGCATGATCGTAAAAGCCGCTTTCAGCACGTCTTCGTCGGGCATTGTCTTTGGGCGAGGCATCTTGACTCTCATTTATAAACGAACAATCATTTATATATAAAAATTCCGAAAAACACCAGAGGCCACCTGGCCCGGAGGAGGACGTCATGACGCTTGACGGAAAGGTCGCACTTGTCGCTGGCGCCACGCGCGGCGGCGGCCGCGGCATCGCCGCCGAACTCGGGGCCGCCGGCGCCACCGTCTATGTCACCGGCCGCACGACAAGGCAGCAGCAATCCGACTACAAACGGCCCGAGACGATCGAGGAAACCGCCGAGATCGTCACCGGCCTCGGCGGCAAGGGCATTGCCGTTCAGGTCGATCATCTCGAACCCGCCCAGGTCAAGGCACTCGTCGATCGCATCCGCAGTGAACAGGGCCAGCTCGATATCCTCGTCAACGATGTCTGGGGCGGCGAATTGCTGTTCGAATGGAACAAACCCGTCTGGGAGCACAATCTGGAGAACGGCCTGAAGCTGCTGCGGCTCGGTGTCGACACGCACCTGATCACCGCGCACCACGCCCTGCCACTGATGATCGAACGGCCGGGCGGGCTGCTGGTCGAGGTGACCGACGGCACCGCCGACTACAACGCCGAGCATTATCGATTGTCCCCCTTCTACGATCTTGCCAAGGTTTCGGCCAACCGCATGGCCTGGGCGCACGCCAAGGATCTGGCCCCGCACGGCGCCACCGCCGTTTCAATCACACCGGGCTGGATGCGGTCGGAGATGATGCTCGAGCACTATCAGGTCCGCGAAGACAACTGGCGCGATGCGACCGCGAACCAGCCGCATTTCGTCATCTCCGAAACACCACGCTTCGTCGGCCGGGCAGTTGCGGCGCTTGCGGCAGACCCCGAAAAGGCCCGCTGGAACGGCCAGTCGCTCTCAAGCGGCGCTTTGGCTCAGGTCTATGGCTTTGACGACCTCGACGGCTCGCGCCCCGACTGCTGGCGCTACATGCGCGAGGTGATGGAGGCCGAAAAGCCGGCCGATGCCACCGGCTACCGCTGATCACAGGGCAAGCCTGCGTCGCACGCATCCAGAAAGGCGGCCTTGAACAGGAAGGCCGCCTCCTATAGTTCGAACGCAAGGCAACCAAATCGCCGCCGCGTCGAGCATCCGGATCGAGACAGCGGCGCTGTCGAGTGTGATAGACAATGGCATCGCGGGATCGGTACTCGAGAAAACTGGAATGCGCCAAGTGCGGGGCCTCGGGCTTTGCCGAAGCATCCGAGAACGACAGCGCCAAAGGCGGCAACCGCGGCTTTCTCATCGACCTCATGCCCAAGGGCTTCTCGACGGAGCGCACCTCCGCGGACCCCGCCAAACACATGATCCGCTGCCGCTGTGGCAACGTCTTCGCATTCAAGCAGAAGACCGTCTACGCCCCCGGCAGCGAGCCGCGCGACTAAGCCTCGCGGAAGTCCGCGTCTCCATGTTGAGAAAAAATTCACCATCTTGTCTCAACATCGTCTCAATCAGCGGGCAGCTAGAGCGCCGACATGCGTTCAAGTTTTGTTGATCGCCGAGGCTGACGGCAAAGGCTTGCGGACAGAGGTGCCACCGCTTAATCGCAGAAATTGACGCCGACAAACGCAATCTGCGGAAAGCCGGCTACCGCTCCGCTCGAGTTGCGTTTGAAGGCGGAAGCATTTCCAGGAGCCCGAATGCGGCGCGAGACGACAAAGAGCCCTTCTTCCAACAAGCCCATTGCCGGCAAGGTTTTCACGCAGTTGCGGCGGATGCGGCATGTGCTCGCGATCGGAGCGACGGCGCTTGCTCTGTCGGGCTGCATGGCGCTCGATGCCGATGACGTTCGCGAGCCGCCGCCAATCCCGGCCAAGCTGATTGCCGCAATGGCGAAAAATGGCAGCAAGCCCGAGAGCCCGGTGCTCGTTCGCATCTTCAAGCAGGAAAGCGAGCTGGAAGTCTGGAAGCAGAACAGCAAAGGCCAGTACGCGCTGTTGAAGACCTACCCCATGTGCCGCTGGTCGGGAAAACTGGGTCCGAAGATGAAGGCCGGTGACCGCCAGGCGCCGGAGGGCTTCTACCATGTCTCGGCCCGCATGCTGAACCCGAAATCGCAATATTTCCTGTCGTTTAACCTCGGCTACCCCAATCGGCTGGAATCAGCGCTCGGCTATACCGGCGAGGCGCTGATGGTGCACGGCGCCTGCTCGTCTTCGGGCTGCTACGCCCTGACCGACCAGGGCGTCGGCGAGATCTACTCCGTGGTCCAGCGCGCCCTTGCCGGCGGCCAGGGCAATTTCCAGGTGCAGGCCTATCCCTTCCGCATGACGGCGGAAAACATGGCCAAGCACCGTGGCGACCCGAATTTCGACTTCTGGAAAAACATCAAGCAGGGCTACGACATCTTCGCGGCGACGAAACGCCAGCCGAAGGTATCGGCCTGCGGCCGCCGCTACGTCTTCAACACCGAGTTTGCGGGTGGCGAGCCAACCGATCCGCTCGCCGACTGCCCTCCGGCCATGTCGACGCCCGACTCCGGGCTCGTGGCGAAGCTGCAGTCGGAAGATGCCAAGCTCGCGGGCCTGATGGCAAACCCGACGTCGGCACCGCTCAACGCCTATGTCGATGGCGGCATGCATCCGAGCTTCCGCGAACTTCTCGAGAAAAACGGCGCCGAAAAGCTGGCCGCAAAAATCTCGGGAACTAAGTATCCTATTAGCCGACCCGAAGCGGCACTGGCAGACCCCTATGCCGGCCTGTGATCGCTTGCCGGCCGGGGACGCGCTATCGGCTTGAGGCTCGATGGCGGCGCGCAGCAGTAAGAGGGCTACGGCGACCTTTGCCCGTCCAACAAGACGCGCGGCGCCGTAGAGCGAACAAGAGGACGACCGAGGTTCCCATGCCCGAACGAGAGATCCGCCGCCGCACCTTCCTGCAACTTTCCGCGGGGCTCGCGGCAGCCGGTCTTGCGGGCTGTGCCTCGACCCGGCCGACGGTGACCCGCTCCTATGCACCGGAGCCGGTGCCCGCGGCCAACACCTTCCTTGCGGACATGTACGGCGAAAAGCCGAATGAGCCCTATCCACTGCCGGCCATTCCCTACGAGAAGATCGATCCTCGTTTCTACCGCCAGATGGTGGCCGATCCGACCGGCGAAAAGCCGGGCACGCTTGTCGTCGACGTCGGCGGTCATTTCCTCTATCGCGTCTATGAGGGCGGCCAGGCAATGCGCTACGGCGTCGGGCTCGGACGTGCAGGTTTTGCCTGGGCCGGCCGCGGCGTCATCCAGTACAAGCGCGAATGGCCGCGCTGGAACCCACCGAACGAGATGGTGGCGCGCCAGCCGGAACTGCAGCAGTACAGCATCGACGCCGGCGGCATGGACCCCGGCCTCAAGAACCCTCTCGGCGCCCGCGCCATGTATATCTTCCAGAACGGCGAAGACACGCTCTTCCGCATCCACGGCTCGCCTGAATGGTGGACGATCGGCCAGTCGGTGTCCTCGGGCTGCGTGCGCATGATCAACCAGGACGTCGTCGACCTCTACAACCGGGTGCCGAACGGCACCCCGATTGTCGTCACCGACCTGTCCGGCGGCGGCATGGCCCAGACACTGCCGCAACCGCAGTACCAGCCGGTGCAACCGCAATACCAGCCGGTGCAGCCGCAGTACCAGCCGGAAGGGCAGCCGCTGCAGCAGTCTCCAAACTACATGCGGCTTGGCCCTGACGGACTTCCGGCGCTCTAGCGATCGACAGGTCCGAAGATGGCGGCAACGCCGCCATCTTCTGCCTCCTAAAGGACGAGCAGCGGCGTCTTGCCCCTGACCCGATCATAAAGGTCGATCGCGTCCTGCTGCAGCATACGCACGCAACCGGCAGACGCATTCTTGCCGATCGAGCGCCACTGCGGCGAGCCGTGGATGCGATAGAGCGTATCCTTGCCATCCTGAAAGATGTACATGGCGCGCGCACCGAGCGGATTGTCGAGACCCGGGTCCATGCCGCCGGCGTCGATGCCGTATTTCTTCAGGTGCGGCTGGCGCGCGACCATGTCATCCGGCACGGTCCAGCGCGGCCACTTGCGCTTCCAGTGCACGACGGCGCGCCCCTTCCAGGCGCGGCCGGCGGCACCGAGACCGACGCCGTAGCGGATGGCGCGGCCGCCGGGCAGCACGTAGTAAAGGAACATCGTCTGGGTATCGACGACGATCGAATAGGGCGGCTCGTTGGTGGTATAGGCCACTTCCTGGCGCAGGAACTGCGGTTTGATCTCCTGATACTGGATGCCCGGGACGTCGTAGCCTTCGTCCTTCACCGGGGCGTAGATCGTTGCATAGTCGAAGGTCTTCGTCGGCACACCCGCCGCATCGGCAGCCTTCTCCGGCGAACCGCCGTTACCGCCGACAGGCTCAATCAGCTTCGGCTTCGGTTCGGGTTTCGGGATCTGCGTGCATGCGCTCAAGACAGAGCTGGCGATCACCGCGAGCAGCGACCGGCGGGACAAATTCATCGACACTTTATTCTATTCCAGGTTGGAGATTTCGGTTGGGAGGGTCCGAGGGGAGGCCCAAGCCTGTTGGGCCGAACCGTGACCGAAATGTGGTGAAATGCACTGTTTGACGTGGATCGATTGCAGCCGCGGACACGCGATCTTGCAACTGTTGCAGAATTCCCGCGCTCACCATCATGGCCACCTATCCGACGGCCAGATCGCCCTTGGTCGGATCCGGAATGACGACGATGGTGCTGCCGTCGCGGACTTGGTCGTAGAGATAAACGACATCCTGGTTGAGAAGGCGGATGCAGCCCGACGACACCGCCTTGCCGATCGAATGCGCTTCGGGACTGCCATGGATGCGGTAGAGCGTGTCCCGGCCGTCGTTATGAATGTAGAGCGCCCGCGCCCCGAGCGGGTTGTTCAAGCCCGGCGGCATGCCGCCATTGGCGATGCTGTATGGGCTAAGTTTCGGCTGGCGCGCCACCATCTCGTCGGGCGGCGTCCAGCGTGGCCATTTGCGCTTGTAGGCAACCACGGCCCGACCCGACCAGGCAAAGCCCTCGCGACCGACGCCGATACCGTAGCGCATCGCCCGACCAGCTCGCAGCACGTGGTAGAGATACTTTTCCGGCGTATCGACGATCAGGGTGCCGGGCTTCTCGTCGGTCGGATAGTCGACCTCCTGCCGCCAGAATTTCGGATCGACCTCGACAACCCTAACCTCGGGGATCGGAAACTCTTCCTCGGGCATGGCGTAGTACATCGGCGGCACCGTACGCCGATCCGGAAGCGGCACCGCGGCAGGTGCAGTCACCACCGCCGGTGTCGGGCGTGCCGTCGCGCAGCCGGTGACCAACAGCGATGCCGCCCCGACAAGCAAGCTGCGACGGGTGAGCGTGATGCCGCTCTTGTGATCAGCCGTGGGTGAAGAAAGCTCGTTTGGTTCGGTCATATCGGGCATTCAACGATTCGATGGTTGCAATGCCATCTTGAGGGGAGTCCTACCTTAAGGCTGCCTTAAGGGAGGGATCCAAGAGTTCCGCTCGCAAAAATGTGAGGAATAACAATGCGGATCCTGATCGTCGAAGACGACGATATCTTGCGTGACGGCCTGAAGGTGGGGCTGGCGCTGGCGGGCTGCACCACCGATGCGGTCGGAACCTGCGATGAAGCGGCGACGGCGCTTGCCGCCAACGGCTTCGATGCTGTCGTGCTCGACCTGATGCTGCCCGACGGCTCAGGCCTCGACGTCCTGCGCGACCTGCGCGCCGGCCACAACGATATCCCCGTGCTTTTGCTCACCGCCCGCGACACCGTTCGCGACCGGGTGGCCGGCCTCGACAGCGGCGCTGACGACTATCTCGGCAAGCCGTTCGATCTCGACGAGGTTGCCGCACGGCTGCGTGCGCTGGCGCGGCGTTCCAGCGGCCGCGCGACCGCGGCACTCGAATGGTCGACGCTGAGACTCGATCCGGCACGGCAATCGGTGGAGCAGGCAGGCAAGCCGGTGCAGCTTTCACGGCGCGAATATTCAATCCTGCACATGCTGATGGCCCATCCAGGCGTCATCTTTTCCAAGGCCAAGCTCGAGGACAAGCTTTACGGCTGGCAGGAGGAAATCGAGAGCAACGCGGTCGAGGTGCATATCCATCACCTGCGCAGCAAGCTCGGTCCCGGCCTGATCGAGACGGTCAGAGGCATCGGCTACCGGCTGGGTGGCGCGGATTGATGCGGTCTCTGCGCACACGGCTCTTCGCCATCCTCCTGATCACCACCGGCTTGCTCTGGCTGTCGGCCACGGTCTGGATCTTCCTCAGCACCCGCGCCGAGGTCGAGCGCGTGCTCGACGCGCGGCTGATGGAAGCCGCGCGCATGGTCAATTCGCTGATCGTCAGCCAGGACATGATGAAGGACGATGGCGACGATCGTCTCGCCCAGAGCGCAATGAAAATCCCGGTGCTGGAACACCCGCATTACGACCGGCAGCTTTCCTGCCAGATCTGGTCGCTCGACGGCACGCTGATCGGCAAATCGGACAGTGCGCCCGACACGACACTTGCCGCGCACGCGACCGGCTTCTCCGAAACCGTCATCAACGGCGAGACCTGGCGCGTTTTTGCGGTCGAGAATGCCGGCCTCGGCGTGCGCGTGCTCGTTGGCGATAACCTGCGGATCCGCGACCGGCTGGTCAACGATCTGGTCAAAGGGCTGCTGTTTCCGGCGCTTTTAATCATTCCTCTGCTTGCCGTGCTGATCTGGCTGAGCGTCGGGCGCGGCCTGGCGCCGCTCCGGAAACTCGCTGGCGAGCTTGCGGCGCGGGAGGCCTCGGACCTGCATGCGATTGAGGGCCTGGGCGCGACACGCGAGATCGCACCCGTGCTGAAATCGCTGAACGGTCTCTTTGCCCGCGTCGCTGGCGCGCGCGAGCGCGAGCAGAACTTCATCGCCTTTGCCGCTCACGAACTACGCACGCCGCTCGCCGGCCTCAAGACCCAGGCCCAGGTCGCGCTCTCCAGCGATGACGACGCGACGCGCGAAAGGGCCCTCGGCCACATCGTTGCTGGCGTCGACCGCACCGGCAAGCTGGTGCGGCAATTGCTCGACATCGCCTCGGTCGAAGCAACCGAAGGCGGCAAGACGGTAAACACGTTCGATGTCGGCGAGATGCTCGCGGGCCTCATGGCCGAGTTGCGGGGCAACGGCACAGCGGCGGCAGGCATCAGCATCGATGAACGGCTCTTCGGTCTGAAGACCCGCATGGAACCGGAACTCTTTCGACTGGCCGCGCGCAATCTTCTGGAAAACGCGTTCAATCATTCGCCCTCCGGCACTGCGGTCCGTTGCGGTATCGAAAAACAAGCCGGCAGCCTCATCATCCTGATCGACGACGCCGGCCCCGGCATCCCCGAGGACGAGATGCCGCATGTCACCGAGCGCTTCTTTCGCGGGCGCTTCAAGACCACGGCCGGCAGCGGTCTGGGCCTCAGTATCGTCGAGCGCGCGCTTGATCGGGCCGGGGCAGACCTGCAATTGCGCAACCGCGCCGAGGGCGGCCTTTCAGCCCGCATCGTGCTGCCGCAAAGTCTCCTGCCATAGGCGCCATCCGCGGACCGGGCCAGCGGCCGCGACATCATAAGCGCTCTGTTCTTACGCCCGGCTGGATCTCTCGTCTCCGCCAAGCCGTCGGTCGGCGTGTTGCAAACTAGCTCGAAAGGAGGCGTTGACCTCTGGAACAGGCGTGAGACGCTGTCGCGTCATTCACACCGGTCATCCGCGAGGACCTGACCTCCGGAGAACACGCACCGGAAGGAGGAAGTCATGGCAGCGAACGGTAGCTTTAACGGAAAGTGCTTCTGCGGCGCAGTCGAGATCGAAGTGACGGGAGAGCCAGCCGCCATGGGTTTCTGCCACTGCTCCTCCTGCCGCACGTGGTCGGCCGGACCGGTCAACGCCTTCACGCTCTGGCCGCCGGAGAAAGTCAGGATCGTCAAGGGCGCCGACAATCTCGTCGGCTATCAGAAGACCGCGACCAGCGTGCGCAAGTGGTGCAAGGCCTGCGGCGGGCATCTCATGAACGAACATCCGCTCTGGGGTGTCACCGACGTCTATGCAGCAGTGCTCCCGGCGCTGGCGTTCAAGCCCATGCTGCATGTCAATTACCAGGAGACGGTGCTGCCGATGAGAGACGGACTGCCGAAATATCGGGACTTCCCGCCAGCCTTCGGCGGGACGGGAGAACTGATGCCGGAATGACTGGGGAAGCACGCGCTTGCGAGCGGCTCACATGCGGTCCGCTCGGTTTCCTTCGAGAAGTTTCTACAACGAGAGCTCAGCCGGAGCCGTGCTTGACAGATAGCGCTGCAGGGCGGTGCGCGTGTTGACGAAAAGGCGGTCGGGGCCAAGTTGGTCGGCAAATCCGGAGGCCCTGACATAGGCGAGCACGTCGGGGTTCAGTTCGGCCAGCCAGACACTGACGCCGTGACTGGCGATGCGGCGTTCGCCCTCCATCATCATCTGCAGGGCCGAATATTCGATGTCGAAGACGCGGCTCATGTCGAGCACGAGCACCCGCGGCTTCTGGGCGGCGACCAGTGCCTGGGCCTGATCGGCGACCTGCTGGGCGTTGGCAAAGAACAGCCGCCCCTCCGGTCTGAGGATCAGCAGCCCTTCGAAGGTTTCGTCATCCGGATGATCGGGCGACAGCGGGCGCAGCCGGTCGGTCCCGCGCTTGCGGCCAACGACGTAGACCTTCGCCGACGCCGCCTGGCGCGCCAGTCCAATGAAGGAAAGGATGATTGCGACGATGATGCCCTGGAGCGTACCGAAGAAGAGCACGCCGAGGAAGGCGGCAAGCGCCCACTGGAACTCCATTCGCCGGACCTTGCGAACCGACCAGAAATCCGCGGGCTTGATGAGGCCGACCGAGTAGACGATGACGATTGCCGCAAGAACGGCCTGCGGCAAAAGGCCGAGCAGCGGTGCCAGCACCAGCATGGTTGCGGCGGCGGCCGCCGCGGTCACCAGCGACGCCACCTGCGAATGTCCGCCGACCGCGCGCACGACGGCCGTCTGCGACGTGCCGCCACCCGCACTCATGGCGCCAAAGAAGCCGCCGGCAAGATTGGCAGCGCCGGTTGCAAGCAACTCGCGATTGGGCCGGATCGGCGGATCGGACGGGGCGGCAAAGGCACGACCGGCAGCGATGGTTTCGGTGAAGCTCATCAACGCGATCCCGAGCGCTCCGGGCAGAAGCTCCTGAGCCAGCCCGAGACTCGGAAGGGTGATCGATGGCAGCGAGCGCGGGATGAAACCGACGGTGGAAACCCCCAGCGCCTCCAGGCCGGCGAACCACGAAAGCCCGATGCCGGCGGCGACCGCCAGAAGCGGCGCCGGCGAATGCGGCCAGAGCCGCTCCAGTGCCAGCAGTGCGACCAGTGCCACACCCCCGATCGCCAAGGTCAGGAGCGACGTATCGGAGAGGTGACCAGCAATACCAAGGATGTCGCGGAAGAAGCCTTCCTTGGTGATGTGGATACCGAGCAGCTTCGGCACCTGATCAAGCACGATGACGAGGCCGATGCCGGCCTTGAAGCCGATCAAGACCGGCGACGAAATGAAATTGGCGACAAAACCGAAACGGAGCACCGACGCCAGCATCAAAAGCACGCCGGTCAATGCGGCAAGCGTCGCGGTTGCCGTGATCAGCTTGCCCGGATCGCCATCCGGCACCGCAAGTCCGAGTTGGGTGCCGGCAAGGATCGCAAGCGTGGTCGTCGAGGAAACGCTGAGCACTTTCGACGTGCCGAGCAGCGCGTAGACCATCATAGGCACGAAGGCCGTGTAGAGGCCAACGCTGACCGGAAGTCCGGCAACCGTTGCGTAGGCCATGGCCTTTGGCAGCACCACGGCGGCCGCCGTCAGTCCGGCAATCACGTCGAGCCGCAGCCCGGCGCCAAGGCCGCGATCATCGCCTGCAAACGGGTGCTCGTTCGATGCCATCCGGACCGGTCTCCGGTAGAAATATCATGAAGTTATCATAAGCGATAACATCGGGTCCGAGCCGTTGCAAGGAAGATCGCGCGTGATCAAAGAACGCGCGTCCCACTGCCTGCTGAGGGCCCACTGGCATCGTGAAAACCGGTGGGAGGCAACCGCTGGCTGCCTGACCGAGTTACGGCTATGGTGGCAATGCGTTGGGCAAGCGAGCCGAGAGAGGACGCCGTCTGTGGGGCCGAGGCCTGCACCCCATTGCCGGGGAACCGCCTTAACGGGATGGCCGGCACGATGGCTCTATCGACCGGCTAGAGGGAGGGTTGCGTGCCGAAAAAGGATGCCAGAGCTCATTCGAAACGAATGCGGCGCCGGTTCTTCTACGAGCTCTATGGACAGCTCCACCTATTGTGGCCGATCTTCTCCGCGATCCTCGTCACCATGGCCGGATCGGGTGTCGTCATCGGACGTATCGAGGACTGGCGGCTCGACGAAGCGCTCTATTTTACCTTCGTCACCGGCTTGACCATCGGCTACGGCGACCTCACCCCCAAACACCTGAGTGCCCGACTGCTGGCGCTCGTCATCGGCTGCTGCGGCATCGTGCTGACGGGTCTCGTCGCCGCCGTCAGCGTCCAGGCGCTGAACGCGACCAGCAAAGACGACGCTGACGATCGCTGACGATCGGGAGCGGGTGACATCGAATGCCCCGCTCCTTCGGTAGGCAAGCAACCGATCAGCCGGCGACGAACCGTCCTTCGGAGACGATCTGCGGGAGCGCCTTGCGCGGGCTCGGCTGCTCACGCTGTTGCAAGGCCTCGGGGAGCTGCGCCTTGTCGCCGAGACGGCCGATCGCGACCGCTGCCTCGATGCGAAAACTCTCCGGGACCTCGAGTTCGGCGCGGGCGCGGTCGTAGTCGAGCCCGGCCATGCCGTGGGCCTGCCAGCCGGAATGGGCCGCCTGCAGGGCCAGCGCGCCCCAGGCGGCACCGGCATCGAACGAATGCGTGTACGAAGGCACCTCTTCGCTGGCGCCCGGCGGCAGGAGCGATGTCTTCGACAGCACGAAGATCAGCGCCGAGGCCTTTTGTGCCCAGCTGCGGTTGAACTCGTTCAAGAGCCCGAGCAGCTTGTCCCAGCCGTCTGCCCCACGGCGCGCATAGACGAAATGCCAGGGCTGGGCATTGTAGGCAGACGGCGCCCAACGCGCGGCTTCGAGGATTTCGAACAGCTCGGCCTTAGAGATCTCTGCGCCGGAATAGGCCCGCGGCGACCAGCGTTCGAGGAAAAGCGGGTTGATTTCGTGATCGGCAATGCGTGAATTCACATGCAACGTCATGGGGATGTTCCGTTTGTCGGCGGCGCTTTGCCGTCATTTGAGGTTTGTCACGGGCGGCCGATCTCGTATCGATCGCAACGGCTTCGCATCGTCGACATCTCCTCGGAGAGTTCGGCGATACGGTCTCTGAGTTCATGGATCGTCCCGTCCTCGATATCGTCGACGCCGAAGCAGAAGCGCGCCTCGTGAAGCTCAAGCCGGCCCTGCAGAACCTCGCGGATTGCGCTCAAACGTTCATATTGCCTCAGCATGCTCATGTCAGACCTCATCTCAGCCAGCCGCCGCAGACTTGCGCCGACCGGGGGCATACCCAGGCTCGGTTGTCGACCGAGCACTTTTGAGATTATCTACTCAAACAGTAGATTAAAGGAATTCTGACCCAAAGAACCGGGGCGGCATGAAAAACTGCTCCGCCTATCGGTGCCGGCCAGGCCCCTTGCGGGAGGCCCTGTCCCCGATGAGCAAACGGCGACATCGGGCAGAGAGATACTTTCCATCGTTGGTGGACCCGGGCGATGGGAGGCTCGCCCGGGTTGGAAGTGTCATGTGAGCTGGTAGGTCTTCTCCTCGGGGCGGTTGCCATCAAGGAAACCCATGTCCCGCTTCAGATGATCCGAAAGGTTGCGAATGTCGACAACATCAGGTGCTCGGCGCTTGCGCGTGAACAGAAGCGCCAGCCACGAACGCACAGAAAAATCGTTTGTCGACGAAAAATCACGGACTTGAACGGTCGTCATAGCTGTCATCCTCTTCATCAATCCGTCTAATGGACGGACCTTGAAAATGGTGATGAACAGCATCACCTTCCAATCGAATATCGCGTAACATGCATAAGGCCATTTAATGCATAAGACACTTCCGCTCCCGCCGCTGACAGCGATACGCGTCTTCGAAGCGGTTGCCCGCCATGGGAGTTTCACCAAGGCGGCCGCCGAACTCGGCATGACCCAGGCTGCGGCCAGCTATCAGATCAAGGTTCTCGAGGACCGGATCGGTGCGCCACTGTTTCTGCGCCGGCCGCGCCAGATCGCGCTGACCGAGGTTGGCCAGCGGCTCGCGCCCGCCGTCACGCAAGCCTTTGAGCAGTTGAGCGAGGCCTATGTCACCGCACGCGGCGGTGCACAGGGAACATTGGTCATCAGCACGATCGCGACCTTCGCGTCCAACTGGCTGGCCCGGCGCCTCGGCTCCTTCCAGATCGCCCACCCGTCGCTTGCCGTCCGGCTGCAGACGGAACCCCATCTCGTCGACTTTACCCGTGAAGAGGTGGACATCGGCATCCGCTCGGGCGGTGGGAACTGGCCGGGGCTCGCATCCCACCGGCTGATCAACGCCGATTTCACTCCGATGCTCAGCCCCAGCCTTGCAGCAAGCATTGGCGGGGTAAAAGAACCGGCCGACCTCCTGCGCCTGCCGCTGCTCGATACGGCCGACCCCTGGTGGGCGGAATGGTTCAAAGCCGCGAATGTGGCGGCAGAGGGGCTTGCCAGCCGGCCCGGCAGCAGTATGGGCGCCCAAGTCTACGAGGGCAATGCAGCAGCGGCCGGCCAGGGCGTTGCAATCCTGACACCAGCATTCTTCGCGGCGGAACTCGCGGACGGACGCCTCGTCCAACCCTTCGACCTTCTCTGCAATGACGGCCACGCCTATTGGCTTGTCTATCCGGAGACCCGGCGCAATTCGCCGAAGATCAGCGCCTTCCGTCAATGGATCCTGGGCGAGATCGAAACGCCCGCCCGCTGAGGCGCAAGCGGCATGACGTGCCGTCCTGCGTTGCGAGTACCGATTTTCAGGCTTTGCCCGGAACCCCGAGCCCTGCCCGGGAGTTGCATCCCCGTAGCAGCGCCACGCGGCAACGGGAGCGAAGATGCAAAGCGAGCCGACCGATCGTCACCGCTCAGCCACGGAAAACGACTGGTGGACCACCTATCGCGGCGACAGCCCGATCGTCGCCACAGCGATCCACAATGGCCATGCAATGCGGCGAGATGCCCAAGCGCTGGTGGCTCTCTCGAACGAAGAGAGACGGCGCGAAGAAGACCCGTTCACCGAATTCATCATTCGGGACGTCACCAATCGCATCATCGTCCACCGCTCCCGCTTCGAGGTCGACCTCAACCGTACCCGCACGGGCGCCGTGTATCTCCAGCCCACGCAGGCCTGGGGTCTTGCCGTCTGGCGCGAGCAGCCGCCTCCCCAGCTGATCGAGGCATCGCTTGCCGTCCACGACGAGTACTATGCCATGCTCAAATCCACGCTGGCGGCGATCGAGCAGCGCCACGGGCGTTTCGTCGTTCTCGACGTGCATAGCTACAACCACCGGCGCCAGGGGCCGGAGGCCGAGCCGGCGCAGCCCGCCGAAACACCGGAAATCAACATCGGGACCGCGTCGATGAGCCGGGCGAAGTGGGCGGATATCATCGATGCGGTGATTTCGACGTTGAGCGCATCGAAAGTGTGTGGTCGAACCCTCGATGTGCGCGAGAATGTCGCGTTTCAGGGCCGCGGCGAGCAGACGCGTTTCATTCACGAACACTTCCCCGATAGCGGTTGCGCAATCGCGATCGAGTTCAAGAAGACCTTCATGGACGAATGGACCGGCAAGCCGGACCTCGAGGCGCTGCGAGCGCTGCGGACACTGGTCGCTTCGCTCGCCCCGGTCCTCACCGATGCGCTGGCAAGAAAGCGATGACCGAGCGGAGCGACACCCCTGCAGATGCCAACGAGCAGTGGCTCGTCGAGGCCATTGCCCGGCTAAAGGACGGCCGTGCCGTGCGACGAGATTTTGGCGGCGGCGGGCGGCTGCATATCGACCGTCTGCTTCCCTTCCTCTGCGTTCATCTCGTCGGGGATCGCCACCAGCCGGTCGCACGCGACATTGCCCAGGCCAACGCCGCTTATCTCCTGGCGCCGGACGAAGAGACGGCGACGCCGGTCATCGCCGCGGTCGGCCGGGTGATCGAAGAACACCTGGGCATGTTCCTGGTGCTTGAATTCGCCGAACTCGAAAGCGACGATCCGCCCGTAAGGGATGCCCCCTTCCTGCCACCCTTCCTGATCGAGGTTGTCACCGGGGCCAGTGCTGCGGAAAGAGCGGCGGCGAACGCCATGATCGAGACCGCTTCGACCATCGAAGGAAAGTTCCGAACCCCGCATGCGGCGCTTGTCGAGCGCGCGCGGGAGACAAGGGCCGAGAAAGTGGCCCTGCGGCTCGATTGTCCCTATCTCACCGTGCGCTTCGCGCCGATCTACTGCGAACCGGGCACGCGTCGCACCTATCCCCAATTGCGCGAGCGGCTGATCGCAAGCCTTTTCGATGCGGGCCTCAGGGCCGTCGCAGCCTTCGCCAGCGCCAGATCCGACGCCTTTCGGCTGCCAACACATCGGGCGTTTGGCCGCAAGGCCTTTGTCGATGCGGTCGTCAGGGCGGATCGCGGCATCGACGAGATCGCCTCGAGCTTCGATTTTCTGCTGGCGGTGACGCCGATCAACGCAGACGCTGCATGGGCGGAGTTTTCGTCGAGCGGCTTTTCTCTGAGCCCCCGCCTCTACTATCGGCCGCTGACGCTGCAAATCGAGATGGCCAAGCGTAAGCTCTTTTCGCTCAACTTCGAGCATCTCGAAGATCCACTTCTCTATGCACTCTATCGGGAGAAGCAGCAGGAGGTCGATCTGCAGCTTTCGATGATTTCCGCCCGTGAGACGCGAAAATTCGTCGAGCTCGGTCGCGCGCTCTATGGCCCGGTGGAAGCAGGACTCTTCAATGTCGCTGCCGAGATCCTCGCGCAAACCGCGCCGGAGGTCCGTTTGCCATCGGCGCCCGACTATAAGCGCGACTGCGACTACATTCGCGAACGCGCCCAGGCGATGATATCGGCCTATCGTCGGCAGTCGCCCGATTTCGCGGCCTCCGTTGAAGTGCGCGACGATTTGCCGGCCGGTCTGCTCGTCTCGCGCGGGCAGCTGCTGATCGCCCGAAGCTCAGCACTCGACGCCGATCGGGTTGAAGCGCTTCTCAGCCACGAGGTCGGCGTTCACCTGCTCACCTATTTCAACGGCTCGGCCCAGGGCCTCAGGATCCTGCGCTCCGGGCTTGCAGGCTATGAGGGCATGCAGGAAGGGCTGGCCGTCTTTGCCGAATACTTAAGCGCCGGCATGACCGTTGACCGGCTTCGCGTGCTCGCAGCCAGGGTCATCGGCTGCGCAGCCATGCTTGACGGCGCGACCTTGCCGGAGACCTACAGGCTGCTTGCCGATGACCATGGGTTTGCCAAGGCAGAGGCGTTCAACATCGCCTTGCGCATTCATCGCGGCGGCGGGCTGGTCAAGGATGCGATCTACCTGCGCGGCCTCCTGCAACTGCTCGCCCATCTGGCAGAAGGCGGCAGTCTCGAACCGTTCTGGATCGGCAAGATCGCCGCTTCACATTTCGGCGCGATCCAGGAACTCAGCTTGCGCGGCCTGCTTGGTGCCGCCGCTGTCCGCCCTCTCTTCCTCGATGACGTCAACGCGCGCGACCGACTTGAGCGGGCCCGCAAGGGCATCACCCCGCTCGACATGGTCGCAGACTAGGAAACCGGATGCGCATCGTCTTTCTCGTCAATTCCATCGAAGGTGAAGAAACCTTCTACGCAACGACGTCGCTTGCGCTTGCAGCGCTCGCCCGTGGACATGCGGTCTTCTATGCCACGCCAGGCGACTTCGTGCTTCGACCGGATGGCCGGCTGATGGTTCACGCCATTGGCCTCGGTGCGGCAAGGCCGCGCAAGGCCGAAACCTTTGTCGCGGCGCTCAGGGGCGACGCAACGGAGCGGCACGTGCTTGATATCGCCGATGTCCAGGTGCTGTTTCTCAGGAACGACCCATCGGAAGACGCCGGCCCGCGCCCCTGGGCCACACAGGCGGGCATCCTCTTCGGGCGGCTTGCGGCCGAGCGCGGGGCAATTGTCGTCAACGATCCCGACGGCCTGGCGCGGGCGCAGAACAAGCTCTATCTGCAAGGGTTTCCCGAAACCGTCCGGCCGACCACGCTGATCACGAAACATATTCAGGAGATCAGGGCCTTTGTTGACGCGCATCCAGAGGGCGTGATCCTGAAACCGCTGCAAGGCTCAGGCGGCAAGAACGTCTTCAAGGTCAGCTCCAGCCACGAGACAAACCTCAACCAGATCTTCGAAGCGGTCAGTGAGGCGGGCTACGTGATTGCGCAGGAATATCTGCCGGCCGCGATCGAAGGCGATGTGCGGCTGTTCCTGATGAACGGCCGGCCGCTCATGCGCGGCGATACCTATGCCGCGGTTCGGCGCGTGCCCGCAGAAGGCGATCTGCGCTCCAACATGCATGCCAACGGCAGGCCCGTTGAGGCGGTGGTGACCGCAGAAATGCTCGTTGTCGCCGAACAGATGCGCCCCAAGCTGGTACAGGATGGCATGTTTCTTGTGGGTCTCGACGTGGTCGGCGACCGGCTGGTTGAAGTCAACGTCTTTACCCCGGGCGCCCTTCCCGAAATCGCCGAACTCACATCCGTCGACTTCAGCGAGGATATCGTGATCGCGCTCGAACAGAAGCACGAGATCCGGCGCACCAATGGCGGTGCCCTTACCAATCGCGAGCTCGCGACGCTTTGACCTGAGCAAAGGTGCGACACGGTAGGTGGCGGGGGAAATCCGGCCTTTCACGCTGTCAAAGCGCGCCTCACGCGCTATAAGCCCCCCGCAGCCCCGGTGCCTTGGCGCCTCCCAAGCCAAGGCCGGGCCGCCGCCGGCGCGTCCATCGGACGTCCTCCCAAGACCCAAGCTCCGGCGTCAACGACATCAAGAGGTTCATCCATTGGCAGGTATCATCACCAAGGTCGCCCCGTCCGCGGGCGCGGCCGCAACCACGGCGACCGGTGCGACGGGTCATCGCTTCGCCCTCTTCGCACTCACCTCGCTGTTTTTCATGTGGGGCTTCATCACGTGCCTGAACGACATTCTCATCCCGCACCTGAAGAACGTCTTCTCGCTCAACTACACGCAGTCGATGCTGATTCAGTTCTGCTTCTTCGGCGCCTATTTCATCGTCTCGCTTCCAGCCGGCGCGCTCGTCAGGCGCATCAGCTATAAATGGGGCATCGTGCTTGGCCTTGTCATCGCCGCGATCGGCTGCGCGCTGTTCGTGCCGGCAGCAAGTTACCGCATCTATGCGCTGTTCCTCGGAGCCCTTTTCGTGCTTGCGAGCGGCATCACCCTGCTGCAGGTCGCGGCAAACCCCTATGTCACCGTGCTTGGCCCGCCCGATACCGCGGCAAGCCGCCTGACGCTCACCCAGGCGTTCAATTCACTCGGCACGACGCTGGCGCCGATGTTCGGCGCAACGCTGATCCTGTCGGCCGCAGTCGTCGCAACGGCAGGCGCGACACCGGAACAACTCGACGCCATGCGCCTCGCCGAAGCCAATGCAGTCAAGCTGCCCTATCTGCTGCTTGCCGCCGCGTTCCTGCTGCTTGCGGCGCTCTTTGCCGCCCTCAAGCTGCCGACCGTCGAGGTTCATGACGAGATCGAGCCGATAACCGATGGCGGGTCCGCCTGGCACTATCGCCACCTGGTCCTCGGTGCGATCGGCATCTTCGTATATGTCGGCGCCGAGGTCAGCATCGGCAGCTTCCTCGTCAACTTCCTGAACCAGCCCGACATTGCCGGCCTCTCGGAAGCCGAAGCCGCCCACTATGTCATGTATTTCTGGGGTGGTGCGATGATCGGCCGATTCATCGGCTCGGTGGCGATGCGCTTCGTCAACGACGGCAAGGCGCTGGCCTTCAATGCCCTAGCGGCGATCGCGCTGCTGCTCCTCACCGTCTTTGCCGGCGGCAGCGTCGCCATGTGGTCGGTGCTTGCGATCGGGCTCTTCAACTCGATCATGTTCCCGACGATCTTCAGCCTGGCACTCTACGGCCTTGGGAAATACACCAGCCAGGGCTCCGGCATCCTGTGCCTGGCGATCGTCGGCGGCGCCTTGTTGCCGCTGGTCCAGGGTGGTCTTGCCGATACGATCGGCATCCATCTGGCTTTCCTGATGCCGGTCGTCTGCTATGCCTACATCACCTTTTACGGACTGAAGGGCCACAAGCCGACCTGACGTAACAGGCCTGCACCTCGCCGCCCCGGGCGGCGCGGTGCACATCTTTCGAACCATGATCGTGCGCCCTCAGGTCGAAAGGCGCGCAATCGGCGTCGCAGACGCCTCGTTCCATTGGCTCGCTGGCAGCACGACACCCTTGGTAAAGAGGAAGCAGCCATAAAGGCGCGCCTCACCGGTGACGACAATGCAAAAGGCACGCTTTGCCTCCTCATAGAAGGCGAAGCGTTCGACAGCATACATCTGCGGCGCATCCCCATCCGCGCGGTTGATTTCCGCCTGGACCTCGCGCTGAACGTCCGGCATCTCGCCCGCGTTTGCGCCAGGCGCCATGCGCGCCGCCGAGGGCTGTAGCGGCGTGTCGAGCGGCATCACCGAAAGCACCGCCCGTACCGCCCGCGCCGCGGAAACGTTGTCGATGTGCAACGGCAGGCCGAGCCGGGTGTGACGGGCAATCGTTTCAGCGGGAAAATTGGCATCGACCAGTGCGATCCTGTCACCGTGTCCCATCGAGCGCAGCGCATGCAGCACGTCGGCATTCAGCGCCGGATCAACATTCTTGAGCATCAGCGTAACCTTCCTCTGGATTGGCAAACGGCGGCCGGGATCGCAGCGCGGCGCGTTTGGCTTCGCAGCCCGCACGGTGCGCTTGTGCATGTGTCGAACTCTGGCGAAAGCCGGGTGCTGGCTGCCGGACTAGATGCCCGTCAGCCGCTCGCGATACTTGTCGATGATGACGGCGAGGATGATGACGACCCCGGTTATCATCTGGCGCATGAAATCGCTGAGGCCGAACAGGATGAGGCCGTTGGCGAGCACCCCGGTGATGCAGGCGCCGAGCAGCGTGCCGATCACCGTGCCGCGGCCGCCATTGAGGCTGGTTCCGCCGATGATGACGGCAGCGATCGCATTCAGTTCGAAGCCGATGCCGATGATCGGGCTCGCGATGTTGAGGCGGGCCATGTAAACCATTGCGGCAATGCCGACGAGCGCACCGGCAATGGTGAAGGCCGCCACCTTGTAGAACATCAATGAATGGCCGGCGAGGCGCACGGCTTCCTCGTTGTTGCCGATGCCATAGAGCAGCCGTCCAAACACCGTTTTCGACAGCACGAACCAGGCGATGGCGACGAGCACCAGTGCGATCAGGAAGACCACGGGGATGCCGAAGATCATCTGCGATCCGAAGGCATTGAAGCTCGGTGGGAAGGAGTAGATCGTGCGCGCATCGGTCACCTGCAGTGCCGCGCCGCGGGCGATGTTGAGCATGCCGAGCGTGACGATGAAGGACGGCAGCCCCCAGAAGGCGCTGATCCAGCCATTGAGGAAACCGCAGACGACACCGGTACCGACGGCCGCAAGCGTTGCAAGGGTGACAGCCTGGAACACCGAGAGATCGGGGATGGTCAGCACCGTGCCGCCGACGACGGCACAGAAGGCAAGCATGGAACCGACCGAAAGATCGATGCCGCCGATCAGGATGACGAAGGTCATGCCGACGGCAAGGATCAGGTTGATGGTGATCTGCGTCAGGATGTTGGAGATGTTGTTGGCCGTCAGGAAATGCTCGGTCGAGACCGAGAAGAAGACGATCAGAAGCAGGAGAGCCAGGCCGATACCGGCATCGCGCAACAATACCTTGGGTGACCAGCCCGCCAGCCGGCGCGTGTCGATGGTTTCGCCCACTTCCGTCTTTTCGAGTGCTTGCATGTTACTGCCTCGCCTGTTGCTGCTCGCCCTGGTAGGCGTATTGCAGGATACGTTCTTCGGAGAATTCGGGTCGTGCCAGTTCGCCGACGACGCGGTGCTGCGACATGACCAGGATCCGGTCCGACAGCGTCATCAGTTCCGGCAGCTCGGAGGAGACGATCAAAAGTGCAAGACCACGCTCGGCAAACTGCCGGATCAGCGCATAGATCTCGGCCTTGGCGCCGACGTCGACGCCGCGGGTCGGTTCATCGAGCAGAAGCACCTTCGGATTGCGCGCCAGCCACTTGGCAAGCACCACCTTCTGCTGGTTGCCGCCCGAAAGCGTCGCGGCGTTTCTGCCCGGCCCGCCATATTTCAGCTTGAGCTCGGCCCCGAGCCTCTCGGTCACCGCGATCTCCGCCTTGCGGTCGAGAATGCCGGCGCGCGAAACGTCCGACAGCGACGCGAGCGTGACATTGGCCGCGATCGGCATGTTGAGGATCAGTCCTTCCTCCTTGCGGTCTTCGGTCACGAAACCGATGCCGGCATTGATCGCCTCGCGCGGCGAACGGAAGGAAACGGGAGTTCCTTCAAGGCGAAGCGCACCGGAAAGCGGCAGTTCCGCCGCGGCGATCGCCCGCAGGAGCTCGGTGCGACCGGAACCGACGAGACCGGCGATGCCGAGGATCTCGCCCTTGTGCAATTGAAGCGATATGCCGTCGGCATGCGGCGATTGCGCATGGCGGAAGTTGACGAGCGACAGGGCTTCCTCAGGCCGCGCCAGCGAAACCACCTCTGTGGCCATCTGCTGCTGTAGTTTGCGACCGACCATGGCACGCACCAGCTCATCCTGACTGGTCTCGGCGATCGGTCGCGAAAACACGGTTTCCCCATTGCGCAGCACCGTCACCCGGTCGCAGATACGGAAAACCTCGTCCAGATGATGAGAGACGAAGATGATGGAAACGCCGCGACTGCGAAGGTCGTCGATGATCTTGAACAACCGCTCGGTTTCACGCGAGGTCAGCGTTGCCGTCGGCTCGTCGAGGATCAGGATACGGCTTTCCGTCATCAGTGCGCGCGCCACCTCGACAAGCTGGCGATGGGCGATGCCGAGCCTTTCGACCGGCCAGCGCACATCGATGTCGCTGAGGCCGATGGCGTCGAGCGCCGCACGCGCGCGATCATGCATCTCCGGCCGTTTGACGATGCCGAGAGCGTTGCGCGGCAGATGTTCGATGAAGATGTTTTCGGCGACCGACAGATAGGGCAGCAGATTGAATTCCTGGTGCACCACCTGCAGACCATTGGCCTTGGCCTCGCGCGGCGTCGTCGGTGCGTAGACACGGCCGGCGAGATTGATGACGCCCTCATCCGGGCGAACAACGCCGCAGAGCACCTTGATCAGGGTCGATTTTCCGGCACCGTTCTCGCCGATCAGGCCGTGTACTTCGCCCGGCTGAACAGACAGGCTGACGCCGTTCAGTGCCTTGGTACCACCGAAGGCCTTCTTCACATCGTGCAGTTCCAGGACCGGCGGCGCCGCCACGCCGGCCGCTTCCGCAAGCACGGTTTCGGTATTGATCATGATATCTCGCCCTTCGAAAATCAGGCAGCCCAAGACGGAGCGCTTCACTGCGCCAGGGCCACTGTCTCTTGCTCAAGCCGCACCGGGCATCGCCCGGCGCGGTTCGAAGCCAGGTAAGGGCTATTTCACGTCGCCCTTGGTCACGAGCTTGATGTCGGTCTTGACCCAGCCTTCGAGCTTGGGACCACCGGCAACCACTGCGAGCGCCTTGTCGATGGCATTCGCCGCCATCTCGGATCCGAACTGGTCGACAGTCGCCAGCAGCTTGCCATCCTTCAACATGGGCGCAACCGCCGGCACGTTGTCGAAGCCGACGACCTTGACGTCGCTGCGGCCAGCCGCGTCGAGCGCCTTGACCACGCCGATCGCCATGGAATCGTTGGCGGCAAGCACGCCCTGGATGTCGGGGTGAGCGGTCAGCATGGTGGAGAAGACGGCATTCGCCTCCTCGGTTTCCCAATGGGCCGTTCTTGAGTCGAGAAGATCGAGCTTGCCGGCGGCAATCGCGTCCTCAAAGCCGAGCTTGCGCTGTGCGGCATTGTCGGCACCGGGGTTGCCCTCGAGGATGACGACTTTTCCGCCCGCGCCCAAATCCTTGGCGAGCGCATCGCCGACCAGCTTGGCACCGCCGCGGTTGTCCGGCCCGACGAAGGCGAGATCGACGCCTGCGTCCTTCTTCGCCTGCTCGTCGAGCGAGACGTCGAAATTGACGACGACGATACCGGCATCCATCGCCTTCTTCAGCGGCGCGACCATGGCACGGCTGTCGGCCGGCGCAATGACGATTGCATCGACGCCTTGGGTGATAAAGTTCTCGACGCCGTTCAATTGGCTCTCGAAATCGGTCTCGTTCTGCATGCCGATGGCCTTCAGCTCGTAGTCGCCGCGCTTTTTCGCGTGCGCTTCGGCGCCTTCGAGCATGTTCTTGAAGAAGTCGTTGGCAAGCGACTTCATGACGAGACCAACAACGGGCTTGTCGGCAGCGGCCGCAATCGTCGGCAGTGCGGTGGCGACGGTGAGTGCGACGATGGATGCAAATCGTGAAAGTTTCATGGGTTCTCCTCCGGTGAAAAGATGGTCCTCCAACCATCGATGAAACGTTTCATCGCAGAGATGCAAATGAGCCGCTTCTGCGCATTAGAAGATCGAAACAAGGGGCGCCTGTCAATATGAAACGTTTCATCGTGAGAAAATTTGAGTTGGAAGGCGCTACCCGTCGTCGGCATTCTCTGCTTTAACAGGAGTAAGCGTGGATTGACCGAGCGCTTGAACGATGCCGTACTGCGTTGATCCGCTGTATGAATTCGACTCGGGGACCGACCTTGAGAAAGAGACTGGAGCCAGCCGCTTGAACCCGACGATAAAGGATGTTGCGCAACGCGCCGGCGTCTCGGTCGGAACGGTTTCGCGCGTGCTCGCCAAGAACAAGACCGTCAGCGAAGACATTCGCTTGAGGGTCGAAGCGACGATCGAGGCGATCGGCTACCGGCCGAACATTCTCGGCCGCAGTCTCCGGCTCAACAAGACCGATATCATTGGCCTAGTCGTTCCCGACATCACCAACCCCTTCTTCGCCGAACTCGCCAAACACGTCGAGATGCTCGCTTCGGCCGAAGGCTATTCGGTGCTGCTCGCCAACACCCACGACGACCCAAAAGCGGAGAAACAGCAGATCGAGACGCTACTCGGGCGGCTGCCGGCCGGGCTGATCCTTGTTCCCGTCAGCAACAGCCTTTTCGACGGCATGGTCACCGGCACGCGCACCGTCACCGTTGACCGGCCTTTGAGCGGGCATGCGCTCGTCGCGGTCGACAACCGCAGAGGCGGCTATCTCGCCGCCGACCATCTGCTGTCGCTTGGCCATCGCCGCCTTGGCTACATCAGCGGCCCGAGTTCGACCGACGTATCGGCCGAGCGCCGCGATGGCTTTCTGGCGCGTCTCGACGCGTTTCGGGAAACGCATCCCGGCGAGTATGTCGCACCGCAGCTTGTTGAAGGCCACTTCGACTATCGCTCAGGCGAAGAGCTCGGCAAGAGGCTCCTGTCTCAACCCCTCGTCTCACGTCCGACGGCGATTGCCACCGCCAGCGACCAGCAGGCGATCGGCCTTCTGCGCGCCGCCGGCGACATGGGCGTGCGCGTGCCGAGCGACCTGTCGATCGTTGGTTTCGACGACATCCCGCTCGCGTCCCTGGTGCTGCCGCGACTGACGACCATCCGCCAGCCGATCGACGAGATCGCCCGCCTCGCCCTCGAGGGTGTGCTCGGCAGCCACGCGCTGCAGGAAGAATACAAGCTGCAACCGGTCCTCATCGAGCGCGGCTCCTGCACGAAACCTGCCGATCTCTGAAGGCTGCCGCTACAGGCCAAGCACCACCGCGCCGCCGGTAAGCCCGGCACCGGCAGCCGTCAGCAGCAGCTTTTCGCTAGGAGCAAATGGCCTTGCCTCGTGCGCCAGCGACAAGGACAACGGGATCGTCGCGGCGGAAGAGTTGCCATAGTCTTCGATGGTGCGCACCGTTTTCGATGCGTCGATGTCGAGGCGATCACACACCGCGTCGAAGATCCGGCTGTTGGCCTGGTGCGGCACGAAACGGCCGATGTCACCGGCATTGCTGCCACTCGCCGCCATCGCCCTGATGGCGCAGGTCGTCATCATCTCCACGGCGCGGGCAAACATCTCCCTCCCGTCGCGCATGGTCATCAGAACATCGCTCGTCGCCATCCCAGGCATGAAAGGCCGGCTGCTGCCGCCGGCGGCGATCGAAATCAGGTCATACCCGTCACCATCGGCGGCAAGATCGACGCCGAGCAAGCCGCCTTGCGGATCATCTGAAGGCGCGACGACGACGGCGCCGGCGGCATCGGCAAAGAGCACCGCACTTGCCCTTTCCATTGGGTTGATGCGCCGGCTAAGGATGTTGGCGGCCACCACCAGCACCGGCTTGCCCTGTGCACGGGCAAAACCATCGGCGAGCGTCAGGGCATAGAGGAACCCGGAGCAGGCGCCGGCCAGGTCGATGGCGCCGGAATTGCGGAGCCCGAGGTGATGGGCAAGCAACGGTGCGGACGGTGGCAACAGATGATCGGGCGTCGAGGTTGCCAGCAAGGTGAGCGCGATATCACTGCGCGAAAGCGCGGCGTCCTCGAGCGCCGCCGCGCCAGCTCTTGCGGCAAGCCCCGTGAGGGTATCGCCCTCCGCGGCCCAGCGCCGCTCGCGAATGCCGGTGCGGCGTTCGATCCAGCCGGGCTCCAGCCCGAGTTTCGTTTCGATTTCCGCATTTGCCACCCGGCGCGAAGGCACCGCATGGCCGAAACCGCTAAGACGCGCTGAACGGGCAACGCTCATAGCCGGCCCGCCACAAAGAGAGACGCCGCCTCGTCGATTGCCTCGTAAGCCCGGCCGAGATCGGCATCCGTGACGCAATAAGGCGGCATCAGGTAGATGACATTGCCAAGTGGGCGGATGAGGAGCCCACGCTCGCGGAAGAACGCCCTCAAACGCGGTCCAACCTCGGAGAGATAGCCGCCGGTCGGCACCTTGAGGTCAAGTGCTGCAATGGTGCCGACCTGGCGGATATCATCGAAACGGGGATCCCCGGCAAAACGCGACAGGTGCTGACGGTGCCGCTCGGTGAGGCTGTCAATGCGTTCGCGCACCGGCTCCTGCTTCCATACGTCGAGATTGGCGAGCGCGGCGGCACAAGCGATCGGGTTGGCGGTATAGGAACTCGAATGGAAGAACGTCTTGCGCCGATCGGTCGACAGATGCGCGTCGAAGATCTCGGGCGTGCACAGTGTGACCGCGAGCGGCAAGGCGCCACCGGTCAGGCCCTTCGAGGTGCAGAGGATGTCGGGCGAGATGCCTGCCTGTTCGCATGCAAACAGGCTGCCCGTGCGCCCCCAGCCGGTCATCACCTCGTCGGCAATCAGCAGGCTGCCGTGACGTTCGGCAATGCGTTTCAGCTCCGCGAGCACCGAGGCTGGGTAGGATTTCATGCCACCAGCGCCAAGAAGCAGCGGTTCGATCAGGAGGGAGGCGACCTCACCCGTCGCACAAAGCGCCTCGAAGGCATCGAGCGTCTGCTGTTCCCGGCCCGATTCTGGAAACGGAAGTTGGTCGACGGAGAAGAGCAGCGGCGCATAGGCGGCATTGAAGACGCCCCTTTCGCCCACCGACATCGTGCCGATCGTATCACCGTGGTAGCCGTGTTCCATGACGCAGATGCGGCTGCGTGGCCGGCCCAGATTGTGGAAGTAGCCAAGCGCCATCTTCAGCGCGACTTCCACCGCAGTCGAGCCGCTGTCGGAGTAGAACACGTGCGCCAGCCCCGGCGGCGCAATCTCTATCAGCCCTTTGGCAAGCTCCTCGGCCGGCGCATGGGTGTATTCGGCAAAGATGATCTGGTCGTAGGTTTCCGTTGCCTTGCGGATCGCCTCCATGATGACGGGATGGCGATGACCATGGGTGATCACCCACCAGGACGAGAGTGCGTCAAGGATGCGCGCGCCGTGCTCGTCGATGAGGTGGGCGCCTTCGGTGCCGACAACGTGTCGCATGGTTGGCTCCAGCGCATGCTGGGTGAAGGGATACCAGACCGCCGAGGTTCTCATGCCGTCACCTCGCGGAAGCTGTTGATGTCGAAATTCTCACGAAATGCCTGCTGCAGGCGTTGTGGAGAAAGCGGATCGAGCCGTGGCAGCCGCCCCAGTGGACGCACCTGTCCGAGTTCGGAAATGATCGCCTCACTGTCTGCCTGTTCGTCGCCGATGAAGGCAACGCCGACGACGGGAATGGCGCGACGGCGCAGCGCCTCGAGCGACAGCAGCGTGTGGTTGATGGTGCCGAGCCCGGTGCGGGCACAAAGGATCACCGGGATCTGCCAGCGCGCAAAGACATCGGCAAAAACCACCCGCTCGCTCAAAGGCACGAGCAGCCCGCCCGCCCCCTCGATGACAAGCGGGCAATCCACGGTTGGAGGCGACAGAAGCTCCGGCCGGATCGACACGCCGTCGATCCGCGCCGAAAGATGCGGCGAGGCAGGCATATTCAGCCGGTATGCCTCCGGCAGAATGCGCTCTGGTGGGACCCGGCCAAGCCGCGCCACCGTCTCACTATCGGTCTCTTCATCAAGCCCCGATTGCACCGGTTTCCAGTAACAGGCTGAAAGCGCATCGGTGAGTGCCGCGGCAAAGACAGTCTTGCCGATGCCGGTATCCGTACCGGTGACTACAAAACGGGGCGGCATCATGGTTGCTCCTCAAGCATCACGCGTTTCAATTGCTCCAGCATGTGGGTGATCATGGACCGGTCGACGTTCAGCGTAATCGCGATCCTGAGCCGCGCCGTACCTTCGGGAACCGTCGGCGGCCGGATCGCCCGGATATCGAAACCCTCCTGCCGCATGTGCGCAGCGATCCGCACCGCGCGCCCGTTGTCGCCGATCAGCACCGGCAGGATCTGCGAGCCGCTGCCCGGTAGCCTGAGCGTTTCGGCCAGAGCCTGGTTGGCAAATGTCCTCAGCTGGTCGAATTCCGCCAGGCGCTCCGGCTCGTCCGCCACGATCGCCAACGCCTCGCGCACGGCCGCAGCGATCAGCGGCGATGGCGCGGTCGAGTAGATGAAGCTGCGGGCGCGGTTGACGAGATAGTCACAAAGCACGCCGCTTGCGCTTAAGAGTGCGCCCGAAACACCGAGCGCCTTGCCGCAGGTGTGCAGCGCGACGAGATTGTCCTGACACTCCAGTTCCGCGGTGAGACCACGTCCGTGTGGTCCGAAGACACCGGTCGCATGCGCCTCATCAACCACAAGAAATCCATCATGCCTTCCGGCAAGGGCGGCGAGCTCGGCGAGCGGCGCCCTGTCGCCATCCATGGAGTAGAGGCTTTCTACGGCGATCCACGGGTGGCCCTTGCCGCCGCGCTTGCGCCAAGAGCCGATCGCGTCGGCAAAAGCATCGACATCGTTGTGTGGCACGGCCACGGCTTGGGCCCTGCTTGCGGCGATCCCTTCATGCGCACTTGCATGGATCAGGGCGTCATGGACGATCAGATCCTCGCGCTGCGGCAGGGTCGAAAACAGCGCCGCATTGGCGGCATAACCGCTGGCGAAGAAAAGTGTCCGTTCAGCGCCGAAGAACGTCGCCGCTTCCGCTTCCAGCGCCTCGTGCTCCGGATGGTTGCCACGCAGCAGCCGCGAGCCACCCGACCCGACGGGCACGCCACGCTCGATGGCCGTGGCAATCGCCGCCTTCAGCCGCGGCGAGCCCGAAAGGGCCAGATAATCATTCGAGGTGAAATCGATGCCACCACCGCAAAGAAGCGCACGGCGACGCCCTTTACGTTCGAGCCCGTGGAGCGTCCTTTCGTGGTGGCCGAGCAGGCCCGCCGTCATTCGGCCGCGTCCCGTGCCGCCCCGCCGTGCTCCCTGGAAAGGGCCATCGGCTTCAGGCCGAGACGGCGGAACAGTGCGGCATCGTGATCTTCCCCGGGATTGTCGGCCGTCAGCAGCGTTTCGCCGACGAAGATCGAATTGGCGCCGGCGAAGAAACAGAGCGCCTGCATCTCATCGCTTATATCCGTGCGCCCGGCTGACAAGCGGACGTGAGACGTGGGCATCAGGATGCGGGCGAGCGCGATGGTGCGGACGAAGTCGATCGGGTCGACCGGCGCCGCATCGGCGAGCTTCGAGCCTGGGATCGGGATCAGCATGTTGATCGGTACGCTTTCGGGCGGCACGGCCAAGTTGGCGAGCGTCACCAGCATCGAGATGCGATCGTCAACCGTCTCCCCCATGCCGAGAATACCGCCGGCGCAAACCTTGATGCCGGCGTCGCGGACGTTGGCCAGCGTTTCAAGCCGATCGGCAAAGCTTCGGGTGGTGATGATCTCGCTGTAGAACCGTTCGGACGTATCGACATTATGGTTGTAGTAGTCGAGCCCGGCTTGCGCCAACCGATCGGATTGCTGCGGCGTCAGCATGCCGAGCGTCATGCAGGTCTCCATGCCGAGCGCCTTGACGCCTGCGACCATGGCGACAATTGCCTCCATGTCGCGCTCCTTCGGGCTGCGCCAGGCCGCTCCCATGCAATAGCGCGTGGCGCCACCGTCCCTGGCCTTCTGCGCCTCGGCCAGAACTCTCTGGACCTCCATCAATTTCGAGGCCTTGAGCCCGGTCGGATAATGCGCAGACTGGCTGCAATAGCCGCAATCCTCGGCGCAGCCGCCGGTCTTGATCGAAAGCAGCCGGCTCATCTGGATGGCGTTCGGATCAAAGCTCTCCCGATGCACCGTCTGCGCCCGAAACAGGAGATCATTGAAGGGCAGATTATAGATTTTTTTCGCATCCACCTGATTCCAGCGGATTTCGTCGAGGCTCATTGAGGTCGGGTCGGTGTCGGTCGATGGGGCTGCGTCCAACATTTTCGGCATGTCCTCCTGGATTGCAATCATGAAATAGATAGATTTCAATATTATCTATAATTTTATTCCGAAACGAAGAAGGCAAGCATTCAAAAGACGCATATGGGGTCAACTTCCTCCTAAGATTGTATTCTCGCCGGATGAGCAAACTTCGCCGTTCAGCCGTAAAGACGAAATAACAGGAAGCAGGATGACGCCGGACCACGGCTGACGCGACGTCACAGACGAGAGAAATATTTCTTTTTATACAGATGCTTATACGGGTTTCGCCAAATCTAGATGCGACCGCCGGATCCTTTCTCACCGGTCGCCAACGGGATCGCGACTGGATACCGCACCACCCAAATAATTTTATAGATAATTTCCCAACGCATCACGCGGATTGCCCCGAACCCTGGAGATCGGGCCTTGACAAGATCCGCCCATGCCAGTCAGTTTGCAGCATTCACCAGGGGTGTCCCGGCAAGGGGCTGAGATTCTGCCAGGCGGTTTTCGCGGCGCAGTGACCCGTTGAACCTGATCCAGTTCATACTGGCGTAGGGACGGTGCAGACATCGCTGCCTGAGCAATCGCCTCCGCGCGCACTCTCGGCAACGCGTCCTTCCTCCCCGCCATCGTGAAATGGGTCTCCGACGACAGATTGGAGCACGCCATGACGATCGCCACCCTCCTCCGCCCTGCCGCAAGGTGCAGGACCATTCATCGCGTCATTCAACGATGACCACGCGCATTCTCGTCAAAGGCGCTGGCGTCGCCGGCCTGACCTTGGCGCACGAGTTCAGCACTCGCGGCGCCGAGGTCACGGTTGCCGAGCGCCAGCCGGGTTTCACGGCGGCCGCCTCCTGGTTTGCCGGCGGCATGCTGGCGCCCTGGTGCGAGCGCGAAAGCGCCGAAGAGGTGGTGCTGACCCGCGGTATTGGCGCCATCGACTGGTGGGACCGGGTTGTTCCGGGCGAAGTGTCGCGCAACGGCACGCTGGTCGTTGCCCCGCCGCGCGATACCGGCGAACTCAAGCGCTTCGCTTCTCGGACCTCCGGCTTCGAATGGCTCGACGCAAAGGCGATCGAGAGACTGGAGCCGGCGCTTGCCGGACGTTTCCAGCAGGCGCTGTTTTTCCCCGGCGAAGCCCACCTCGATCCACGCCGGGCGCTCTTCCTGTTGCGGCAAGAGCTGGTCGAACGCGGCGTGGCGTTCGTCGACGGATCGGACGGCGAAGGCGAGAGCGACCTCATCGCCGACTGTACCGGTGCCGCAAGGATCGGCGATCTCGACGGCCTGCGCGGGGTACGCGGCGAAATGCTCACCCTTGAGACCGCAGAAGTCGTGCTGTCGCGGCCGGTGCGGCTCATCCACCCGCGCATTCCGCTCTACATCGTGCCGCGCGGCAACGGCCTGTTCATGTGCGGCGCAACGATGATCGAGACCGACGTCGACGGGCCTATCACCGCCCGGTCGCTGATGGAACTTCTGAACGCCGCCTATGCGCTGCATCCGGCCTTCGGCGAGGCCCGCCTCATGGAAACCGGCACCGGCATCCGGCCGGCCTTTGCCGACAACCTGCCGCAGCTCATGCGCGCCGGAAACACGATCACGATCAACGGGCTTTACCGCCACGGCTTTCTGCTTTCACCGGCCCTCGCCAAGGAAGCGGCGGAGCTTGCCCTTACCCGGAACCTGAAGGGAAACGCCGCATGAAATTGACCGTCAACGGCGAGGATCACGACCTCGCGGTCACGACCCTCGCCGACCTCCTGAGCGAACTCGACTTCGAGGGGGACTGGCTTGCCACCGCCGTCAACGGCGAGCTGGTGCACCGCGCAGACCGGACGGCTCACACACTCAACGACCGCGACCGGATCGAAATTCTCTCGCCGATGAAAGGAGGCTGAGACATGCTGACGCTTTATGGACAGGACCTGCGCTCCCGCCTGCTCTTGGGCACCGCCCGCTACCCCTCGCCCGCCGTGCTCGAAGATGCGGTGCGGTCGTCGGGCACCGAGATCGTCACCGTTTCCTTGCGCCGCGAAACCGCCGGCGGGCGTCAGGGTGGCGCGTTTTTCGAACTGATCCGGTCGCTTGGCGTTCGCGTACTGCCGAATACCGCGGGCTGCCACTCGGTGTCGGAGGCAGTGTTGACGGCCAGGATGGCGCGCGAGGTCTTCGCCACCAACTGGATCAAGCTTGAGGTGATCGGCCATCACGACACGCTGCAGCCCGACGTCTTCGGACTGGTCGAAGCGGCCGGCATCCTGTGCGCCGAAGGCTTCGAGGTCTTCCCCTACACGACCGACGATCTGGTGGTCGCCGAACGCCTCGTCGAGGCCGGCTGCAAGGTGCTGATGCCCTGGTGCGCGCCGATCGGCAGCGCCATGGGGCCGCAGAACATTGCGGCGCTCCGGGCGATGCGGGCGCATTTTCCCGATATGCCGCTGATCGTCGACGCCGGCATCGGCCGGCCGTCGCATGCAACCACAGTGATGGAACTCGGCTTCGATGCGGTGTTGCTCAACACCGCTGTCGCCGGCGCTGCGAAACCGGCGCTGATGGCCTCTGCCTTCGCCCGAGCGGTCGATGCCGGGCGCGAGGCTTTCGAGGCAGGCATGCTCGAACCGCGCGATTTTGCCGTTCCCTCCACCCCCGTCATCGGAAAGGCTGTGTTTGCATGAAGTTCGATCCCTTCTACCTCATCGTCGACAGTGCCGAATGGATCGAGCGGCTGGTGCCGCTTGGCGTCAGGCTCGTGCAGCTTCGCATCAAGGATCTTCCGGAGACCGACCTTCGCAACGAGATCCGCAGGGCCAAGGCGGTTTGCACCGACCATGGCTGCCAGTTGATCGTCAACGACTACTGGCGGCTTGCGATCGAGGAAGGCTGCGACTTTGTCCATCTCGGGCAGGAAGATCTTGCCGATGCCGATCTCGGCGCGATCCGTGCCGCCGGCCTAAGGCTCGGCCTCAGCACCCATGACGAGGTGGAATTGCAGGCAGCCCTTGACGCCAAACCCGACTATGTCGCGCTTGGGCCGATCTACCCGACGATCCTCAAGCAGATGAAGTGGGCGCCGCAGGGGCTGGCACGCATTTCCGCCTGGCGGGCGCGTGTTCGGCCGCTGCCGCTCGTCGCCATCGGCGGCCTCAACATCGAACGGATCGACGGGGTCTTCGATCATGGGGCTGACAGCGCCGCCGTCGTCACCGATATCACGCTGAATGCCGATCCGGAGGGACGGACCCTGGCGTGGATCGCCCGCACCGCGCCCTGGCGATAACAGCACCACACCGCCCCATCCGGCATGCGCTTGCCAGATGGCGGTGTGGTTCGGACCCTCCTGCCTTCAGGCGATCGCCAGATCACCGAGCCAGGTGGAATCCAGGCCGCGCCGGTTGCAATAGGCGGTAAGCCGGTCACGTGCCGGGCCTGGCCGGTCAAGGCCAAGGAAGCGGGAGGCGTTGCGCCAGAAGATGTTCTGCTGGTGCTCGTCACTGACATTGGCAAGGGTCAGTTCGCCTGCGATCCTCGAAACATAGGCGTTGTAGTCCTTTTCGAGCGCCATCATCGACCAATCGGTGCCAAACATCAGGTGACGCGCGTCGGGATCGTAGTCATCAAGCCATTTGTCCAGCAACTGTCGGATCTTGGCGTGCAGCGTCTTGTCATCGCTGCTGACCAGTTCACTCAGATAGCTCAAGTCGGCAAACAGGTTGGGCCGCCGCCCGTGATCGATCGTCCGGCCGATGATATCTTCCCAGGTGGGCGGACCGGAGAACTTATCCTCAGCACAAGAGACCATGACGCCCGTCGGCGCACCCGGACGCAGGATCTCGTCAAAGGCGCCGAAATGCGCCAGGTTGATCCTGAGCTTGTCGTATTGGTTCGTGTCGAGCAACCTCTTCCAATAGGCCGGACTTGCCAGGTTGCCATAGCCGCAACCGGCACCGATGCTGTTTTCCGCATGGGCCATGATCGGCACCTCGTTGTCGCGGCACCAGACATAGAGCCGCTTCAGCGCCGCATCGATCTTCGGATCCGCATTGCCCCAGGCCTTGAAACCCATCGGCGGATAGATTTTGACGCCTATGAACCCCTTTTCCATGATCGCGTATCGGACATTTGCAAGCGAGGAACCGGGGTTCTGCGCTTCGCGGTGCGGGTCAAAGCCGACGAAGCTGTGCATGCGGATGCCGTGCTTCCTGGTAACGATCTGCTGGACCTCGTCCATGACATCGATCTGGTCGCGCTGCGGCGAAGACGTACCGCGAAGCGACTTGTCGAAATCCAGGATGCTCGGCGTAATCAGCGAAAGCCGGCATTTCGATGCGAAGATCTTGAAATAAGCTTCGGCGAGGTTCTCTCGATAGTCCTGCATCAGCCGGACGAAGGAGAGATAAGTGCCGATCTTCTCGTCGGCCTTGGCGGCGGCAGTCACTGCATCGACGTCCTGGCTGGCCGCGGGGCCGGAACGCCGCTGGAACGTCTGGGGCAGATTGGGGGTGCCGCCCAATCGTTGCAGCAGCCCGACATAGTCAGGCTCGTCGCCGGCGCTGCGCCTTGAAAAGCTCGCACCCTGCTCGTTGGCGCGCGCGATCAGTTCCTGAACCGCAACGCGCAGCTGATCATCCTTGCGCCGCTCCAGCTCCGCATCAGAAGGACGCCGCACCCGTTTCTTGAGAATTGCCGCCTCGTCCTTGGCTTTTGGCGCGACATCGCCAAGGGCAGTGACAAGAAACACGACCAGGGCGTTCTCCACGCCTTTCGTGTCGAACTCGCTTGCGGTGAGCCCACTCCCGTGCAGCTTTTCCCGCAGTGCCACATAGCGGACCAGCCCCTCCACCGGCACGTCGGCCGCGTTGAAGAAGTGGCAATGCACGTCGATGATCGGATGACTGAGACTGCAGGCGCCAGGCGGTGGCAGATGCCGGCATCCGGAAAGCACATTCGCCATCACGCCTGCCGAGACAAACCGCAAGACATCGCGGCGCGTCACGGCGGCGACTGGATCGGACCAGTCGACCCCCATTTGTCCCCTCCTGTTGCGAGACCCCCTCGAACAATCGCAGAAACATTACTCCGACAAACAGCTCTGTGGAATAGGAATTTACTTGCCGTTACTGCGGCGCCCGAGATCAACAGCCATTGCCTTTCAGTCGGAATGGAGGCGTGTTACTCTAAAATCTTGGGGAGAAATTTGCGTGGTTGGTGGCGCCGGCAAGTATGAGTTCCAACGTTACCTGTCGGGGGCCCTGGTTCAATGGTCCTCCCCGACAGCGACGGAATCGGCCGCCCCCGCGCGGGAAGACTTTCTCGGTTCGTTGCTTTTTGCCGATATTTCCGGCTTTACCCGACTGACTGCCAAATGGTCGGAAAGCGACCGCGCCGCGGGTGCCGAGCGCGTCAGTCTGCTTCTGAACGGGTTCATGAGCGAGCTCATCAGGCACGTGGAGGAGCATGGCGGCACGGTCTTGAGCTTTGCCGGCGACAGCCTGATTGCCGGCTGGCAGGCGTTCTCCCCCGAGGAACTTGAACAGACGGCCTGGCGCAGCTGTTACTGCGCCGGCCGGATTCGCGAGCAGATCGGCGGGCCGGGCACGCCCGAAGATGCGCTGCAACTGCGCATCGCCGTCGGCGCCGGCACCATCACCTTGCTGCATCTTCTGCCCCGCGAGGACCAGCGCTGGCTGATTATTGGCGGCGACTGCCTGGCGCAGACCGATCATTGCGGCCAGCTGAGCGATGCCGGTGAAATCCTTGTGTCCGAGACCGTGTGGCGGCTCATCGGCAAGCGGGCCAAGGGAGGAGTGAACCGGGAAGGGACCACGCGGCTCGACGACATCGACGCCTACCTAGCCGGAACGGCGACGCCGCCAAGCCGCAATAGCAGCCCGGCCGAGCGGCTTGAATCCTATCTGCCGCTCTCGTTGCGCAGCCGCCTGCTGTCGCCGCTCGCGGAATGGCTTGCGGAACTCAGAACCATTACGGCGCTGTTCGTGCATATCGTCGGGCGTGATCTCGAATCCGATCTCGACCGGTTGAACAGGGTCGTCGGACGGTCGATCGCCGTCGTCGGCCGCACCGGTGGAGAGATCCTCCACACGGCCCTCCACGCCAGCGGGCTGGAAATCTTTGCCGTCTTCGGCCTGCCCGGCGAAAAACATGCCGACAACGCCCGACGCGCGATCATCGCAGCGCTGCGCCTGTCGAGCGAACTTGACGAGCCCGATCTCGGCCTGTCGGCCGGCATCTCCACAGGCGAGGGCTTCTGCGGCGCGCTCGGCACGGCCCGGCGCGCCGACTATACGGTCGTCGGTTCCGCCGTGAACATGGCCTCACGCCTGGCGAGCGTCGCGGCCGGCCGCATTCTCGTCGACCAGGCAACCGCCAAGCAGACCGCTGGCCAGATCGCCTTTTCCGGTCCCTGGACGCTTGCCATCCCCGGCATGCGCGGCGGCGTGTCCGCCTTTGCTCCAATCGCCGAAACGGTTTCGACGATCGACAGCAGATCATCCATCCTCCTCAACCGCGTGTCTGAACTCGCGGTGCTGACGACCTATGCGGAACGCGCGGCCAGGGGACAGGCGGCCGGCGTGATGATCGTCAAGGGTGAATCCGGCGTTGGAAAATCGGCGCTGCTGCGCGCCTTCATTGAACGCTGCCGCGACCACGGAGGCCGTGTCCTGGTTGGCAGCGCCGACGACATCGAAAGCGACGTTCCCTATTTTGCCTGGCGCGGCGTGATCCGCGACATGCTCGGCATCGGCGACCAGCGCGGTGCGGAAGCCAGCGATCAGGTGATGCAGTTCTTCGAAAACAGGCCGGAACTCGCACATCTCGCTCCGCTGCTGAACGATGCCATCAACCTGACCCTTCCCGATACGATCGAGACCCGGGCCATGTCGGGCGACGGGCGCTCCCACCACCTGCGCGAACTGCTGCGCGAACTCATGACCGGCAGTCTCGCCGCCGGGCGGGGGCTCGTCGTACTCGAGGACGTGCATTGGCTCGACGAGGCGTCCGGCCAATTGCTCGGACGGCTGGTTTCGGGAACGACGCCAATCCCCGTGGTGGTGTCGACAAGAACAGAACGAACGCAGCAAGACCTCACGCGATGGACCGGCCAGCACCACAACAGCGCCCAGACACTCGATCTCATGCCGCTGGACCTGGAAGGGACGATCGCGCTCGTGCGCGCATCGATCGGCGGCAATTCGCCCACGGAAGGCTTCGTCGAAGCGGTCTTTGCCCAGTCGGCGGGAAATCCGCTGCTCATTCGCGAAATCTGCCGCATGATCGGCGAGCGACGATTGCCAAAATCCTCGGAGGCCCCAGCCCCCCTGTCGCTCGCCGAAACCCGCTCGAACGAAGCAACCTTGCTCAATACGGCCAAGGTCACGGTGATTGCCCGAACCGATCAGCTCCCGGCCGATCTGCAGGCACTGCTGAAAATAGCCAGCGCCATGGGCGCGACCTTTTCCACCGAGGAACTTCGCGCGCTGCCGCCGATCAGAAAGACCAGCCTGGACATCGAGGCAAGCATCGAGCGGCTGCAGGCGGCGCATCTGATCAAGCCGATGGACGATCGCCCCGGTCGCTTCACCTTCAGCCATGCCGTCATCCGCCAGGCGATCTACGACAGCATGCTGACCGAACAGCGGCGCGAGGCGCATCGCGCGATCGCCCGGGCGATCGAGGAAAGCGGACAGCCCGACAATGCCGAGAACCTGCCGCGCGTGCTGAGCCACTGGGAGCGTGCCGGCGATGCCAAGCTGGCGTTCAACTATCTCGATCGCGTCGCTGAATTGCGCCTGCGCCAGTTCGACAACGCCGCCGTCGTCGACCTGATCGAACGCTTCTTCAAGATCGCGCGCGACCTCTCCATCACCATGCCCCCGGCCCGCCGCGCGGCCGCCTGCTTTCTGCTGGGCGAAGCCAGCCTCAATCTCGGCCGCGCCGAGGCAGCTCGGCATGCCTATGAAGAAGGGTTGCGGCTTTCAGGATCGCCGCTTCCTCGCACCTCGGCCGGGCTGGCCCTGCATCTCGTGCTCGACCTTGCCGAACAGATGTGGCGGCGTGCAACACACCGCGACAAGGACTGGATCCTGAAACGAGAAATTTCACGTTCGCCATCCGATCCGTTTCTTCTTGCGGCCAAGGCGCACGAGGACCTGACGCGCATCTACTATTTTACCAGCGAGAAACTGCGGCTGATCCACGCGACGCTCAGGGCGACGAACCTTGCCGAACGAAACGAATATGTTTCCCCGACGACGGCCACCAACTATGCCAGCCTCGGCGCGATCTGCGGCGTCATCCCGCTGCACAAGCAGGCAGAGCATTACAGCCGTCTCGCAGCCGCCCTCTCGGAACGGGTCGACCAATTGGGAACGAGGGTCCGCGTCGATCTGTTGTCGGGACTTTACCAGATCAGTATCGGCCACTGGCGCGAGGGACGGCAGGCCTTTGAAGCCGGCATGAACAATGCAACGGCCGTTGGCGATCTCAGGCGCTGGTGCGAGGTGGCGGTCGGCCTTGAGACCATCTCCGGGCCGTGGCTGCTGACACCGGCATTCGAAGGCATCGCCCCATGGGAGATCCTGGTGCAGCGGATCTGCGAGGAAGGCCGCCGACGTGGAGACATGCAAGTGCTTGGCTGCGGGTTGCTGGGGCGCCTGAGGGGTCACGCAGCGCTTGGGCGCTGGAATGCCATCGAGCCGGATCTCGAAGAGCTCAACGAGATCATCACCGAAAAGGCCGAGGGGCTGGAACTCGTCCACTGCATCGAAGGCGCTTCACTGTTGGCCGAGGCCGCCCGTCGGCGCGGTGACAGGAAGGAGGCGGCGAACTGGCTTGAGCGCGCCCTGGCCTGGTGCCGGCCCCTCAATCCGGCGATGAAGACACGAACGCTGCCGGCTCTTGCCCGCCTGTTCGACGTCGCAAGCGATCCGGATGCGGGCGATGCCGCCGCCGCCCGTTTCGTTCATGCAAAGCTCGAGCGTTTCGCACGGGTCTATCCGATCGGCCGCCCGGCGGCAGCGCTCGGGGAAGCGAGCCTGCATCTGCGCCGCGGTCAGCAACGCCGCGCCGAGCGCGTCGCCCAATACGCCTTTGCCGAGGCGATACGACTGGAAATGCCCGCGGTGGCGCTCGCCTCGCTGAACCATCCGGCAGGTCCGCGAGATGCATCCGCGCGGCAGGCGTTCGAGACGATGTTCTCGCTGCGGCAGGCTACCTGGAGCGAAGTTCTCCAACTCGATCAGGCAAACAGTCCGCCGATAGTTCCAATAGCCACGTCCCAGGGAGGTCGCGGATGACAGAGGCCAGGGTGCCCCGCATTCTCATCGTGCTTGCTCATTTCGACGAAACGCGAAACCCCAACGGCCGCCCCGACTTCATTCCGCAGGGAACCGGACACCTGTTCCTGGCTGGCGCTTTCGCCCGGGATCGCGTGAACCTGCGCGCCTATAGCGAGTTTCACGACGGCCCGCTCGTCGACGAGGCGGCCTTTGCGGACCTGGACATGCTGGTGCTGACCGGCGTCACTGCGGCCTTCGACCGGATGCGCCACCTGACGGCCTATGCACGCTCGAAATCGCCCGGCTGCGTCGTCGTTGCCGGCGGCCCTGTCGTGCGCAACCTGCCTGTTTCGAGCGCCGAGACCTTCGACTACGCCTGCGAAGGAGACGTGGAAGAGCTTCAGGCGGTCATCAAGGACGTGTTCGGGGAATGGGCCATTTCCGAGACGATCCTGCCGCGTTTCGACCTCGCCAACTGGCGCGGACCTGTCGCTTACGTGGAGACCAGCCGGTACTGCAATTTCAAATGCAGCTTCTGCGCGCTGACCGCCGAAAGCAGGCACTACCACAGCTATGATCTCGGTTACATCGAGGCACAGCTGCGCAACGCGCCGGCCAAGAAATACGTGCTGTTCATCGACAACAACTTTTACGGCAACAGCAAGGATGCCTTTCATGCCAAACTCGACCTGATCCGGTCGCTGTGGCGTCAGGGCCTGTTTGAGGGCTGGATCGCGCTCGTCACCGGGGATTTCTTTCGGGATCCCCACAATCTCGAGGCAGTGCGGGCGGCGGGCTGTCTTGGCCTTTTCAGCGGTGTCGAAACCTTGAGCGAAGCGCAGTTGAAGCGCTATCAAAAGAAACAGAACCTGGTGGTGCCTCAACTGGAGGCCATTCGAACCTGCCTGAACGCAGGCGTCGCTTTCCAATACGGCCTGATGTTCGACCCTTCATCACAGACGATGGAGGCGATGCAGGATGAACTCGCCTTCATCACTGGCGAAAGCACGATGCCGCTGCCGGCGTTCCTGAGCCTGACGATCCCGCTGCTTGGCACACCCTTGTTTGACGAATGCGTCGCACAAGACCGCTTCCTGCCTTCCGCCAAGTTGCGCGACATGGACGGCTTCACCTTGATGACCCGCCCGCTCGATCGCCTCGATGAGGTCGCCTTGTTTGCCCGCAAGCTGTCGCGCCTCGACGGCAATCGCGCCCGCATCCTCCGCCATTGCCTCGGATTCTACCGCAACTACCGCCATTCCCTATCCGGACGCCAGATGGTGCATCTGCTTGCCAACAGCCTGCGGCTCGCCCTGCCGTCAGTCATGCATCGCCATGGCCTTCCGACGCGCTCGGGGAGCGACGACAATCTCACCTATGTCACGACGACACAGCCGCTCGGACCGCTTTACACGCCGGCATTCCGTGTCGGCGAAGGCTTCCGCTCGCATTTTCAGCCGACAATGATCACCGATGCGTCGGGAGCGCTCCATGAGACCATTGCCCGCAACCTTGATTTCCGCGCCAGGCAGCGGCGTCGGACGGGGCAACGGGTTGAGAATGCTTCGATGTGAAGGTGCACGGAGGCGCCGGGGCTGCGTCAATGTGACCGGGTTGCTGCAACCTTGAGTGCGCAAAGTTGGGTCCAGTTGGTAAGATTGGATTCAATCTTTTTGGGTAAGCTTCCGTTAGCTATTCACACCTGTCGGCCGGCGATTGCCGTCGACCTAGTTTTGCGTACGGGTGCCCATGCGTCTTTCATCTGCGACCGCAATCCTGCTGGCCGGCCTGGTTTCGGGCTGTTCATCCAGTTCGAGCCTGGACACGATCGCACCACGGGCCTCCCGCGAAACGACCAGCTCCGTCGTCCTTTCGGCTGCACCGGTGCCGGCCGCCAGTGTCGGCGCAAATGTGGCACAGGCGACGCCGCCCCAGAATGTGCAGTCCGCGCCGCCGCAGCAAATGCTCGCCTGGGCCGGACCGGTTCCAGAACCTGAAGCCTTCGCGCCGGCTGCCAATGCGACGACAACCACCACGACGCTCGCCATGCCCGTTCCCGGCGCACGGCCGGTCGCCTTTGTCGCGCCGGAAAATCCGGTGACGCAGGCGATGCCGCGCGGACGCTCGCAGATCTACGGTCATCGTTTCCGCGACGCCAAGCCGATCAATTTCGGCCGCACCAAGAATCCGCGCAAGATGGCCGTCCATGGCGTCGACGTTTCGCGCTGGCAGGGTGAGATCGATTGGCCGAAGCTGCGCACGCAAGGGGCCAACTTCGCCTTCATCAAGGCGACCGACGGCGGCGACCATCTCGATCCGATGTTCAAGAAGAACTGGCGCGCCGCCAAGGCAGCTGGCATGAGGCGCGGCGCCTACCACTTCTTCTACTGGTGCCGCACCGCCGGAGAACAGGCCGACTGGTTCATCCGCAACGTCCCGCGCGAGCCTGGCGCGCTGCCGCCTGTGATCGACGTCGAGTACAATGGCGAATCCAGCTGCAAGCGCCGCCTGTCCCCGGAGCGCATCCGCGAAAAGATGCAGGTGTTCATGGACAAGCTCGAAGCGCATTACGGCCAGCGCCCGATCATTTACACGGCGCCGGACTTCTATGCCGACAACCTGCAGGGCGCGTTCAAGCAGTATCCGTTCTGGCTGCGCGCAGTCGCCCAGCACCCGTCCATCGTCTACCCGAACCGCAAGTGGCTGTTCTGGCAGTATTCCGGTTCGGGTCTGTCGCACGGCGTCGACGGCAAGATCGACCTCAACGTCTTCCATGGCAGCGAGGCCGACTGGCACGACTGGCTGGAAGCGCGCGCACGCTGAGCCGACAGGATCGTCGGCCGTCTTCGTCCTGGAGTAGGCGGCTCTTGACCTGTCAGTGCCATGAGGCTGCACTTCGTGAAAGGCGAGCACCTTCATGCGCCTTCTCACACCAGACTCGGAAAACCCATCCAATTGACGGACAAGCCCCGGAACCTCAGGTTCCGGGGCTCGAGCGCAGCCTAGCCGGGAGAAAGAGCTAGGCCGCCTGGACCTTTTTCGACACGCGCGCCCATTCCGGGATCCAGTCGCGGTGGGCGACGAGCAGATCGTCGACGAGCGACCAGATCTGGTCGAGGTCGAGCTCGGCCGCCGTATGCGGATCCATCATCGCCGCGTGATAGAGATGCTCGCGGTTTTCGGTCACCAGCGCCTCAACCGTCAGTTCCTGGACATTGATGTTGGTGCGGATCAGCGCGGTCAACTGCGGCGGCAGATCGCCGATGAAGGTCGGCTGGATTCCGGACGCATCGACCAGGCAGGGCACTTCCGCGGCGCAGTTTTCCGGCAGCGAGGTGATGCAGCCGTTGTTGCGGAGATTGCCGTAGATCACTGACGGTTCGCCAGTCCACACCGAATTCATGATCGAGGAGGCGTATTCGTGGCTCTCGGCCACCTCGATCTTTTCCGCCTCCTTGAAGGCCGCCGCCTGGCCCTTCCAGCGCTCGATCTGCTCGACGCAACGCTTCGGGTATTCGTCGAGCGGGATGCCGAACTTCTCGATCAGGTCGGGCCGGCCGTCCTTGATGAAATAGGGGGTGTATTCGGCGAAATGCTCTGAGCTTTCGGTGACGAAATAGCCGAGCCGCGTCAGCATCTCGTAGCGCACCTTGTTGGGGCAGCGCGGGTTCCAGTGGCTGGGCTTCGGAAAACGCCCCTCGCGATAGCCGCGCACCAGATCCGGATAGAGGTTGCGGAAGCTGCCGTCGGCCTGTTTGTGTTCGAAGGTCAGGTAGAAGGCCATGTGGTTGATGCCGGCAGCGCGGTAGCGGATTTCCGACACGGGGAGATCGAGGTCGCGCGCCAACTCAAAAGCGGTGCCCTGGACCGAGTGGCAGAGACCGACCTGGCGGATCGTCGGGAACTTCTCCGAAATCGCCCAGGTGTTGATCGCCATCGGGTTGACGTATTGCAAAAGGATCGCGTTGGGGCAGACCTCGAGCATATCCTCGCAGATCTTCCAGAGATGCGGCACAGTGCGAAGCCCGCGCATGATGCCGCCGACGCCGAGCGTGTCGGCGATCGTCTGGCGCAGGCCGTATTTCTTCGGCACCTCGAAATCCGTCACCGTGCAGGGCTCGTAGCCGCCGATCTGGAAGGCGACGACGACAAAATCCGCCCCTTCCAGCGCCTTCTTCTGGTTGGAATGGGTCTCGATCTTGGCCTTGACGCCGAGCGTGCGCACCAGCTTGCCGGCGACGATCTCGCTTTCGCCAAGCCGCTCGGGGTTGACGTCCATCAGCGCGATCGTTGCGGCGGACAGCGACGGCCGCTGCAAAACGTCGCCGATGATGTTCTTCATGAAGACGGTGGAGCCGGCGCCGATGAAGGTGATCTTGGGTTGTCTGGTCATGGATTGCCTCTCAGTTCTAGCGGTCATGCTGCCACATCGAAGGCGGCTCGTACGAGCCTTTCGGTGTAGGCGGTCTTGGGATTGGAAAGGATTTCGCTCACCGGCCCCTCCTCGACGATTTTGCCGTGCTGCATCACCACCACCCGGTGGCAGAGCGCACGCACGACCTTGAGGTCATGGGAGATGAAGAGATAGCTGAGCCCCCGCTCGTCCTGCAGCTTGCGCAAAAGCTCGATGATCTGGGCCTGGACGGAAAGATCGAGCGCCGACGTCGGCTCGTCGAGCAGGATGAATTCCGGCTCGAGCGCGATGGCACGGGCGATGGCGATGCGCTGGCGCTGGCCACCGGAGAATTCGTGCGGGAAGCGCGACAGGATGTTGCCAGGCATGCCGGCGGCGACAAGCGCGTCCACCACCCGCTCTACCCGCTCCTTGCGGTTCTCGCCTATGAAGTTGACAACCAGCCCCTCCTCGATGATCTGGCCGATCGGCATGCGCGGATTGAGCGAGGCGAAGGGGTCCTGGAAGACGATCTGGATGCGCGAGCGCAACGGCCGCATCTGGGTGCGATCCTTGTCGTGAATCGGGATGCCGTCGAAGAAGATCTCGCCGCCATCGGCATTCAATAGCCGGATCAGCGCCTGGCCGAAGGTCGTCTTGCCGGAGCCGGACTCGCCGACCAGCCCCAGCGTCTCGTGCTTGCGCAGATTGAGGCTGAGCTTGTCCACCGCAATCAATTCGGAAAATTCGGACCGGAACAGGCCACCCTTCTTCAGCATGAAGGAGACCTTCACATCCCGCCCATCGAGCATGATCGGCGCATTGTCCGGCAACGGCTTGGCGGCGCCCGACGGCTCGGATGAGAGCAGCCGTTTCGTGTAGGGATGCAGCGGATTGGCAAACAGCGCCGCCGTGGTGTTGTGCTCCTTCACCTCGCCATACTGCATGACATAGACGTAGTCCGAGAACTGCCGCACCACCGTCAGGTCATGGGTAATCAGGATCACCGCCATGCGGAGCTCGCGTTGCAGGTCGCGGATGAGATTGAGGATCTGCGCCTGGACGGTGACGTCGAGCGCCGTCGTCGGCTCGTCGGCAATCAGCACATCCGGATCGTTGGCAAGCGCCATGGCGATCATCACCCGCTGGCGCTGACCGCCGGAGAGCTGATGCGGATACTGGTTGATGCGGAGTTCGGGATCCGGGATCTTGACGTGGCGCAGCAGTTCCAGCGCCCGCTCGGTTGCCGCGCGGCGACTGATCCGGCGATGCGCCCGGATCGCCTCGATGATCTGCGTTCCCACCGTATAGACCGGGTTGAGCGAGCTCATCGGCTCCTGGAAGATCATCGCCAGACGATTGCCGCGCAAGGCTCGCCGTTCGCGCGGCGAGAATTTCAGCACGTCCTTGCCGTCATACTCGATGCGCGATTGCGAGGCGATCGTGGCACGCTTGGAGAGAAGCCCCATAACGCTGCGCGCCGTCACCGATTTGCCCGAGCCGGATTCGCCGACGATGGCGATGGTCTCGCCGCGGTAGAGCTGGAAGGACACGTCCTTTACCGCGTCCACCGTGCCATGCTCGACCTTGAAACGGACCGCGATGTTGCGCGCGTCGATGACCGGCCGGCCGGTTCGTTCGGCAACGTCCCTCCGCTCAAGCGGAGCGGCAGTGAGGACGTCGGGTATCTCTGTCATGATGCGTCCTCCTCAATAGGGATCGATGGCGTCGCGCAGGCCGTCGCCGAGCGCATTGAAGGCGAAGACCGTGACAAGCACGAAGGCAACGGGCGAGAGGATCCAGGGATAGGACCCGATGACGGAATAGGTGGAGGTGTCCTGCAGCATCAGCCCCCAGGAGATGAGCGGCGGCTTGACCGCGAAACCCAGGAACCCGAGGAAAGACTCCAGGAGAACGACCTGCGGGATCGACAGCGTCACGGCGACGATCACATGGCTCATCACATTCGGCAGGATGTGCTGGAAGATGATGCGCCGGTCACTGGCGCCGACGGCGATCGCTGCGCGCACATAGTCGATGCGGGCGAGCGCTAAGGTCTTGCCGCGCACCTCGCGCGACATCTGCGCCCAGCCGAGCGCCGACATGACGATGATGACGAAGGCGAGGAAGACGTTGGTTGGCGCCGTCACCGGGATCAGCGAGGTCAGCGCCAGGTAGAGTGGCAGTTGCGGGAACGCGAGCACCAGTTCCACGAAGCGCTGCGTCCAGACATCGAAGCGGCCACCGAAGTAGCCGGACGCCATGCCGACGGTGGTGCCGACGACGGTCACGATCGAGACGACGATCAGCGCGATCATCAGCGAGATGCGCGATCCGACGAGAATGCGGGAGAGCACGTCGCGGCCGAACTTGTCGGTACCGAGCAGATGCACCGGCGAGCCGTCGACCGCGCCGAAGAAGTGGCGCTCGGCCGGGATCAGACCGAAGAGCCGGTAGGGTGCGCCCCTGACGAAGAAGCCGAGGATCTGCGGATTGTCGTAGTCAGGGCCGATGATCGGCTGGAAGGTGATCGGGTCCAGCTCCGCGCCTTCGCTTAAAGGATAGCTGCGCGGTGAGAAGACGACGTTGCCGTCCTTGTCGGTGAAGCTCACCGCCTGCGGCGGCGCGAAGGCGACGCCCGTCGCCTTCGGATCAACCGGCGACAGGAAGTCGGCAAAGACCGCCATGAAGATCAAGAGGCCGACGAGCACGAGGCCGAGCATGCCTGTCCATGAGCGCTTCAGCCGGCGCCAGACGAGCGCGGAATAGCTCTCGTTGTGTTGTTCGTGTTTCGGCTCGGCGGCGAGCGGAAGGGTGGTCTGCATCTCCATGGTCATGCCGGGGCTCCTCCGAGACGCACGCGCGGATCGAGCGCTGCCAGCAGCATGTCGGCGATGATGTTGCCGAGGATCAGCGTTGCCGACAGCACCAGCATGAAGGTGGCGGTGACATAGACGTCGCCCACCCACATGGAGCCGACGATGGCGGGACCGACGGTCGGAAGCGCGAAGATGATCGCCGTCTCGATCTCGCCCGTCAGCATGTAGGGCAGAACCACGCCCTGATACATGATCAGCGGATGCAGCGCGTTCGGAACCGCGTGGCGCATGACCACGGCACCTTCGCTCAGACCCTTCGCCCGGGCGGTCTCGACATATTGGGCGTTCAGCGTATCGAGCAGATTGCCGCGCATCACCCGCATGTTGTAGGCGAGGCCGCCGAAGGTGGCGATCGCCACGACCGGCCAGACATGTTTGACGAGATCGACGAACTTGTCCCACGACCAGGGCGCGCCGCCATAGCGGGCGGAATGGAAGCTGTTGATTTCGCTGACATTGAAATGAAAGACGAGGATATAGACGATGATCAGCGCCATCAAAAAGCGCGGCACCGTCATGCCGAGGAAGGACACGGTCGAAAGCAGGCTGTCGATCCAGGAATATTGCCTTGTCGCCGCGATGATGCCGAAGGAAATGCCGATGATGGACGCGAGGATGTGGCAGACGAGCGCCAGGGCCAGCGTGCGCGGCAGGCGTTCGCCGACGACATCGGCAACCGGCTTGTTATAGTAGAGGCTGTGGCCGAAATCGCCGCGCGTCAGGATGCCGGTCATCCAGTTGACGTATTGCACCGCCATCGGCTGATCGAGGCCATGCTCCTTGCGGTAGGCCTGGGCCTGGGCTTCGGCTTCCTCATAGGACGCGCCGCCCTGGTTTATCAGTTGCGAGCGGATGTAGTCGCTATAGTCTCCTGGCGGCGCCTGGATAATGGCGAAGGTCGCCACGCTCAAGACAAGCAGCACCGGAATGGCAGAGGCGATGCGGACAAGCAGAAACCTGAACATGCCGTTTCCTTCTGTCGGTTGGGGTGGCGGAGCGCTCCCCCGGCTGCGCGCCGGAGGAGCGGCTTGGCATCAGTTGCTGAGACCCTTCTCGCCGGGCTTGCCCGGAAGCTGTTCGGCAAAGAGCTCGAAGTCACCCTGCTTGTCGGCGGGAACGAACAGTCGCTCGCGCATGATCGTGTCCTCGGCCCAGTTGAACATGAAGATCGGCGCCCCGGTCGGAACGTTGGCGAAGCGCTTGTTGATGATCAGCGCGCCCGGATATTCGGTAAGCCCGATCGTATCGAGGTTGGTGGTCGCGATCTTCTGGTACTCTTTCATCAGGGCGACGCGCTCGGCATTGTCGTTGCTGGCGATGAACTTGTTGATGGCGTCGACAAGCTCCTTTTCGAACGGCATCAGATCGACCTCACCACCCTCCGGCGCACGGTGGTGCCAGCTGGTGCGCGGACCCGTTGCGCCAAGCTGCGGTGTGTTCTGCACGACGGAGGCGTATTCCGGGCCGTTGCGGTGAACCATCCAGTCGAAGCGGCCGGCATAGTTGGCCGCGTCACGCTGCTTGCCGTCGAGCGAATTCAGGACGACACGCAACCCGAGCTTTTCCATCTGGCCGATGATGCCTTCCGCAAGGTTACGGTCGGTCGCGTAGCTGTTGTCGATCAGGAGCACGATCTCGACGTCCTTGCCGCCGGCCTTGCCGTCCGGGAAGTTGACGAAGCCGTTGCCGTCGGTGTCCTTGAGGCCGGCCTTGTCCAGCAGCACCTTGGCGCCGTCGAGGTCGAAGGGATAGTAGACGGTCGACTGGCGGTCATAGAAACTGGTGCCTGACGAAAGACCGCCCGGATAGATCGCCGTGAACGGGCCTTTCACCAGGGCTTCACCGAGCTTCTTGCGATCGACGGCCATGGTCACGGCCTTGCGGAAGTCCTCGTTGCGGTTGAGCTCGCGCACGGCCTGGGCCCGCTCGTCCGGCTCGCCCCAGCCATTGGCCGAGAAGTTCATGTGCAGATTGTAGCCAATGAGACGCGGACCGAAGGCAAGACGGGCGGGAGCCGTATCTTGTGCTGCGCGCTTCAGCGACTCGACGAAGTTTTCCGGTTGCTCGAGGTTGGAAAGATCCGCCGAACCGGCGATCGCCTGCACGTCGCGGTCGGCCCATGTCGAGAGCTTGTAATGCAGCTCGTTGATGTAGGGCAGCTGGTTGCCGGCCTCGTCGACCTTCCAGTAGTAGGGATTGCGGCGCAGCACGATGATATCGTCAGGGCGATAGGCGACCGGGACCCAGGCGCCCATGACCGGGATGTTCATGTACTCCGGCGGGAAGGCGTTCTTGTACTGGTCGTAGGTCGTGCCGGCATATTTCGGGTGCTTGGCCTTGAGGATATGCGACGGGCCGGGGCAGAAGGTGCCATAGGCCATGGCATAGAGATGCTGGCGCGGGAAGGCCTCCTTGAAGGTCCATTCGACCGTGTACTGGTCGATCTTTTTCAGCGTCGTGCCAACGCCGAAGGTCTCGGGCGTCGCGCCGTTCAGCGGCGAAACATTCGGGTCGAGAACATTGTCGTCCCAGTAGAACATCACGTCGTCGGCGTCGAAGAGGTCACCGTCGGACCACTTGGCGCCTTCGACCAGATGCATCGTCAGCGTGTGGCCGTCAGCCGACCAGTCCCAGCTCTTGGCGAGGTTCGGCAGCGGCTCGACGTCGTTTGCCTCCACCTGGAAGAGCGGCGCCGTTCGCGTCAGGCATTCCGACATGCCGATGTCGATGCCGCCCCAGCCCTGGCTCTGGCCGGCCGAGTAATTCCAGCCCTCGGGACGACCGCCGATGACGTGGCGCAGCGTATCGCCATAGACGCCGACGCCGTCGGGCATGTTGCCTGTCTTGAAGACCATCGGCTCCTTCGGCAGACGTTCGGCAACCGGCGGCAGCTTGCCGGCCTTGACGTAGTTCTCGGTGACCCAGGCCGGCTCTTTATACTCCGGCAGCGCCTTGAACTCGGCGATCGAGTCGCGCGGCACATAGGTGATCTTGCCCTGCGCCGGGAACGGCGGCTGCTCGGGCACGACGGTCGGATCGGACGCCGCCGCCTGAAGCGCGAAGGTCGAGATGCCGACGAGCAGCAGGCTCGCCATTTTCGTCAGTCTGTGGCTGGTCATTGGCTCAGATTCTCCCTCATCTGTTTGCCGCCCGAAGGCAGCCTCCTCCTCGAAATTCCAGGAATGCCGCGCGAGCGCGGCTCCTTGGCGGCAACGGACCACGTCTCCTCACGCGGCCTGCTCCGCAAACGATCAGCCGGCAGCGCGGGCCTGTCGTTCGGCACGCAACTCGTCGAGCGAGCGCACCGGGCGGCGCGCGGCACCGTTCCACTCGCGCGTCTTGACGCTGGCACGGCTCAAACGTTCCTTGGCACCATCGATGGCATGGGCGTATTGCGGCAGCCACTGACTTTGGGCGACCACCATCTCGTCGACCATCTGCCAGACCTCCTCCGGCGTGCAGATCGCGCCGACGAGCGGATCATGCAGCATCGCCAACTTCAGGAGGTCGAGGTCGCCGGTGACCGCCGCATGCACCGACATGCGCTGGACGTTGATCGACGAAAGGCAGGTGGCGGCGCAGGCTTCGGGAAGGGTGATGCCCGAGACCATGTTGATGCCGAAGCGGTCGACGAACCCCGGAGATTCGATGATGGCATCGGCCGGCAGGTTGGTGATGACGCCCGAATTCTTGACGTTGAAGTGGCCGCGATAGACGCGCCCGGTTTCCAGCGCTTCCAGAATGTGGCTTGCGTGTTCGTTCGAGCGCTTCTTGTGGTCGAGCGGCTTTCCAGCCGCTTCCAGGAACTGCGGAAACTCGGTCTCGAACCAGTTGCGGGTCTCGGTCGAGTGCCTGAGATAGCCGCCGGTCTCGCCGTGGATCCAGTCCGACATGTCGATCCAGCGGGAAATTTCCTCCGGGCGCTTGCGGTACCAGGGAAGATATTCGGAGAGATGGCCGTTGCTTTCGGTCGAATAGACGCCGAAGCGCTTCAAAACGTCGATCCGAAGCTTCTCTTGCTGCGAGAACACCGGATGCGCCTCAAAGGCAGCGACAAGTTCGTCCTTGCCGATCCTGCGGCCCTTGAGCCTGACGTCGACGAACCAGGTCTGGTGATTGATGCCGGAGCAGATGTAATCGAGTTTACCCTCGCCGGCACCAAGGATTTCGGCGATCTGCTCAGCCCCGTGCTGGACGCCATGGCAGAGCCCGACCGTGTCGACCTTGCCGTATTCGATCGCCGCCCAGGTGTTCATCGCCATCGGGTTGGCGTAGTTCAGAAACTTCGCGCCTGGTTCGGCAACAGTGCGGATATCCCTGCAGAAATCGAGGATGACAGGAATGTTGCGCTGGCCGTAGAGGATGCCGCCGGCGCAGATCGTGTCGCCGACACACTGGTCGACGCCGTACTTCAAGGGAATGCGGATGTCGTCGGCATAGGCATCCAGCCCGCCGACGCGCACGCAGCTGATGATGTAGCGGGCGCCTTCGAGCGCCTTCAGCCGGTCGGTCGTTGCCGTTACCTTGGTCGGCAGGCGGTTGACCTCGACGATCCGGTCGAGGATCGCCTTGATCATATCAAGATTGCGGGCGCTGAGGTCGGTCAGCGCCACCTCGATATCGCGCAGTTCCGGCACGGCGAGGATGTCGGTGAAGAGCTTCTTGGTGAAGCCGATGCTGCCGGCGCCGATGATGGCGATCTTCAATGTGGCCATGCCCTTTCACTCCTCATGAACTGCACGCGTCTCTGACAAAGGGTAAAATCAATTCACGGTTTTTCGCCGCTTCTGCCCGCAACTTCGATGCAGCCCCTGATTTCTTACGGGCCGAAAGCACCGCCTGTTGCGCTGTTGCCGGTCATTATGTGTATAATCACCGACCCCGCCAGAGCGGTATTGTGCTTTCATGGGTAATTTTATGCTGCACGATTTGATCGATAACGGCCCTGTCATGCGCACCGTTTCGCTGCCGCGGGGACGCCAGAGCCTGCACACCATGCCGACCAGCACCGGCTACGAGATCCGCACCAACGCGACCTATGACTGGGACGGGCGCAAGCGCGGAAACACGCCGTTTACCGTGCTGCAGCATACGATCGCGGGTGCGGGAAACCTGCGCTATGAAAACCGGAGCTATCGGGTGCGCGAAGGCGAGACGCTGCTTCTGCTCGTGCCGCACAATCATCGCTACTGGCTGGAAGACGGCGGGCGCTGGGAGTTCTTCTGGATCTCGATGAACGGCGACGAGGCCTTGCGGGTCCACCGCGCCATTCTCGCTGTCACCGGCCCCGTCTTGAAGTTGCAGCCGGAAACGATCGAACATCTGGCCGACTGCAGCCTGCGCCTGATCCGCGGCGGCGAGACGCCGGGCCGCGCTTCGGCGATCGCCTATGAAGCGGCGATGGCGCTCTACGACGACGTCTTCGGTTCGCATCCGGTGTTCAGCCATGAACACCGGACGATGCATCGCGTGGTCGACCACATCATGAACAACCTGCAGAGCCCGCTTCCGGTGGAGGACCTGGCCCGCGTCTCGGGCCTGAGCCGCGCGCATTTCTCACGCGTGTTTGCCGCCAGCGAAGGCATGGCGCCGGCCGAATACGTGCTGCAGAAGCGCCTGCAACGGGCCGTGAAACTGCTGACGAAGACAGCAAGCCTGCCGGTCAAGGAAGTGGCCATCCTCTCGGGCTTCGAGGATCCGAACTATTTCGCCAAGGTCTTCCGCCGCTCCTTCGGGCTCAGCCCGACCGAATTCAGAACCACCGGCATGTATGCGAGCGTTCCGGCCGGCTCCGTGGAGCAACCGGCCGAAACGCAGGAAACAGTGGACCGGGCATTGGCCGGGCGCTGATCATCATCCGGCCAATTGCTGGCGAAGCGCGTTGGCTTTCGGCATGACTATCCCGAGATCGGCGTGCATGGCCCGCGCGATCACGCGAAAATCGCGTTCGCTGATGGCAAGATAGCCGAAGCGCAGCTTCTGGTCCCAGTTGCGGTTGCCTTCGGCAAACTCCAGGCTGTCGAGCCACGGCCGGACCGGTGCCTCGATGCCGTCGGCCCAATCGACGTCACCGCGATGGGGAGCAACGCCGCCCATGGCAAAGGAATAGGGAAGACGCACCTTGATCGTGCCGATGGCGGTGAAGCAAGGAAGCGCGCCCTTGCCGCAGAAGGCGGCGTTCGGCGAATAGGCAACGAATCCATCGCCCGCCTTCACGCGCGTCATCGACTGGACGTTGCCGTAGCCATAGCGCGAGAAGCCACTTTCCTGAACGTCGTACATATCGTCGCCGGAGACCGCGCCAATCCAGAAATTGCGCTCGCCCGGTCTGCTTGCACCGCTCGTCTGAAACAAATCCTGCGCCGACATGGTCATCCCTCGATCCCTGATCATGGCAACACTTTACGCGCGACCCCTGCCAAATTCTGTCAGCATTGAATTTGGAAAATGAAGCCTGTGCGGCTGCATCCGGAGGGCCATTTTTCGGGTTCAGAAGGCCGCACCGCACAAAGCAAAAGCGCCCGCAGGACATGCAGGCGCTTGGGCAAATTATAAGTCTTAGTCGGTCGCCTTAGCGGGCGAAGGCCGTGCGTGCGACGCGGTCGATGTCGGCACGTTCGATGCCGAGGTCACGCAGTTCGCGGTTCGACATGCGGCCCAGTTCGGTGACCGTCTGACGATACTTGCGCCAGTTGTTGATGGAGCGTGCGATGTTCATTTGATCCCCCTTTCAATGGGCTTTCGAAGCCTGGCAGCCAGTCCGTGGCGCCTCGTTCCGCTTCGATGAACACCTTGTAGCTCAGGCCTTTGGTAAGTTGCAGCGCTCAAAACTCAGCGCTCCCATGTGGCAAATGCATGGGTCGGCGCGGCGGCCGCCACCGCCCCAGATGCCAGACCCGTGCGGCGTGGCCACGCGGTTGGGGCGGCCGACGCAACAGGCGCGTGCACTCGAATATGTCAGCCTCGCACAATCGTTGCGACGGAAGCTGTTGATCCGGACGACAGAGACAAGTATTTCTTTTGTCGACAAAGGAATCTGACATGGCCGATATCGACACCGACAACAGCCCCACCCCCGAACGCAAGCGCGGATCCGGCGTGAAGATGGTCTATGACCTCTTGCGCGACGAGATCCTTGATCTGGTCCTGCCGCCCGGCAGTCCGATCGACGAGGTCCAGCTTGCCGAGCGCCTTAAGATGTCGCGCACGCCGATCCGCGAGGCGCTGGTGCGGCTTGCCGGCGAAGGGCTAATCGATACCTTGCCGAACCGGTCGACGATGGTCGCCAACATCGACTTCCTCAACCTGAACCCGTTCTTCGACGCACTTGTTCTTATGTACCGGGTCACGACCAGGCTTGCGGCGCAGAACCATCGCCCGGAAGATCTCGCCGTCATCCGCGGCTTCCACGAGGACTATGCGGCCGCCGTCCAATCGCGCGACGCACTGACGATGATCGCCACCAATGCCGCGTTCCACGCGGCGATCGCCGAGGCCGGACGCAACCCTTATTTCACGAGCCTGTTCCGCCGACTGCTGGACGAGGGCCGGCGCATCCTGCGTCTTTATTACCAATCCTATGAGGAACAATTCCCGCAGCGCTTCGTCGACGAACATGAGGCGATCATCGCGGCGATCGCGGCGCGTGACGTCGAGACGGCGGACCGTCTCGGCAAGGCGCATGCCGAGCAAATCGTCGAGCAGGTGCAGAAGCTTTTTGCCCGCAACAACAAGCTCGATATCGCCCTGTAGCGGGCTTTGTATTTTTCTTGTCGACAAATAAAATACAAACGGCTATTGTCTGGATCAACGGCAAGGGCGCACGCCTCCTTGCCCCGAGAACAAAGCCGAGAGGAGTTTCAGATGAAGGCTCAGATTTTCACCGGCGTCATCCCGGCGCTGATGACCCCCTGCAAGGAAGACCGCACGCCTGATTTCGACGCGCTGGTGCGCAAGGGCAAGGAGCTGATCGCTCAGGGCATGTCCGCCGTCGTCTATTGCGGCTCGATGGGTGACTGGCCGCTCCTGACCGATGCTCAGCGCATGGAAGGCGTCGAGCGCCTGGTCAAGGCCGGCATTCCGGTTATCGTCGGCACCGGCGCCGTCAACACCGCTTCGGCCGTCGCTCACGCAGCCCATGCCGAGAAGGTTGGCGCACAGGGCCTGATGGTCATCCCACGCGTGCTGTCGCGCGGTTCGGTCGTCGCCGCCCAGAAGAACCACTTCAAGGCCATTCTTTCGGCCGCCCCGAGCCTGCCGGCTGTCATCTACAACAGCCCCTACTACGGCTTTGCCACCCGCGCCGACCTGTTCTTCGCGCTGCGCGCCGAACATCCGAACCTCGTCGGCTTCAAGGAATTCGGCGGCGCCGCCGACATGCGCTATGCGGCCGAGAACATCACCAGCCGTGACGATGGCGTCTCGCTGATGATCGGCGTCGACACGGCCGTGTTCCACGGCTTCGTCAACTGCGGTGCAACGGGTGCCATCACCGGCATCGGCTGCGTACTGCCGAAGGAAGTCATCCACATGTGTAACCTGTCGCGTGCGGCCGCCGAAGGCGACGTCGACGCCCGCCAGCGCGCACTGGAACTGGAACAGGCGCTCGCGGTTCTCTCCTCCTTCGACGAAGGCCCGGACCTCGTTCTCTACTTCAAGCACATGATGGTCTTGAAGGGCGACAAGGAATACACGCTGCACTTCAACGAGAGCGACGTACTCTCCGACAGCCAGCGCGGCTATGTTGAAGCCCAGTTCAAGCTGTTTAACAGCTGGTACGCCGAGTGGAGCAAGCTCCCGGGCGCCGTCCAGAAGTACAAGGCCTGATCATCGGCTGACGCACGCTAGAGCGAAGACTTCCCGGCCGGAGGCTCGCCAAAGTGTGGAATCTCAGGTGACGTTGCTGCTGAACCCCCTATCCGCAAGGATCCAGGGGGTTCATTTTTGTGCAAAGACCTGAAGGACGTGAGAGGCAGCGAGTGCCTCGCCCCTAAGCTCTGTGCCCCTGCGACGTCTGATTTTGAATGATCGACGTTAGCTGCTCGCCACAGATCTTCAGGGGAGCCACGGACTGGGATGCTTTCGCCATCGCCATTGCGCCGGAATAGGCTGCCACGACCAGGGTTGCCATGGCCTCAGCGTCGAAATCGTCGATGCTGTCTGAACGAAGGTCGGCCCTCAGCTTGTCGGCGATGGCGGTCCTCCAGCGCAAGAAAATCGCCTCGATCGCGGCTTGAAAAGCCTCGTCCTCCCGCGACAGTTCAAGCGCGAGGTTGTTCAACGGACAGCCAGACACAGCTCCCTTCCGCTCCAGTTCGGAAATGATCGTTGCAAACACCTCCTGGATCCCTTCGGCCGTCGTCATCGCAGCTCTGACGGGCGCAATCCAGGTCAACTCGACGGCTTCCGCCACACGGTCCTGAATGACGGCGAGGCCAAGGGCCCTCTTGGTGGGGAAGTGATGGGCAAGCGCACCACCGGTGACGCCCGCATCGCGCTTCAATTCATGCAGCGCACTGGAATGGTAGCCACGCGTCGTGAAGGCAGCGTAGGCCGTATCCACAAGCCGCTGCCTTAGCCCCTCCGGATCGTTCGTGCGCCGATGTGGTGAGGTCGGTCGTTCCGCCATGAGTTCCCTCCGTTCTTTCCGATCTATAGCAGATTGACAAAACAGGACAACTGTCCTGTATTTAAAACCGGACACTTGTCCTGTTTTGTGGAGGAATGCACGTGACTGTCATGAATCAAGAGCAATCAATAGCGCGGGCCGTGCGCGACAAAGCCGACGCGATCATCGAACTGCGACGGTATCGGCTTCGACCGCAAGCCAGGGAAACGCTGATCGACCTGTTCGATCGCGAGTTCATTGAACCCCAGGAAGCACAGGGAATGTGCGTGATGGGCCAATTTCGCGACCTTGATGATCCCGACAGCTTCGTATGGCTAAGAGGCTTCAGCGACATGCCGTCTCGCGCCGCGGCGCTGAACGCGTTCTATACCGGCCCAGTGTGGGCCGCTTACCGCGACCATGCGAATGGTACGATGATCAATTCTGACAACGTTCTGCTTCTGCGGCCCGCATCGCCCGAGGTCGGCTTTGCGCCATTGCGCGCGACGCGTCCCCAGCCCGGCGCGGCAGATGGACAGCGCAGTCTCGTGGTTGCGACGACTTGTTATCTCGCACCACGGACGGAGGAGGCGTTTGCAAGGTTCTTTGAGAACACCGTAAAGCCACACCTGGTGCGAGCCTCCGCCACCGTATTGGCCGCGTTGGTCACCGAGCAGAGCCCGAACACCTTCCCCAGACTGCCGGTTCGCGAGGGTGAGACTGTCTTCGTCTGGTTTTCCGCTTTCCCCAGTTTGGCTGCATACGAGACCCACCTTGCCGCGCTCGCGCAGTCCGAGAGCTGGACGGCGGAGGTCGTTGCGGAAATGGAGCGCAGGACGTGGCGAAAGAACGAAGTTTTGCGGCTAACGCCAACGGCACGATCACTGCTGCCGTGACGCATGTCGCCGAAAGGAGCATCGGCGGGCTTTCGACCGGGTCGCGGAGGTCTCGTGGTGTTGCCGCCCGATGCCATTGGCGGAATCGCAAAATGCGGAACCGGAGCAATCTGGTTCCGCATTTTAGTCTGAGCCGTGCCGCCGGTAGGCGGCATTCGTTCTGCCGAGCGCCAGACGAGCCGGATGCCGCGGATTGGATTTTACGCGACAGCATCCAATCCGAGCGCGAGCAGCCGGTCGAGCTGTTCCGTCTCGGCCTGGTTGAGCACGACGCCTTCGGCCCTCGACTTGGCGCGCGCGACGAAGCGGCGCTGTGAAGGAAGACGCGCGCCCTGGCCGACGATCGCCTCGAACAGCACTTCGGCGCGGGCAAAGGGATCTCCCGGACGGCCGGCTGCAAACTTCTCCGGCGAGAAGGCGACGATCAGTTCGCCATGGAAGGGCGCAAGCGTCGTGGTGCCGAGATAGTCGAGCACTTCCGGGCTCGTGAGGTCGCCGATCATGATGCCGGCGAGAAGCTCGACCATGGTGCCGATCGCAGAACCCTTGTGCCCGCCGAAGGGCAGCATGGCGCCGGCAAGGGCCGCTTCCGGATCGGTCGTCGGATTGCCTTCGGCGTCGATCGCCCAGCCCTCAGGCAGTGGCTTGCCGGCGCGGCGGTGCAGCTCGATCTCGCCGCGGGCGGCAACCGAAGTCGCGAAGTCGAAGACGTAGGGCGACTTGCCCTGGCGCGGCCAGCCGAAGGCAAACGGATTGGTGCCAAGCAGCGGCTTGTTGCCGCCGGTCGGGGCGACCGTCGCATAGCTCGGGCACATGACGAGGCCGGCAAGGCCCTCGCCCGTCAAGCCTTCGACTTCCGGCCAGAGCGCGGAGAAATGGGTGCAGTCGTTGATGACGAGGGCGGCAACCCCGAGCGTACGGGCGCGCTCTGCAAGGACCGGCAGGCCAAGCTCGAAGGCCGGATTGGCGAAACCGCCCCTGGCGTTGACCTTGACGATAGCGGAGCCTTCGCCCGCATCGAGTTCCGGCACGGCATCCGACTTGACCTTGCCGGCCTTGACCGTGCGCAGCGCCCCTTCGATGCGGTAGATGCCGTGCGACTTGCAGGCGTCACGCTCGCCGGCGACGATGACACGGGCAAGTGCGCCCGCCTGGACGTCGTTGAGGCCCGCCTTGCGGAAGATCGCCTCGACGCGCTGAAACAGTGCCGCGATCGTCAGGGTGTTGGTCTCGCTCATCTCTCTCCCTTTTCAAATGCTGCGCCTGATCCGGATGAGCCAGTCAGACGATTGATGTTCTGCATACATATAGTATACAAAGATCCGACAAGTGCAATTCAGCCATGATCTCCTCTGCCACAAAAGGCAATCCGGGATCGCAAGAAAGGATCGCAAGATGGCCTTCACCCCCAAAGGAAAACACCTGGTTGCCGGCGAATGGCTCGACGGAGCGGGCACTTTCGCGTCCGTTCCCGCCCACGGCCCGGTCCATCAGTTTGCCACCGGCACCGTGGACCTCGTCAACCGGGCTGCCGAAGCCGCCGAAGAAGCGTTCCTGAGCTACGGCTATTCGACCCGCGCGGAACGCGCCGCCTTCCTGCGCGCGATCGCCGATGAGATCGAGGCGCGCGCCGAGGCGATCACCGAGATCGGCACCCAGGAAACCGGCCTGCCGGAAGCCCGCCTGCAGGGCGAGCGCGGCCGCACCACCGGCCAGCTCCGCCTCTTTGCCGACCACATCGAGAAGGGCGACTATCTCGACCGTCGCTTCGACGCGGCCCTGCCCGAGCGCCAGCCGGCGCCGCGGCCTGAAATCCGCCTCATCCAGCGGCCGATCGGCCCGGTCGCCGTTTTCGGCGCCTCGAACTTCCCGCTGGCCTTCTCGACCGCCGGCGGCGACACCGCTGCCGCCCTTGCTGCCGGCTGCCCCGTGGTCGTCAAGGGCCACTCGGCCCATCCCGGCACCGGTGAGATCGTTGCGCAGGCCGTAGAAGCCGCCATCCGCAAGACCGGCGTTCACCCGGGCGTGTTCTCGCTGATCCAGGGCGGCAACCGCCAGGTCGGCGAAGCGCTGGTGCAGCATCCGCTGATCAAGGCTGTCGGCTTCACCGGTTCGCTCGCTGGTGGCCGCGCCCTCTTCAATCTCTGCGCCGCCCGCCCTGAGCCGATTCCGTTCTTCGGCGAGCTCGGCTCGGTCAACCCGATGTTCCTGCTGCCGGAAGCGCTGAAGGCCCGCGCCGAAACGCTCGGCCAGGGCTGGGCGGGTTCGCTCACCATGGGTGCCGGCCAGTTCTGCACCAATCCCGGCATCGCCGTCGTCGTCGAAGGCGCTGACGCAGACCGCTTCACGACGGCCGCCGTCGAGGCGCTCGCCAAGGTCGCACCGCAGACGATGCTGACGGACGGCATCGGCAAGGCCTATCACGACGGCAAGGCGCACTTTGAAAGCCGCAACGCCGTCAAGCCGCTGCTGACGACCGAATCCTCCGGCCGTTCGGCGTCGCCGAACCTGTATGAGACGACCGGCGAGCAATTCCTTGGCGACCATGCGCTCGGTGAAGAGGTCTTCGGCCCGCTCGGCCTCGTGGTCCGTGTCGGCTCGACTGGCGAAATGGAACAGCTTGCCCGTGGTTTCCAAGGGCAGTTGACGACCACGCTCCACATGGATGAGGGCGACCTCGAAACGGCCCGCCGCCTGCGGCCGATCCTCGAGCGCAAGGCCGGCCGCGTGCTCGTCAACGGCTTCCCGACCGGCGTCGAGGTGGTCGATTCCATGGTCCATGGCGGCCCCTATCCGGCCTCGACCAATTTCGGCGCCACCAGCGTCGGCACCCTGTCGATCCGTCGCTTCCTGCGTCCGGTCTCCTACCAGAACATGCCGGAAGCGCTGCTGCCCGAGGACTTCCAGGGCTAAAACGGAGCGAGGAAAAATGCGTGCGGTTTCCCCGTACGCACCACGCTCTCACTTTCGTCACACGACAGATCGCTGCGCAGGGACCCCATTTGGCGAAACAAATGGGATCCCTGCGCACATTCTGCGTTACGATCATATACTTTTTGTATACTACTTGTATTTTTCTATTGATTTACGTTCTCTAAAACGGAATAGTGCGTCAGCCGTCAAACGGCACTCATTTCAGGGAGAGAGATAATGAAGACTTCGGTGCTCGCGCTCGGCCTCGTTGCGGCCGCTGCTCTGACCAGCCAGGCCCATGCCGACAAGCTGGATGACGTCATCGGCTCGGGTACGCTGCGCTGTGCAGTGGTACTCGACTTCCCGCCGATGGGTTCTCGCGACGAGAACAACAACCCGATCGGCTTCGACGTCGACTACTGCAACGACCTTGCCAAGGCACTCGGCGTCACCGCCGAAATCGTGGAGACCCCGTTCCCGGAGCGTATCCCCGCCCTGATGTCGGGCCGTGTCGACGTCGGTGTTGCCTCGACCTCCGACACGCTTGAGCGCGCCAAGACCGTCGGCATGACGATCCCCTACTTCGCCTTCGAAATGGCCGTCACCGCCAACGAAAAGTCGGGCGTCAAGTCCTTCGAAGACATGAAGGGCAAGGTCGTCGGCGCCACCGCCGGCACGTTCGAAGCGATCGCGCTCGAAAAGCAGGTCAAGGAATGGGGTGCAGGCGAATTCCGTCCGTACCAGACCCAGGCCGACGTGTTCCTGGCGCTCAGCCAGGGCCAGATCGACGCCACGGTTTCGACCTCGACGGTTGCCCAGGCCAACGTCAAGACCGGCAAGTTCCCGGGCATTGCCGTCGTCGGCAAGGCGCCGTTCGACACAGACTATGTCGCGCTCTTCACCAACCGCGAAGAATACGGCTTCATCAACTTCCTCAACCTTTTCATCAACCAGCAGGTCCGTACCGGCCGTTATGCTGAGCTCTATGAAAAGTGGGTCGGCGGCGAGCTTCCCGACCTGACGGCAAAGGGCGTATACCGCTAATCTGCCGTCCATTTGGCGGCGCGAAGTCAGATCACGATGATTTTGGGTCCAACGACCCAAAATCATGAACGTGATCGATCTATAAGTTAGAGCGGGATGCGGGCGGAAAACCGCAGACACTTTTCCTCATCCCGCTCTGGCTCGCGCCGCTCTTCGTTTCCGAAGAGGCGAGACGAAACATGTTCAGTTATACCTTCCATTGGAACCAGGCGCTGAAAGCCCTGCCGCAGATGCTCGACGGAGCGCTGGTCACCTTGCAGGTGGCCCTGCTCTCGATGGTCATCGGCCTGGCACTGGCGCTGGCGCTCACGGCCTGCCGCCTGTCCGGCAATCGCATCCTCGGTGGCTTCGCCACTGCCTGGGTCGAGATCGCCCGCAACACGCCGGCGCTGTTCCAGATCTACATGGCCCATTTTGGCCTCGGCGGCCTGAATATCTATCTGGCGCCCTATATGGCTCAAATCGGCTTCAATAACTTCAACATCCATCTGAGCCCCTATATGGCACTGTTGGTCGGGATCGCCTTCAACAATGCCGGTTATCTCGCTGAGAATTTCCGCGGTGCGCTCAAGGCCATTCCCGAGACCCAGACGCGCGCCGGCCGATCGCTCGGCATGACGTCGGTCCAGGCCTTCCGCTACATCGTGATGCCGCAGATGCTGCGCATCGCCTTCCTGCCCGTCACCAACCAGATGGTCTGGGCAATCCTGATGACCTCGCTCGGCGTCACGGTCGGCATGAACACCGATCTCGCCGGCATCACCCAGGAGCTGAACGCCCGCTCGTTCCGCACGTTCGAATTCTTCGCAATCGCCGCGGTGATCTACTACCTGATCGCCAAGGCCGTGACGCTCGGAGCACGTCTGCTCGCCGCGCGCATGTTCCGCTACTAGGAGAGGTGAGAGATGTTCAATACCGCCCTCACCCTCGCTGATCTCGGCTTCCTATTGCAGGGCGCCCTGATGACGCTCGCGGTCACCGCCGTCTCCGTGACGGCCGGCACCGTGCTCGGCATCATCTTCGGCGTCGTGCGCAACCAGGTCGGCCCCTATTGGGGCGCGCCGCTTACCTTCGTGCTCGACGTCTTCCGTTCGGTGCCGCTGCTCATCCAGTTGGTGCTGGCGAACGCCTTCCAGGCGATCGCCAAGCTCGGCTGGGCGCCGTTCACGACCTCCTGCGTGGTGCTGTCGCTCTATACGGCCGCCTATTGCACCGAGATCGTACGCGGCGGCATTTCCTCGGTTCCGCCGACGACGCGCCGTGCGGCCCGTTCGCTCGGCATGACCTGGTGGCAGGACATGCGCTACATCGTGGCGCCGCTTGCGACACGCGTCTCGCTGCCCTCCTGGATCGGTCTCACGCTCGGCGTCATGAAGGACTCGGCACTCGTCCTTTGGCTCGGCCTGATCGAGTTGCTGCGCGCCTCGCAGGTGCTCGTCACCCGCCTCCAGGAGCCGCTGCTGATCCTTCTGATCTGCGGCGCCATCTACTTCCTCATCAGCTTCCCGATCGCCCGGCTCGGCGGTTACCTTGAAAAACGGTGGTCCAATGATTGAGATCCAGAACGTTCGCAAATCCTTCGGCTCGCTGGAGGTTCTCAAAGGCATCGACCTCACCGTCAACAAGGGCGAGGTGCTGACCATTATTGGCGGCTCCGGTTCCGGCAAGTCGACGCTGCTCACCTGCATCAACGGTCTCGAGCCGATCGATGCCGGCCGCATCCTCGTCGACGGCACCGAGGTCCACGCAAAATCGACAAACCTCAACAAGTTGCGCAGCAAGCTCGGCATCGTCTTCCAGCAGTTCAATGCTTTCCCGCACCTGACAGTGCTTGAAAACGTCACGCTGGCGCCACGCAAGGTGCTCGGCCTCTCCAAGGAGAAAGCCGAGGAGATCGCCGTCAAGCAACTCACGCACGTTGGCCTCGGCGAGAAGCTCTCAGTCTACCCGACCCGCATGTCGGGCGGCCAGCAGCAGCGCATGGCGATTGCCCGCGCGCTCGCCATGTCGCCGGAATACATGCTGTTTGACGAAGTGACCTCGGCGCTCGACCCGCAACTCGTCGGTGAAGTGCTCGACACGCTGCGCATGCTTGCGTCAGAAGGGATGACGATGATCTGCGTCACCCACGAGATGAAGTTTGCCCGCGAAGTCTCTGACCGGGTCGCCTTCTTCCACAAGGGCGTGATGGCCGAAATCGCAGCACCGGAAGCGCTCTTCGGCGCGCCGAAGGACCCGGAACTCAAGAAGTTCCTCGCAGCGACGCACTGAGCCGATCATGAAGGATGCATTTCAGCCTGACGTCATCGTCATCGGCGCCGGCGTCGTCGGCCTTTCGGCGGCGATCGCCGCCCAGGCACGGGGGCTTCACGTCACCGTGCTCGACCGGGAAGGCCCGGCGGCAGGTGCCTCGGCGGGTAACGCCGGAGCCTTCGCCTTCACCGACATCCTGCCGCTCGCCTCGCCAGGCATCCTGAAGAAGGCGCCGAAGTGGCTGCTCGACCCGCTCGGACCCTTGAGCGTTCCGCCGGCCTATGCCGCGCAGATCGCGCCCTGGATGTTCCGCTTCTGGCGGGCCTGCTCGCCGAGCCGCGTCGCCCACTCGACGACAGCGCAGACGGCGATCATGGATCTTTCCAAGGCCGAACTGGTACCTTTCCTGTCGGCGACCGGCACTCTGCCGATGCTGTACAAGGACGGCAATCTCCAGGTTTATGAAAGCGAGGCGGAGATCAAGGCATCGCTTCCCGGCTGGAAGGCACGGGCCGAACACGGCATCGAGTTCCGCCACATGGGGGCGGCCGAAATGGCCGAGATCCAGCCCGGGCTCGCGTCGCGTTTCACGCACGGCACCTTTACCCCCGGCTGGTACTCGATCGCCGATCCCAAGCTCTACACGCTGGCACTCGCCGACCACTTCCGCTCCAGGGGCGGCGTCATCGAGCGTGCCGAGGTCGTGGGCCTGAAGCCGATCGGCGGTGGCGTGGAGCTGACGAGCAAGGACGGCAACACGCGGCGCGCCGCTCACGTCGTGCTTTCGGCCGGTGCCTTCTCGCACCGGGTCGCCCGTACGCTCGGAGAGCGCATCCCGCTTGAAACCGAGCGCGGCTACAACACCACGCTGCCGCAGAACGCCTTTGATCTGCGCACCCAGGTCACCTTCGGCGGTCACGGCTTCGTCGTCACACGGCTTTCGACCGGCATTCGCGTCGGCGGCGCCGTCGAACTCGGCGGCCTGAAGCTGCCGCCGAACTTCCGCCGCTCCGAGGCCATGCTGAAGAAGGCGCAGACCTTCCTGCCGGGCCTGAAGAGCGAGGGTGGCGTGCAATGGATGGGCTTCCGCCCGTCGCTGCCCGACAGCCTTCCGGCGATCGGCCGCGCTCGTGCCACCGACCGCGTGATCTACGCCTTCGGCCACGGCCACCTCGGCCTCACACAATCGGCCGGCACCGCCCGGCTCGTTGCCGACCTCTTGACCGGCCACCAGCCGGCCATCGACATCAAACCCTTCTCGCCGCAACGTTTCTGACAGAGTTTCGATCATGGCCAACCACACCTTCTCCTGCATCGACGGCCACACCTGCGGCAATCCCGTCCGCCTCGTTTCCGGCGGCGGGCCGCGGCTCGAAGGCGCAAACATGCTGGAGAAGCGGGCGCATTTCCTGCGCGAATTCGACTGGATCCGCACCGGCCTGATGTTCGAACCGCGCGGCCACGACATGATGTCGGGCTCGATCCTCTATCCGCCGACGCGGCCGGACTGTGACGTCGCGGTGCTGTTCATCGAAACCTCGGGCTGCCTGCCGATGTGCGGCCACGGCACGATCGGGACCATCACCATGGCGATCGAGAACGGGCTCATCACCCCGCGCGAGCCGGGCAAGCTGTCGATCGACGCGCCTGCCGGCAAGGTCGACATCACCTATCGCCAGGAGGGCCGCTTCGTCGAAGAGGTGCGCCTCACCAACGTGCCGGGCTTCCTTTATGCCGAAGGGCTAACGGCCGAGGTCGAGGGTCTCGGCGAGATCGTCGTCGACGTCGCCTATGGCGGCAATTTCTACGCCATCGTCGAGCCGCAGAAGTATTTTCGCGACATGGCCGACCACACGGCCGGCGAACTGGTCGGCTGGAGCCCGAAGCTGCGCGCAGCGCTCAACGCCAAGTACGAGTTCGTCCATCCGGAGCATCCGGAAATTCAGGGTCTCAGCCACATCCAGTGGACCGGCAAGCCGACGCAGGCCGAAGCGCATGCGCGCAACGCCGTCTTCTACGGTGAAAAGGCGATCGACCGTTCGCCCTGCGGCACCGGCACCTCGGCGCGAATGGCGCAGCTTGCCGCCAAGGGCAAGCTTGGGGTTGGTGACGACTTCGTGCACGAGTCGATCATCGGCTCGCTTTTCAAGGGCCGCGTCGAGGCGGCGACCAAGGTCGCCGGCCGTGACGCCATTATCCCGTCGATTGCCGGTTGGGCCCGCATGACCGGCATCAACACCATCTTCATCGATGACCGCGACCCCTTTGCTCATGGATTTGTCGTAAAATGACCCAAGCGATCTCCGCCCGCAGCATTCTTCCCGGCTCCGCCGATGGCGCCATCATCGCCACCGAGGAGGCGTTGAGTTTCTGGGGCGGGGTCGATCCGGCGACCGGCCGGGTGATCGACGTGCACCATCCGCTGCATGGCCTCTGTCTCACCGGCGGCATCCTGATGATGCCGTCGAGCCGCGGCTCGTGCACCGGTTCGGGCGTTCTGCTCGACATGGCGCTGACCGGCCGCGCACCGGCAGCGCTGGTCTTCTGCGAGGCTGAGGACGTGCTGACGCTCGGCGCGCTGATTGCGGCCGAGATGTTCGGCAAGTCCTTGCCGGTCCTCAGGCTTTCCCGCGACGCCTTCAAGGCGCTTTCCGAGGCGAAGTCGGCCCGCATCAGCGACACAGCCATTGAAGCGGACGGCCTGACCATCGCGGTCGAACCACCGGCGACGACGGCGCTCGACCTGACAGAGAACGACCGGGCGATGCTTGACGGCCGCGACGGCATCGCGGTGCAGCAGGCCATGCGCATCATCGCGGCGATGGCGGCTGGGCAGGGCGCTGAAAAGCTGGTCGACGTCGTCCAGGGCCATATCGACGGCTGCATCTACGCGAGCCCCGCCAACCTCACCTTCGCCGAGAAGATGGCCGACATGGGCGCCAAGGTTTGCGTGCCAACGACGATGAACGCGATTTCGGTCGACCGCGCCAACTGGCAGGCGCAGGGCGTGCCGGAGAGCTTTGGCGATCCAGCCGCGCGCCTGGCCGATGCCTATGTGCGCATGGGCTGCCGCCCGACCTTCACCTGCTCGCCCTATCTGCTCGACAGCGCGCCGAAGGCCGGAGAGTCGATTGCATGGGCGGAGTCAAACGCCGTGATCTTCGCCAACACAGTGCTTGGCGCCCGCACGGCAAAGCATCCTGACTTTCTCGACCTCTGCATCGCGCTCACCGGCCGCGCGCCGCTTTGCGGTGTCTATCTCGATGCACCGCGCAAGGCCAAACGCATCATCGACGTCGAACTCCCCAAGGCGATCGACGACGCCTTCTGGCCGTTGATCGGCTATCTCGCCGGCAAGGCCGCGCCGGATCGCATCCCGCTGCTGCGCGGCCTTGGCCCCGCAAGGCCCTCGCGCGACGACCTGAAGGCGCTCTGCGCCGCCTTCGGCACCACGTCAGCCGCTCCGATGCTGCACGTCGAGGGCGTCACCCCTGAAGCTGAAGGCGCCGCTGCCGCAGACGCCGACCACGTGACCATCACGCGCGCCGACATGGCTGAGGCGTGGGTGCATTTCAACGAAGGACCGGCTGAAATCGAACTTGTCGCCATCGGCAGCCCGCACGCCTCGCTCGAGGAATGCCGGGCGCTCGCCGATGCCTTCGACGGCCGCACGCGGCACGGCGATGTCGCCGTCATCGTCACCGCCGGACGGGATGCGATTGCAGCCGCGCGGGAGGAAGGCGTGCTCGGGCGGCTCCAGGCAAGCGGCATCCAGGTGCTTCCGGATCTCTGCTGGTGCTCGATCTCCGAGCCGGTCTTCCCGACGAAGACCCGGGCGCTGATGACCAATTCCGGCAAATACGCCCATTACGGCCCAGGCCTCTCCGGCCGTGCCGTTCGCTTCGGCAGTCTTGCCGATTGCGTCGAGGCGGCGCTGACGGGCCGTGTGCCGGCGCGGTTGCCGGGCTGGCTCTCGTAACAGCTCCACCGGGCGCTTAGGCGCCGCGTGGCGGCGCCGTCGAGGCGCGCGGCACAAGGTGGCAGGCAAGCTCCACCCGGCGCGGTGGCGCTGGGATGCCGGAGAGCGTGTCGCGCAGGAGATCAAGGGCGACCGAGCCGATCTCGCGCATCGGGATGTGCATGGTCGTCAGCGGCGGGTTGAGGAAGGCCGCCTGCGGCAGGTCGTCCATGCCCATGACCGAGACGTCGCCCGGAACCGAAAAACCCTTCTGCTGGATGCCGACCATGGCGCCGACGGCAAGGCTGTCGCCCGCGGCAAGAACCGCTGTAAAATCGAGCCCGCGCTCGGCGATGCGCTGCATCAGCGCCTGCATCGCCAGTTCCGGCAGCCAGTCCTCGACGGTGACGAGCAGGTCGTCATCGATAGGCAAGCCCTTCGCCAGCAGGCCATCGCGCCAGCCCTCGTAGCGCCGCTCGATGGTGCGCCGCCCCGGCCGCATCAAAAACAGGATGCGCTCATGTCCGAGTTCGGTCAGATGGTCGGTCGCAAGACGCGCGCTCGAGCGGTTGCACGGCGTGACGCTCGACAGCCGCATGAACGGGTCGTCGCTGTTTAGAAGCACCACCGGCTTGTCGAAGCCGCGCGTCGCCGCCAGCATGCCCTCGTCGTCAATGGTCAGAAACAAGAGACCGGCAACCTGTTCGTCGCCTTCGGCCTCGGCAAGCACGGCCAGCTCTTCGTTCCGGTCAGCAATGGGCCGGGTGACGATTTCGAGATCCAGCGCCTGTGCCCGCTCCTTCAGCCCCTCCAGCACATAGTGGGTGAACTGGTTGCGCACATAGTCGATCATCGCCGCACTCGACGCGGCTACGATGACCTTCTGCCCCGCGACCGCTGTCGGTATGACGTAGTTGGCGTTCTTCGCCGCCTCCAGCACCTTCTGGCGGATTTCGGCACGCACGCCCTTTTCGCCGGCGAGCGCCCGTGACGCCGTACTCAGGGACACGCCGCAAGCCTCGGCGATATCCTCCAACCGCACCTTCTTGCTCTTCTTCCCGCGTTTGCCCGGCAGCGGTTTCGTGATCATTCGGCTCTCCCTTGCCACAATACTGAGAAAAATTTTCATATTGCGCAACTAAAATCGTCATGCCTTTATCTCTCTCAAGAAAGCCGAGGGAAGAGCGGCTAAGGAGGAGGAACGCCATGGGCCTGAATGCCCACGACATTCGTTTGGGTCTCGATCGTCTTGTTGCCGGCATGACCGGTCTCAAGCATGACGGCCGGTTCGACGAGCCGAACCTCGATGGGACCGCCGGCGACTACATCAGCTTCGACAGCTGGGAGTGGCCGCAGGGCGTCGGCCTCTATGGCCTGATCAAGCTCTGGCTGTTCACCGGTCGCAACGATATCCGCCAGTTGATCGAGGGGTGGTACGAAGGCCGTCTGGCCGCCGGCCTGCCGGAACTCAACGTCAACACGACCGCGCCGATGCTCGGCCTCTCCGTGCTCTGGGCGAAAACCGGAAACCCGCGCTGGAAGCCGCTGCTCGACGAATGGGCGGACCGGGTGATGAGCGAAATGGGCCGCACGCCGGAAGGCGGTTTCGAGCATCACGTCTCCGACAAGGTCAACGACAACGAACTCTGGGACGACACACTCTACATGGTCGCCCTCTTCCTCGCGTCCTACGGCCAGGCAAGTGGCCGGCGCGAACTGGTCGACGAGGCCTCGCGGCAGTTTCTCGTCCATGCCCGCTATCTCGCCGACACCCAGTCGGGTCTCTGGTTCCACGGCTGGACCTTCGACGGCCGGCACAATTTCGCCCGTGCCCGCTGGGCCCGCGGCAATGCCTGGATCACCGCCGGCATGCTCGATCTCTTCGATCTCGCTGAGATCGCCGCACCGGTGAAAGAATACCTGCGCGGCATGCTCGTCACCCAGGTCGAAGCGCTCCTGCCGCTACAGACCGCTTCGGGCGCCTGGCGTACGCTGCTCGACGATGCAAGTTCCTATGAAGAGATCTCGGCGACCGCCGGCATCGGCTACGGTCTGCTGAAAGGTTACCGCCTCGGCTACGGCACGCCGGTCTGGCGCGCCGCCGGCCTGCGGGCGCTGGACGCCGTGATGCGCAACATCGACGAGACCGGTACCGTGCTCAACGTGTCTTACGGCACGCGCATGGGCCACGACCTGCAATTTTACAAGGACATCCCCATTCAGCCGACCGGCTATGGCCAGGCACTGGCAATCCTGTGCCTTTCCGAAGCCCTGCATCATGTCGGCGCGGAAGGACAGGCAGCATGACGATGAAGGTTCTCTACGGGGCCAATCCCGAAGACATCAAGACATACGACACGGCGCGGCTTCGCCGCGAGTTCTTGATCAGCGATCTCTTCGCGGAAGACACTGTCAATTTCACCTATACCCATGTCGACCGGTTGATCCTCGGCGGCGCAATGCCGAAGACCAAGAGCGTCTCCTTCGGATCGGGCGCCGACATCGGCACGCCCTATCTGCTTTCGGCGCGCGAGATGGGCATCGCCAATCTCGGCGGCACCGGCACGATCACCGTCGACGGTAAGCACTTCACGCTCGAAAACCGCGATGTGCTCTATATCGGGCGCGGCGCCAAAGAGATCGTCGTCTCCAGCGAGACCGCCGATCGCCCGGCGCGCTTCTACATGAACTCGGTGCCCGCCGGCGCCGATCTGCCGCACCGGTTGATCAAGAGGGCGGAAGCGAAGGCCATCGAGCTTGGCGACGTCAGGCGTTCGAACAAGCGCCGCCTCGTCATGTACATCCATCCGGAGGTCATGCCCTCCTGCCTGCTTCTGATGGGCATCACCGACCTTGCCGAAGGCAGCGCCTGGAACACCATGCCGCCGCATGTGCACGAGCGCCGCATGGAGGCCTATTGCTATTTCGACATGGCGCCCGAGGACCGCGTCGTCCACGTGATGGGCGAGCCGGGAGAAACTCGGCACCTGATCGTCGCCGATTGTGACGCCGTGCTTTCGCCCGCCTGGTCGATCCACATGGGTGCCGGCACCGGGCCCTATGCCTTCGTCTGGGGCATGACCGGCGAGAACCAGGAATATAACGACGTCACCCCCGTAGCCTTGGCTGAGCTGAAATGAGCAATTCGATTTTCCATCTGAAGAAGAGCCTCGTTCCGGGGCAGGCGATTGGCTACTGGCAACTCGGTGCGATTGCCGAAGAGCGCTTCGACGTGCCGGACCAGCCGATGAAGGGCGAGATGGACCCCTTCTTCTTCCTGACCAAGCACAAGAACTTCATCCCGCACGAATATCCCTGCCGCACGATCTTTGCCGAGCGCTATCGCGGCAAGCGGCCGGACGTGCGCGGTAAATTCGAGGCGACCCGCTGGTGGCTGCCCTTCGGATCGCCGAGGCTCGACCTCTCCGGCTTCTGGTTCCGCCCGACACGGCTTGCGACCTTTGCCCGCACCTCGATCGAAGCCGTTGCAGCCGGAATCGCCAAGATCCGTCTCGGCACCTGCGGCGGCGCGGTGATCTTTTTGAACGGCAGCGAAATCGGCTGGATGGCGCCCTATAGCCGCAACCTGGAAGCCAAGGCCGAGTTCGACCTGCCGCTTGCAGCCGGCCTCAACGAGATCACGATCTTCTTCGATGACCTTGCCGAACGCGATGCGCGCTATTTCTTCCAGCTCGACTATCTCTCGGGTCCGGCTGCACGGGTAGCCCTTCCCGTCCCTTGCGCAAGCGAGGCGGCAGCACAGATCGAAACCGCGCTCGACGGCATGCATTTCGACCGCACGGCCTATTTCGAAGGCGACATCACGCTCAATTTCGCAGCCGCACTGCCGCTCGACGTCAAGGTCAATGTCGCGGTCGAAGGCGACTTCATGTCGACCGAGCGCTTCGACCACGACTTCGTGCTGAAGGCCGGTGACCGCAAATTGCGGGTCGGCGCATCGGAAGAAACGCCGGCCGATTTCCGACACTTCCGCATCACGCTTAATGCAGGCGACTTCGTCGCGTCGCGCTCGCTCGGCGTCGAAATCTGCCATGCCGGCCGCCAGGGAAAACCGCCGACAGCGCTTGTCGCCCGGATCACCGAGACGCTCGACGAAATCTCGGGCTTCTCCGAACGCGACACGGTGCGCGCCTTTGCAAGGCTTGCAAGCGGCCGCGGCGGCGCCGACACGGATGCGATGATTACGGAAATCCTGCCGTCGATCGAGGACTGCCACGACTGCGCCGACTTCTCGCTGGTGCCGCTGATCTGGTCGCGCACCAGCTGGGGCAGGGACATCAGTGAAAAGACGCGGGATCGGATCGACCAGGCGATCCTTGGCTTCCGCTACTGGATGGACGAACCCGGTAACGACGTGCAGTGGTATTTCTCGGAAAACCATGCGCTGCTCTTCCACACGTCCGCCTATCTGGCCGGCCACCTCTTCCCGCAGGCGACCTTCCGCCGCTCGGGCCGCAAGGGAGCTGAGCAAAGCGCCGTCGGTGCTGCCCGCGTTCGCGCCTGGCTCGATCACTTCGAAGCCTGGGAAATGGCCGAGTTCAACTCGGCGCCCTATTTCCCGATCGACCTCAAGGGCCTGACAGCACTCGCCGCCCTCTCGCCCGACGCCGATATCGCCGAACGCGCCAAGAAGGGCATCGTCCGTCTCTGCGAAATCATCGCCCGCTCCGCCCATCACGGCATGGTGACGGCAGCCCAGGGGCGCTCCTACGAGCATACGCTCTGCGCCGGCCGCTCGCTGGAACTGTCGGGTGTCTCCCGCCTGCTCTGGGGCAAGGGCTGGTACGGCCGCCGGGTGCATGCGCTGCCGCAGCTTGCTGTCTGCCTGCGCGACCACGGCCTCGTCGTACCGGAAGCGCTCGCCGCCGTTGCCTGCCACGAGGACGAGGCAGCCCATCAGGAATGGCGCTTCGCCCAGGGCGAAAACCGGTTTGCAGCGCTCTATCACTACAAGGGCCGTCACTTCGCGATGGGCTCGGCGGCGCATTATCGCTGGAACGAATGGGGCTACCAGGAGACCGTGCTGCACCTGCGCCTTGGCCAACGCCCCGAAGCGGCGATCTGGATCAACCATCCGGGCGAAACCATTCAGTTCGGGTACGGCCGGCCATCCTATTGGGGTGGTTGCGGCACCCTCCCTCGTGCCCACCAGTACAGGGGGCTGGCCGTACTCGACTTTTCAGCCTTCAACGAACAGCCGGATTTCAGCCACGCCTGGTTCCCGGTCGCCGAGTTCGACGAAAGCAGGGTCAAGGGCAATCTCGCACTGGCCCGCAGCGGTCGGGGCGCGGTGATGCTGATCGGCGCAAGCGAACTGATCTCCGTCACCGACGGTCCGTCGGCCAATGCGGAGCTGCGACAGGCCGGCCACAAGACCCGCTGGATCGTCCGCGTCTGCGAGGCCACCGATCTCTCGGGCGTCGAAGCCCGATTTGCAGCACTCGCGGTCGAGGAGACCGGTGACGGATCGCTTGTCATCAACGACCCCGAATATGGCCGGGTCGTCTTCCGGGGCGACGGAGCCACGGAGGCGGAAGGGCGCACCATCGCCGCCAAGGATTTCACCGTTGCCGGCGAGGTCACCATGCTGGCCGCCGGCTAAGGGATGAAGAGTTGCGCCGGCCGGGAGAAGCCGGCGCAACCCCCAAACGAGCGGGAGGACGCTCGTCTAGATAAGTGGAGGAGGAAGACAATGAAGAAGACCAGAACAATGCTCGCGGCGCTCGCCGTCGGGCTCTTGTCGTCGACGGCGGCGCTCGCCGGTGACGTGCGCATCATGTGGTACTCTGACGGCGTCGAGGGCGAGGTGCTGAAAGACCTGCTCGACCGCTTCATGAAGGAGAACCCGGGGATCAACGTGATCCTCGACAACGTCTCCTACAGCGTCGTGCGCGAGCAGCTGCCGGTGCAGCTCGAAGCCGGCAACGGCCCGGATATCGCCCGCGTCACCAACCTGAAGGCCCAGAGCCAGCACTGGCTCGACCTGCGCCCGCTCGTCGCCGACGCCGCCTATTGGGACCAAAACTTCGGCGACCAGGCCGATTGGATGCGGCCTGATGGTCCCAACCAGATCTCCGGCTTCATGACGCAGATCACCATTGCCGGCGGTTTTGCCAACAAGACGCTGTTCGATCAGGCGGGCGTCGCCATTCCCGGCAAGGACGCCACCTGGGACGATTGGGCAAAGGCTGCCAAACAGGTTGCCGAAAACCAGCAGGTGCCTTTCCCGATGGCGCTCGACCGTTCCGGCCATCGCCTGAGCGGCCCGAACCTTGCCTATGGCGGCAACTATATCGGCGGCGACGGCAAGCCGGCACCGCTCGACGACGGCACGAAGAGCTTCCTCAAGACCTTCGTCGGCTGGGTCGCCGACGGCACGATGAGCAAGGATGTCTGGGTTTCGGCCGCAGGTTCCACCTATCGCGCTGCCGCCGACGACTTCATCAACGGCCAGCTCGTCTACTACTATTCCGGTTCCTGGCAGGTTCCGAACTTCTCGACGAAGATCGGCACCAACTTCGACTGGGTGGCGACCGGCAGCCCCTGCGGCCCGGCAAACTGCACCGGCATGACCGGCGGCGCCGGCCTTGTCGCGATCAAGTACACCAAGAACCCGACGGAAGTCGCCAAGGTGATGGATTATCTGGCGAGCGAGCCGATCGTGAAGGAGTTCTCCGAACGCACCCTGTTCCTGCCGGCGCATAAGGGCGTGCTTGCCAAGGGGCTCGACTTCAAGACCGACGACGCCCAGGCCAAGGCCGCACTCAACGGCTTCGTCGAGGCGGGCAAGTCGCTCTCCGACGAGGCTCGCAAGCTGCCCGGCTGGCTCTGGTCCGACGCCGTCTACGGCGCGCTCGTCACCCGCGTCAGCCAGGCAGCGGCCGGCGAAATGACGGTCGACGAGGCGTTCACGCGCATCGACAGCGACATCGCTACCAAGGTCAAGGACAGCGGGAACTGACCGGAGCCACCGCTTCACGTGCCCGAGTGGCGTGACACGTCATGCCGCCCGGACCGCCATAGCGGTGTAGGCAACGACTGAGTTAGCGCATGCTTACCAAACAAACGCGTGCTTCGGCACGTTGCGTTGCCCGCGTAGAGTGGGCAGCGCGCCGAGATCCGGCATTGACCGGTACGTACCGTGCAGCAAGCGCACGCGGGGTGGTGAGGAAGCCAAGCATGAAGGCAGATGTTCCAAAGGGAAGCGGCTCCGGCCTTGGCGAGGCGGTCATGGTACCCGTTCGCCTGGTGATGGGCGCCATCGACGCGCCGCTGCGCTGGTTGCAACGCCGCCTCGGCATCGGCGGCATGGCGACCTTCTTCCTTTTGCCGAACATGTTGATCTTCGGCATCTTCGTGCTCCTGCCGTTCTTCATCAACTTCGCCTATTCCATGACCGGCGGCACGGCACTGTTCCTGCCGGACCGCAGCTTCGTCGGCGGCGAGCAATATGCGCGTCTGTTCGACTGCGCGAACTATACCGACCCGAATTCTTGCGCCGAGGACACGTTCTGGACTGCGGTCGGCAACACCGCCTGGTTCGTGGTGCTGCAGGTCAGCCTGATGATCCTGTTTTCACTGGTGACGGCCTTGATCCTTAACCGCGAGCTTGCGGCGCGCAGCTTCTGGCGGGCGGTGTTCTTCTTCCCGGTGCTGCTTTCGCCTGTCGTCGTCGGCCTCATCTGGAAGTGGATCCTGCAGCGCCAGGGCCTGCTCAACTTCGGCCTCTACAGCCTCGGCCTCGAGCCACACACCTGGCTCAACGACCGCAACTGGTCCTTTGCCGCCGCCGTCGGCGTGTCGATCTGGGCGCATATGGGCTTCTACACGCTGATCCTGCTTGCCGGCCTGCAGGCGATCCCGAAGGATCTCTATGAAGCCGCCGAGATGGACGGCACCCGGCCGGCGCGCGCCTTCTGGCGCATCACCCTGCCGCTTTTGATGCCGAACCTTCTGGTCGTGGTCGTGCTCGTGCTGATCCGCGCCGTGCAGATCTTCGACGAAGTCTATGTCCTGACCGGCGGCGGCCCGGGCACCAGCACGCTTTATCTCACCCAGTACATCTACGAGACCGGCTTTGCGACGCAGCTGCGCAATCCGGGCCTTGCCGCCGCCGCCTCGATCCTGATGGGGGTCGTGCTGGTGATCCTGACGCTGGTGCAACTTGGCCTTGGCCGCAAAGGCGAAAACAAGGGAGGCCGCAAATGAGCCGCGTCGCCGCATTCATCTTCCGTCGCCGCGGCCGCAACGGCTGGCATTGGACCGACGTCTTCACCTGGGTGTGGCTGATTGGCGGCCTCTTCATCATGTTCGGCCCGGCCGTCTGGCTCGTCGGTTCCTCCTTCAAGTCGCCGGCAGCGCTTGCCGAGTTCCCGCCTTCGATCATGCCCTATGTGACGCAAAAGGCGACCGTCGACGGCTACGACAAGCCGCTCGACCTTTACGAAGTGACCATGCCTGATGGCAGCAAGACGGTGCTCGCCGAGGTCCGCCGCATCGGCATCGTCGCCCAGATGGTTTCGCCCGACAAGCCGACCGAGATCATCAAGGTCAAGATCGCCGATCGCAAGCCGGTACGCACCATGTCGTTTGCGACCTCGAACTACAGCGAACCCTTCACCCATTTCGATTTCGTCCGCTATCTCTGGAACTCGGTCTTCGTGACGGTGACGGCGACGCTGATCACGCTGATCGTCAATTCGATGGCCGCCTTTGCGCTCAGCAAATACGAGTTCCGCGGCCGAACCTTCGCGATGCTCCTGATCCTTGCGACGCTGATGGTGCCGCTTTCAGTGATCATGGTGCCGCTCTATTCGATCGTCTCGGCCCTCGGCCTGTTCAACAATCTCTGGGGCGTGATCCTGCCGACAGTCGCAACACCAACCGGCGTCTTCATCCTGCGCCAGTACATGCTGACCATCCCCGACGAGCTGATCGATGCCGCCCGCATGGACAAGGCGTCGGAGTGGCAAATCTACTGGCGCATCATATTGCCGCTGACCGCGCCGGCGCTTGCGGTGCTCGCCATCTTCTCGGTCGTCTGGCGCTGGAACGACTTCCTCTGGCCGCTGATCGTGCTGTCGCGCAAGGAGCTTTACACGCTGCAGGTGGGCTTGAGCATCTATTCTGGCGAGCTGAACGTGCAGTGGCATTTCATCCTCGCCATGACGGTCGTGACGATGATCCCGGTCGTTCTCGTCTTCATCTTCCTGCAACGCTTCATCACCACCGGCATCGCCGGCACCGGACTGAAATAGGGGGCACAAATGGGCCACATCAAGCTTACCAATGTGACCAAGTCGTTCGGCGCCGTCGACGTGCTTCATGACATCAACCTGGAGATCAAGGACGGCGAGTTCGTCGTCTTCGTCGGCCCGTCCGGCTGCGGCAAGTCCACGCTTCTGCGCATGATTGCCGGCCTTGAAAAACCGACCGGCGGCGAGCTTGCCATCGACGGCAAGGTCGTCAACGACGTGCCGGCCGCAGACCGCGGCCTTGCCATGGTGTTCCAGTCTTACGCGCTCTATCCGCATATGAGCGTGCGCCAGAACCTCGCCTTCGGGCTGGAAAATACCCGGATGCCGAAGGCGGAAATCGCCGAGCGCATTGCGGAGGCCGCACGCATGCTCGAAATCGAGCCCTATCTGGAACGCCGGCCCGGGCAGCTCTCCGGCGGCCAGCGCCAGCGCGTGGCGATCGGCCGGGCGATCGTGCGCCGTCCCGTCGCCTTCCTGCTCGACGAGCCGCTGTCGAACCTCGACGCGGAACTGCGCGGCTCGACCCGCGCCGAGCTTGCGGCACTGCATGCGCGGCTCTCGGCAACGATGATCTATGTGACCCACGACCAGGTGGAGGCAATGACGCTTGCCGATCGCATCGTCGTGCTGCGCGCCGGGCGCATCGAGCAGGTCGGCACGCCGCTCGAACTCTACAATAAACCGGCCAATCGATTCGTCGCCGGCTTTATCGGCTCGCCGCACATGAACTTCCTTGAAGGCACGCTGGAAGCGACAGGCTCGGACAGGGCCGTCGCGACGCTGAAGGGCGGCCACCGCCTGGAGGTTCCGATGGCGGCTGGTGCCGCGGCGAACGGAGCGCCCGTCACACTTGGCGTGCGGCCGCATCACATAACGCTCGACGCAGGCGAAAACAGCATTCCGGCAAAGATCCGGCTCGTCGAAGCGCTCGGCTCGGAAACCGTGCTGCACGCCGATGTCGCCGGCCAGAAGCTACTGGTCGTTGCTCCCGGCCAGCATAACCTCGCGCAGGGCGACGATATCAGGCTGTCGCTGAGCGCCGCCCCCATCCATCTCTTCAACGACAAGGGACTTCGCCTTGAACGCGCTGTTTGATTTGACCGGCAAGACCGCCCTCGTCACCGGCGCCCGCACCGGCCTCGGCCAGGGCATGGCTCTCGCACTGGCGCAAGCCGGCGCAAACATCGCGGCCATCGGCTCGTCACCGATGCCAGAGACGGCAGCGCTGGTCGAGGAAGTCGGCGGGCGCTTCCACCAGCATACCGTGGACCTTTCCAGACCGTTCAATGCGAACACTTTGATTGCCGAGGCGGCCGCAGCGCTCGGCGGCATCGACATCCTTGTCAACAATGCCGGCATCATCCGCCGCGCCGACCTCTTCGACTATTCCGAAGAGGATTGGGACAGCGTGCTCGACGTCAACCTGAAGGCAGCCTTCCTGCTCTCCCAGGCCGCGGCGAAGCACATGGTCTCGACCGGACGCGCCGGCCGGATCATCAATGTCGCCTCGATGCTGACCTTCCAGGGCGGCATCCGCGTGCCGGCCTATGCCGCCTCCAAGCACGGCATTGCCGGCCTCACCAAAGCGATGGCCAACGAACTGGCGCCGCGCGGGATCACCGTCAACGCGATCGCGCCCGGCTATATGGCGACCGACAACACCGAGGCGCTGCGCAACGATCCCGATCGCAACGCCCAGATCTCCGCCCGCATTCCGATGGGGCGCTGGGGCACGCCGGATGATCTCGCCACGGCAGTGTTGTTCTTCGCCTCACCGGCGTCCGGCTATGTCACGGGCACCGTGCTGCCGGTCGACGGTGGCTGGCTGGTTCGGTAGGCCGCCGCCATGTCGATATCGGCCGCTCGCCTTCGCACGCTTCTCGGGTTTGTCGATACCGAACTCGCTCTTGAGGCCTGCGAGACCGAGGATTGCGGCTCCCATTTTGTCGAAAGACTGCGCTTCCGCAGCCTTCGCAACGGCGCTGAGATCCGCGGTTTGCTGACGCGACCGCCCGGCAGCGATGGGCCGACACCGGCAATCCTCTATGCCCACGCCCATGGTGGACGCTACGAGATCGGTGCGAGCGAGTTACTCGAGGGCCGGCCGGCGCTGCTGAGCCCGCCCGGTCCCCTTCTCGCAGAGCATGGTTTCGTCACCGTCTGCATCGATATGCCAACTTTCGGCGAGCGCTCCGTCGTTACCGAAAGTGCTGCGGCCAAGGCGGCCCTCTGGTATGGCCGCACGCTATTCGGCCAGATGCTTTCGGAGCAGCAGGCGGCGCTCACCTGGCTTTCGTCACGTGATGATGTCGATGCCAACAGGATGGGCATGACCGGGATTTCGATGGGCGCTACACTTTCCTATTTTCTCGCGGCGCTCGACGATCGCATTGCGGCGATCGCTCATCTCTGCTGCTTTGCCGACTTCGCATCGCTTGTCGAGACCGGCGCCCATGATCGGCACGGCCACTATCTCACCATTCCCGACCTGCTTTCGGAGACCTCGACCGGCGCGATTGCCGGGCTCGTCGCCCCGCGGCCGCAACTGATCTGCGTGGGGCTCGACGATCCGCTGACGCCGCCTCAGGCGGTGGAGCGCGCCTATGCAGAGACACAAGCCGCCTATCGCGCCGCCGCAGCCGAAGGGACGCTGTCGCTTCTGGCTGAGCCCGGCGTCGGGCACGTCGAGACCGAGCCGATGCGCGACGCGGTGCTGGCGTTTCTGAAGCGTTACCTGCGCGCGCTCGACCACGCCTGAACCGCAACGTCGACCTGAGGTCGGATCCCACCTCATCTCCCACGGGCCGGACGACGAAACTGACCGGCACCGATATTGATCGACGCAGGCTTCGAAGATGGCGCACCGCTCCATCCAAGTTCCGGCGCGATCAGCCGAACGAAATCCTCGAGGATCTGTCGATACTCGCCCTCCTCGAATTCGTAGGGGAGCTCCAGCCTGATCTCGCTGACCTCGGGCAGGATCGGGTCGGCATAGAGCCGCTCCAGGATTTCGTCGGCGCTGCCGACCAGATCGCCGGCGTAGAGCGTGCGCCGCTCCCCTTGCGGCGTCAGCGTGCGTTCGTGCCGCCCGGCCGCATAGTCGCGGTAGCGCCTGCGGGTAATCGTGTCGGCCCCATCGATCGGTACGATCACCCGGCCGAGGGCCACACGCCTGCCCGCGCCGCCCGAGGACCGATAGAGCGCGAGCTGGCGCGCCTGCGCCACGAAGAACGCGTCCGTGTCTTCGCCCGTCGTCACGTTGCCAATCAAGAGATTGAAGCCGTGGCTGCCGGCCCAGGCAGCCGAGCGCAGCGATCCGCCGCCATACCACAGCCGGTCCGCGAGACCCTTGGCGTGCGGCTGCAACCGCGGTCGCTTCGTGCCGAAGGGTGTCTTGATCACCGTGTCGTCATCGCCGAGCAGGTTGCTGCGCAGGTTGTCCTGAAAGCGCAGGACCCGCTCATGCGAGAAATCATAGCCGGACCAGTCGCCGTCAAAGGCAAGCGGGCCGATCAGGTCGAGATGCGGCGGCTTGCCGGCGCTCAGTCCCACGTTCAGCCGGCCGCGTGACAGCACGTCGACGGTCGATAGGTCTTCCGCCAGGCGATAGGGGTTTTCATAGCCGATCGGAATGACGGCGGTGCCAAGCTCGATGTCGCTCGTCCTCTGGGTGGCGGCCGCCAGAAAGGCGGCGGCCGACGAGATGCCCGGTTCCAGATGCCGCTGGCGCACCCAGGCGCTGGCAAAGCCCAGAGCCTCGCCGTACTGCAGCAGCGACAGGGTCTTTTCGAGCCCGTCCAGAGGATTGTCCGGCGCGTAGTTGCCGGGGCTCAGGAAACCGATCTGGTCGATGGAAATGTTTGTCATCCCGGCACCTTAGAACTTCGGCAGGCCGGGCGGGTTGGTCTCGGACTTCGGCAGTGCCTCTTCCTGCAGATGCCATCGCGCAAGCACCTTGGCATAGGTGCCGTCTTTGATCAGGCCGTTGGTGGCGATCGTCAGCGCATTGGCAAGACCACTGCCCTTGCGGGTGGTGATCGCCACGTCGGAACGCTCCGGCCAACCGGCGCTGAGCGTACCGACGCGCTTGATGTTCTTGTCGCGCGCGGCGATGAAGACGAGCTGCGCGTGTGGCTGGACGATGACATCGGCACGACCGGAGGCAAGCGCCACCAGGCTCGTCGCTTCGTCGTCGTAATATTGCAGTTCCAGCGTCTTCAAACCGGCGGCGACATTTTCCGCGCTCCATTTCAAGAGGATGCGCTCCTGGTTGGTGCCGGCACCGACGATGATGCGAAGTCCGGCGGCATCCCTCGGTTCCTTGATCGCGGTAATGCCGCTATCCGCCTTGACAAAGAAGCCGTGCAGGCCCTGGCGATAGGTCGAGAAATCGAATTTCTCCTTGCGCTGCTCGGTGACGCCGACATTGGAGATGACCGCGTCGTACTTGCCCGACGTCAGGCCAAGCGGCCAGTCGATCCAGGCTGTGGGCACGAGCTCGAGTTCCAGGCCCAGGCTGTTGGCGATCGCAGCCGCATATTCCGGATCGGCGCCGATGACCGTGCGGGCATCGGTGGCGTAGGTGGCAAGCGGCGGCCCACCCGGGCTGACCCCGACGGTGAATTTGCCCGGCGTCACGAACTTGAAATCGGCGGGGATCGCCGCAACAGCCGCCTCGCTGCGAACCGCATGGGCACGGCCGGGCTGTTCGGGACTGAGGTCGAAGCCGGTATCGGCCTGCGCTGAGCCGGCATGGAGAAGGGCTGCCACAGCAGCGGCGATAAGGGTGTGAAGGCGGGGCGTGCCGTTCATGCTGAAGGTCTCCGGGTGATATGCGGGATGTGACCGGCAGCATAAGCCGCCGGTCCATTGGGATCGGATCAGGAACCGCTCTTCGGCAGGCCGGGCGGGTTGGTCTGGGCGGCATCGACGGCTTCCGCGCCGAGGCTCCAGCGCTTCAGCACCTCGCCATATTTGCCGCTCTTGATCAGGTCGTTGAGCGCAATGGTGACGGCATCGGCAAGGCCACCGCCCTTGCGGGTGGTCACCGCAATTTCGGCGGTCAGCGGCCAGCCGCCGCTGACGATGCCAACGACCTTGGTGTTATTCTTGATCGAGGCGGCATAGGCTCGCGTCGCGTTCGGATTGAACTCGACATCGGCGCGGCCCGACTGCAAGGCGAGATCGCCTGCGGCGCGGTCGTCGTAGTACTGCACCTCGATCGGCTTCAGCCCGGCCGCGACGTTCTGCCGGTCCCATTCGAGGATGATCTTTTCCTGGTTTGTGCCGGCGCCGGTAATCACCTTCAACCCGGCGACATCCTTCGGCTCCTTGATTTCGGTGATCTTGCTGTCGGACTTGACGAAGAAGCCGAGCACGTCCTTGCGATAGGTGGAGAAATCGAACTTCTCCTTGCGCTCCTCGGTCACCGTGACGTTGCTGATGACGGCGTCGTACTTGCCCGAGGCGACGCCAAGCGGCCAGTCGGCCCAGGCGACGGGCACGAGTTCGAGTTCCAGACCAAAACTGTCAGCGAGCAGCGACGCGACATCCGGATCGGCGCCGACGACTGTCTTCGAGTCCGAAGCGTAGGTGGCGATCGGCGGATCCCACGGGTTGATGGCGACGGTGAACTTGCCCGGGTTCACGAACTTGAAGTCGGCAGCGATTGCCTTGATCGCCGCCTCGTTCTGCTCGGCACGCACGCGGTTGGAGGTATCGGGGCTGAGATCGAATTTCTCCTCGGCCTGAACGGCGCTCACGCCGAGGGTCAGCGCTGTAACGGCACCGGCCAGAAGCAACTTTACAGTGTTTAGCATGGTCATAACTCTCTCCTTTTCAATCAATGATTGCTGAAGATGGCAAAGCTTCGCCGTCGGCACATGGACGGGTAGCTTTTGTTAGAGAACGCGCGCCAGGAATTCGCGGGTGCGCGGATGTTTGGCCTCAGTGAAGATATGCGCCGGCGGTCCGGCTTCCAGCACCCGACCCGCCTCCATGAAGACCACGGTGTCGGCGACCTCGCGGGCAAAGCCGGTTTCATGGGTGACGATGACGAGCGTCGTGCCGGTGCGGGCCAGTTCCTTGATGACGTCGAGCACTTCGCCGACGAGTTCCGGATCAAGCGCCGAGGTCGGCTCGTCGAAGAGCAGTACCTTCGGGCGCAGCGCCAGCGCGCGGGCAATCGCCACACGCTGCTGCTGGCCGCCCGAGAGCTGGCGCGGATAGGCGTTGATCTTGTCGCTAAGACCGATACGGGCGAGCAGTTCCTGGGCGAGCCGCACCGCCTCCTCGCGGCCAAGACCGCGCACATGAATCGGCGCCTCGATCAGGTTTTCAAGCACGGTCAGATGCGGAAAGAGGTTGAAGTTCTGGAACACCACGCCGATATCGGCACGCCGCTTCAGAATGTCCTTCTCCTTGAGTTCGTAGAGCGTGTCGCCCTTCTGGCTGTAGCCGACGAGTTCGCCGTCGATCGCGATGAAACCGTCGTCAACGCGCTCGAGATGGTTGATGGCGCGGAGCAACGTCGATTTGCCCGAACCGGACGGCCCGAGGATCGCCGTGACGCTGCCGGCCGGCAGATTCAGTTCAACTCGGTCGAGCACTTTCAGCGAGCCGAAGCTCTTCGATATGCCATGCACATGCACGGCACCGCCGGCGCGAAGGGCCTGTGCGTCGCGGAAGCCCACCTTTGCGGTTGCGGCCGCGGGACGGACGACCTCCGGTAGCGGCCTGCGGAAGCGTGCGACAAGCGCCTGGAACGGCAGCGGCACCGGATTGCGCACAGCACCTCTCGAATAGTAGCGCTCGATATAGTGCTGGGCGATCGAAAGCCCGGTCATGATCACCAGATACCAGACGGTCGCGACCATCAGGAGCGGGATGACCTCGAGATTGCGGCGATAGATGACCTGGACCGTATAAAAGAGTTCCGGCAGCGCCAGCACGTAGACCATGGAAGTGCCCTTGGCGAGGCCGATGATCTCGTTGAAGCCGGTCGGCAGGATCGAGCGCATGGCCTGCGGCAACACGATGCGGAAGGCCTGGCGGCGGCGCGGCAGACCGAGGGCAGCTGCCGCCTCGTGCTGACCCTGATCGACAGCGAGGATGCCGCCACGCACGATCTCGGCGAAGAAGGCCGACTGGTTGAGGGTGAGACCAAGAAAGGCAGCGGCAAAGGGCGTCAGGAGCTGCGTCGTCGGGTAGTTCAGCCAGACCGTGTCGGTGAAGGGAACCCCGATCGCGATCGTCTCATAGAGGTAGCCGAGATTGTTGAGCACCAGCAAAAGCACGATCAGCGGGATGGAGCGCAACAGCCAGATGTAGCCGAAGGAGAGGCTGGCAAGCAGCGGCGACTTCGACACGCGGGCAAGCGCCAGCGCCGTTCCGAGCAGCGAGCCGGAGACGGTCGCAAGCCCGGTCAGAAGCAGGGTGCGGCCGAGGCCCGCGAGTACCGGTTCGGCGAAGAACCACTCGGCAAAGACCGGCCAGCCCCAGCGCGGATTGGTCAGCACCGAATAGAGCACGCCGGCGATGACGAGAGTAGCAAACAGCGTGCCGAGCGCACGGCCCGGATGGCGGGCCGGCACGATGCGGTAATGCGCGTAGCCCGGGTTCGGCTCGCTGGTGCGGCTGACGCCGGGCGGGCCGGCGAGATCGCTCAGAACTGCCATGTTGGATCCTCTCCTAAGAAAATGGGTTGGCGGCCGGTGCCAGCAGCCCAAGCCTCACGCGTGGCTTGCGGCCTGTGGCTGCGTCGGCGGCACTTCGGCCAGAAACGCCAGGGTGGTGACAAGATGGGAGATGTTCTTCTCGAAGGGCAGCGTCTTGTAGACTTCCGGATCAGCCTCGACGTCGAAGAGCGCGGTATAGCCATTGGCAAGGTAGAGACCCACCGCCTCCGGCTGGCGGAAGCCGGTGGTCAGGTACACGCGCGAATAGCCCTGGCGGGCCGCCTGCGCCTCGAGTTCGAAGAGGACCTTGCGCGCCAGCCCCTGACGGCGGAGATTGGATCGGGTCCAGATGCGTTTGAACTCGGCGGTGTGGACATCATAGTGCTTGAAGGCACCACCGCCGATGGCTTCGCCGTTGCGGATCAGAAGCACGAAATTGCCGTGTGGCGGAGCGAAGGCTTCCGCCGGATAGCGGTTCATCTCGGCCGCCGCCCCTTCTTCGCTGAAATAGTTGCCGTAGCGGCTGTCATATTCGACGATCAGCTCGTCGATCAGCGGCTTGGCGCGGGGGTCGAGGGGCGTGGTGTAGAGAAACGTGTCGCTCATGTCTTTCGCCATCCCATGGTCGTCATGCAAGGAAGGTTTCCACCAGCCGGACCCAGTAGCGGGCGGCCGGGGCGATGATTGCGTCGTTGAAGTCGTATTCGGCGCTGTGGAGGGACGCGCTGTCGCCGTTGCCGACGAAGGCGTAGTTGCCGGCCTTCTCCTCGAGGAAAAAGGCAAAGTCCTCGCTGGCGGTCCGCGGTTTGAAGTCGGTAATGACCGCGTCGGGACCAAGCGCCTTCAACGCGGCGCTACGAGCAAAATCGGTTTCCGCAGCGTGGTTGACCAGCGCCGGAAAACCGAGCCGGTAGTCGACGTCAGCCCGCGCGCCGAAACTTTCGGCCTGTGCCCGCGCAAGCGCCTGGACCCGTTCGCCGAGCAGGCGACGGACCTCGCCGTTGAAAGCACGCAGGGTCAGCCTCAAGGAAACGCTCTCGGGAATGACGTTCGATGCCTGGCCGCCATGAATGGAGCCGACGGTGACGACGGCCATGTGCTGCGGGTCGACATTGCGTGACACCAGGCTCTGAAGCGCCGTGATCAGCGATGCCGTCGCCAGCACCGGGTCAACCGTCAGGTGCGGCTCGGCGCCGTGCCCGCCCTTGCCGACAACGGTGATGTTGGCCTGGTCGACCGACGCCATGGCCGGGCCCTCGACAAAGCCGAGGCGGCCAGCAGGAACGCCCGGCCAATTGTGCAGGCCGAAGATGGCGTCGACCGGGAAACGTTCGAACAGGCCTTCCGACAACATTTTTCGCGCACCGGCGCCGATCTCCTCGGCCGGCTGGAAGATCAGCCGCAGGGTGCCGTCAAAGCGGCCGTCGGCGGCCAGAAAACGGGCGGCGGCGAGCAGGATCGCCGTGTGTCCGTCATGGCCGCAGGCATGCATGAAGCCCTTGTGGCGGCTCGCATAGGTGAGCCCCGTCGCCTCCTCGATCGGCAGCGCATCCATGTCGGCGCGAAGACCGATCGCCCTTTCGCCCTGTCCGCGCCGAAGCGTGGCCACGATGCCGGTGCCGGCGATGCCGCGGCTGACCTCAAAGCCCCAGGAGGTCAGCAGATCGGCAACCAGGCCGCTGGTGCGTTTCTCCTGGAAGGCAAGCTCGGGATGCCGGTGCAGGTCGCGCCGGATGGCGACGATCTCATCGAGGAAGGCTGAAAGGCCACGCTCGACCGCGGCGGATCTCTGGCTATCGGTGAGGATGAGGTTCATTGGCGTACTGCCACCGAAGCCATCAGGCTCCGACGACCCTTCCCCGTTCGACATCCGTTGCGACGTTTGCGTACCGGCTTTCACGATAGGGGAGCCCCAGGTGGTCGCGCAGCGTTTCGCCTTCGAGCTTGGGCTTGAAATAGCCGCGTCGTTCCAGGGTCGGCAGCACGTATGCGGTGAAATCGGCAAGCCCCTCGGCGATCACCGGGAAGCCGAGGATGAAGCCGTCGGCGGCATCCTCGTCGATCCAGCGGATGATCTCGTCGGCGATATGCTCGGCCGTGCCGATGAAGGCGGTCCTTGGGGTGGCGACATCGAGCGCGATCTCGCGGAGCGTCGCTCCGGTGTCGCGCGCCGTCTTCTTGATGCGGTCGGTCGTTGCCCGGAAACTGTTCTTGCCGATATCGCCGATATCCGGGAACGGCGCGTCGAGCGGATAGGCCCTGAAGTCGTGATGGTCGAAGAAGCGGCCGAGATAGAGCAGCGCTTCCTCGATGGTCACCAGATCTCGGATGGCACGGTACTTTGCCTCGGCCTCTTCCGCCGTGGCACCGACGACCGGGCCGATGCCTGGGAAGATGCCGATCTCCGCAGCGCGACGTCCCTGAGCGACCGCGCTTTGCTTGACCTGCCTGTAGAAGGTCTTGGCGTCCTCGATCGGCCCGCCATTGGTGAACACCGCATCGGCATGTTTGCCGGCGAGGCGAATGCCGGAATCGGAGGCGCCTGCCTGAAACACGACCGGTTGGCCCTGTCTCGATCGCTCGATGTTAAGCGGCCCCTCGATGCGGAAGAACCGCCCCTTGTGGTTGAGCCGGCGCAGCTTGGTCTTGTCGGCATAGACGCCGGTGGCGCGGTCACGGACAAAGGCATCGTCATCCCAGCTGTCCCACAGCCCCTTGATCGCGCCCAGATATTCGTCGGCGATCTCGTAGCGCAGCTCGTGCTCCGGATGCTCGCGCCCGTAGTTGCGGCCGGACCCTTCGAGCGGCGAGGTCACCGCGTTCCAGCCGGCGCGGCCGCCGCTCAAGAGATCCAGCGAGGCAAACTGGCGGGCCACCGTGAACGGGTCGCTATAGGAGGTCGAGACCGTGCCGACGAGGCCGATCTTCGAGGTCGAGGCGGCGAGCGCCGACAGGATGGTGAGCGGCTCGAAACGGTTGAGAAAATGCGGGATCGACTGCTCGTTGATGTAGAGGCCGTCGGCGACGAAGGCGAAGGCGATGCCAGCGGCTTCTGCCTTGCGCGCGGTTTCGACGAAGAAGCCGAAGTTGACGCTGGCATCGGCCGGCCCGCTCGGGTGTTTCCAGGCGTTCATATGCCCGCCGGGGCCTTGCAGCATGATGCCGAATGTGACGTTCTTCTTGGTCATGACAAATCCTTCCGGAATGATCAGGCGGCGAGGGACAATCGTTCTCGTGCAATGAGTTCGATCGAGGCGAAACGTTCGGCGGTCCCAACCGAGGGTGTGTCGATGACGAACTCCTTGACGCCGTAGCGGCGGTGCAGGTTGTCCAGTTCCTGACGCACCTGGCGCGGCGTGCCGGTGAGCACGCTCGGCGTCTTTTCCTCGACGCGGTAATCGCTGATGCCGGCCTGGCGGGCGTATTCGGCTGCCTGCTCCTCGCTGCCGACATTGACGCTCTGGCCATTGCCGAGGAGCACCTTGAAGATCTTCAGATCGGCGACACGCTTGCCAGCCTGTTCCTCGCTCTCTGCCGCAAGCGCCGCCAGAGCCAGAAGTGGCCGCTCGCCGCCCGTCGCCCGTTCATAGGCATCGAACGTTCTTTGCAGATTGTCCGGGTCGCCGTTCAGATGCCCGGCAAAGACCAGCTTCCAGCCCTTTTCGGCGGCAAGCACAGCGCTATCGACACTCGCCCCAAGCAGAAAGCGTTCCGGAACTACGGGCGGCAGCGGTGTAGCCAGAAGCTCGGGCCGTTGCGCATGGTCGGGCAGCAGATACCGATTGAGATCGACCAGTTGCTCGGCAAAGCTTGGCCGGAGTTTGGCATCGATGCCCACCTGCAGCGCCTTTGTCGAAAGCGGAAAACCACCCGGCGCCTTGCCGACGCCGAGATCGACGCGCGAGGGTGCGAGGCTGGCGAGAAGATTGAACGTCTCGGCGACCTTGTAGGCGCTATAGTGCTGCAGCATCACGCCGCCGGAGCCGATGCGGATCTTCGATGTTTTCGCCAGCAGGTAGGCAATCAGCGTCTCCGGCGCCGAGCTTGCGAGGCCTGGTATGTTGTGATGTTCCGCAACCCAGAAGCGATGATAGCCCCACTCCTCTGCACGGGCCGCCAGCCGCGCCGTCGCCTGCAGGGCGTCGAAGGCGGATTGCCCCTGGTCGAGAGGGCTCTTGTCGAGGAGGCTGAGCAGATAGGACATGTCGCGTGTTCCAGATTGCCGCGGTCACTCACCGCATTAATCTATAAAACACATAGACAATATGCGTTATAAGGAATGCAATTCTATTTCCTCGATCAGACGGGAAAAAACAGGTCGCCACCATGGCGCGCAAAGAAAATGCAAGGACACCGTATGGCTGTTGGCGCTGGCGCAACGCCGGAAACCAGCGGGCGTTCGCAACCGCCGCAATCAGGTTTTCGTGAGCTCGCGGTCACGATTTTTCATTCATCGAAACAACCCCTTCGAGAATCACAAGAAAGCGAGTACTCTGAAGGAACTTTGCGAATGGGACGCCGTTTATTCGAATGAGCGAGCCGATAAGCAGCGATCCCCGTCTCAGCCAGCGGCCGCGGGAGAGCATGATGCAAAAGAGCGAATGCGACGTCTTCGATCTCTTCTCGGAGATCTATACTGGTGCAGCGCAGGAAGAAATCAGCCTACAAGAATACCTTCTCGCATGTCGCGACGACAAAAGCATGTATGCGACCGCGCAGGAGCGGATGGTCTCGGCCATCGGAAATCCAACACTGATCGATACCAGCGCCGACGAACGTCTCGGCCGCATCTTCGCAAACCGAACCGTCAAGATCTATCCGGCCTTCGCCGACTTCTACGGCATGGAAGACACGATCGAGCGGATCGTCGGTTACTTCCGCTACGCTGCCCAGGGGCTCGAAGAACGTAAGCAGATCCTTTATCTGCTTGGCCCCGTCGGCGGCGGTAAATCGTCGCTTGCCGAACGGCTGAAAAAGCTGATGGAGCAGCAGCCGATCTACACGCTGGCTGTCGGCGGCAAGATCAGCCCGATTTTTGAATCGCCCCTCGGGCTCTTCCATCCGGACCGCATGGCCGATCTGCTCGAAGACAAGTACGGCATCGCCCGGCGACGGCTCACCGGGCTGATCTCGCCCTGGGCGACGAAGCGTCTCGACGAAGTCGACGGCGACATCTCCAAGTTCAGCGTCGTCAAGCTCATGCCGTCACGCCTGCGCCAGGTCGCGATCGCCAAGACCGAACCGGGCGACGAAAACAACCAGGACGTTTCCTCGCTGGTCGGCAAGGTGGACATCCGCCAGCTCGAAAACTACAGCCAGGCCGACCCGGACGCCTACTCCTATAGCGGCGGCCTCAACCGCACGACGCAAGGCTTGCTTGAATTCGTCGAAATGTTCAAGGCGCCGATCAAGGTCCTGCACCCGCTTCTGACGGCCACCCAGGAAGGCAACTACAACGGCACCGAGAACTTCGGCGCCTTCCCCTACCAGGGCATCGTTGTTGCCCATTCGAACGAGTCCGAGTGGCTGCAATTCAAGAACAACAAGAACAACGAGGCCTTCCTCGACCGCATCCTCGTGGTCAAGGTGCCCTATTGCCTGCGCGTCACCGAAGAACGGCAGATCTACGAGAAGCTCCTGCGCGAAAGCGAACTCACCAAGAGCCCCTGCGCACCGGAAGTGCTCGAAAGCCTCAGCCGCTTCACCGTGTCGACCCGCCTTGCCCGCCACGAGAATTCGCCGCTTTATGCCAAGATGCGCGTCTATGACGGCGAGAACCTGAAGGACACCGACCCCAAGGCAAAGTCGGTGCAGGAATATCGCGACGCTGCCGGCGTCGACGAGGGCATGACTGGCATCAGCACCCGCTTTGCCTTCAAGGTGCTGTCGGAGACCTTCAACTACGACACCAAGGAGGTCGCGGCCGATCCGGTGCACCTCATGTATATCCTGGAACAGGCGATCCGGCGCGAACAGTTCCCCAAGGAGACTGAAGCGAGCTATCTTGATTTCATCAAGTCGGAACTTGCATCGCGTTATGCCGAATTCATCGGCCACGAGATCCAGAAAGCCTATCTGGAATCCTACAGCGAATACGGCCAGAATCTCTTCGACCGTTATATCGCCTATGCCGATGCCTGGCTCGAAGACCAGGACTTCAAGGATCCCGACACCGGCCAGATCCTAAACCGGGAGATCCTCGATAGCGAATTGTCGCAGATCGAAAAGCCGGCCGGCATTGCCAACCCCAAGGACTTCCGCAACGAAGTCGTGAAGTTTACCCTGCGCGCCCGCGCCAGGAACCATGGGAAGAATCCCTCCTGGACGAGCTACGAAAAACTTCGCGATGTCATCGAGAAGCGCATGTTCGGCCAGGTCGAAGACCTGCTGCCGGTCATCAGCTTCGGCTCGAAGAAGGACAGCGCCACCGAGAAGCAGCATGCCGAATTCGTCCAGCGTATGACCGAGCGCGGTTACACCGAGCGTCAGGTCCGCCGGCTGGTCGACTGGTACATGCGGGTCAACAAGGCGGGCTGACGATGCCGAAGCAGGGGATTGGTATATGCCGAATTTCATCGACCGGCGGCTCAACCCGAAGGATAAGAGCCTCGGCAACCGACAGCGCTTTCTGAAAAGGGCCCGCGAAGAGCTCAAGCGGGTCATCAAGGAACAGGTCAAGACGGACAGGATCATCGACGTCGACGCCGCCCATGGCGTGCCGATGCCGACGGACGGTGCGAACGAGCCGACTTTCCAGCCGGCTCGCGGCAGCGGTAGCCGCAACTATGTGCTTCCCGGCAACAAGCAGTTTTCGGCAGGCGACCGCCTGCCGAAGCCGGAAGCGGGTGGGGGTGGAGGTGGCAAGGGCCGTCCCGGCACCGGGGAAAGCGAAGACGACTTCCAGTTCATCCTGTCGCGCGAAGAGGTGCTGGATCTCTTTTTTGAGGATCTGGAGCTGCCCGACATGGTCAAGCTCAGCCTCAAGGAAACGGTGACGTTCAAGCCGCGTCGCGCGGGCTTTGCCACCGCCGGTACGCCGACCAACATCAATGTCGGGCGGACGATGCGCAACAGCTTTGGCCGGCGCCTGGCGCTGCACCGGCCGAAGGAAAAGGAGCTGACTGTGATTGCCGACGAGATCGCGCGGCTCGAGGCAGTGCCCGAACCCTCAGCGAAAGACCGGCAGAGGATCAGCGAACTGCGCGGCGAACTGGAGAAGATCGAGAAGAAGCGGCGGCGGATCCCCTATGTCGACCCGGTCGACATCCGCTTCAACCGCTTCGAGGCACAGCCGCTGCCGAACGCCAACGCCGTGATGTTTTGCCTGATGGACGTCTCGGCTTCCATGGGCGAGCGCGAGAAGGATCTTGCCAAGCGCTTTTTCGTGCTTCTGCATCTTTTCCTGAAGCGGCGCTATGAGCGCATCGACATCGTCTTCATCCGCCACACCGACGAGGCCCGTGAGGTCGATGAGGAAACATTCTTCTACAGCACCCAGAGCGGCGGCACGATCGTCTCGACTGCGCTCGAGGAGATGATCAGGATCATCGAGGACCGATACCCCTCGCAGATCTGGAACATCTATGCCGCCCAGGCCTCCGACGGCGACAACATCATCGGCGACAGCGAGCATTGCGCAGCACTGCTTCGGGAAAAACTGACGAAGCTCTGCCAGTACTATGCCTATGTCGAGATCATCGACGAACGCGAGACGGAAATCTTCGGATCGACGGACAACGGCACCGCGCTCTGGCGCGCCTATCGCACCGTTGATGGCGAAAAATCGAACTTCCAGATGACGCGGATCGCCAAGCCTGCCGACATCTACCCGGTCTTCCGCAGGCTTTTTGCGCGGCAGCCGGCCACACGTACACGGAAATGAGGGGGAGACCGGATGGCACGACGCGCGACTTCAGGTCTCCTGTTTCAGGGCTCCGATTGGAATTTCGCGACGCTGTCGCGTGCCTATGACGCGATCGAGACCGTAGCGCTCGAAGAAATGGGCCTCAGCGTCTATCCCAACCAATTGGAAATCATCACTTCCGAGCAGATGCTTGATGCCTACTCCTCGGTCGGCATGCCGCTGATGTACCAGCACTGGTCCTTCGGCAAGCGGTTTGCCTATGAGGAACACCATTACCGCAAGGGCCACCGGGGCCTTGCCTATGAGCTGGTGATCAACTCGAACCCCTGCATCACCTACCTCATGGAAGAAAACACCATGGCGATGCAGGCGCTCGTCACCGCGCATGCGGCCTTCGGCCACAATCACTTCTTCAAGAACAACTACCTCTTCCGCCAGTGGACCGACGCCGGCGCCATCCTCAGCTACATGGATTTCGCCAAGAAGTACGTGATGAAATGCGAGGAACGGCATGGCACCGCCGCGGTCGAGGCAATCCTTGATTCCGCCCACGCGCTAATGGACCAGGGCGTCTTTCGTTATCGCCGCCCGCCGCGGCTTTCCTCCGAGAAGGTGCGCGAACGGGCGCGCGAACGGCTGGAATACGAAGAACAGACCTATAGCGATCTCTGGCGTACGTTGCCGCAGACAGCGGAAAGCCACGATCCGGCCGAAGCCGAGCGGGACGCCTCCGAGCGCAAGAAGGTGTTGAACCTGCCGGAAGAAAACCTGCTCTATTTTCTCGAAAAGCACAGCCTGATCCTGGAGCCCTGGCAGCGGGAACTGCTCAGGATCGTTCGCGTCATCGCACAATACTTCTCGCCCCAGCGCCAGACGAAGGTCATGAACGAGGGCTGCGCCACATTCGTGCACTACACCATCATCAACCGCCTCTACGACCAGGGCAGGATCGGCGAAGGCCACATGCTGGAACTCCTGCAGAGCCATTCCAACGTCGTGTTCCAGCCGGATTTCGACGACCGGCGTTATCCCGGCATCAACCCCTATGCGCTCGGTTTCGCGATGATGCAGGACATCCAGCGGATCGCCACCGAACCGACGGCGGAAGACCGTGACTGGTTCCCGTCCTTTGCCGGCAACGGTGACTGGATGGAGACGTTGCGCGACGCCTGGGCGAACCACCGCGACGAGTCCTTCATCCTGCAATATCTGAGCCCGGCGGTGATGCGCAAGTTCCGGCTGTTCCAGCTTTCGGACCGTTCCTCCGACCGGTTTGTCGAAGTCGCATCGATCCACAATGAACGCGGCTATTCGAACATCCGCTCAGCCCTTGCCAACAGCTACGACGTCGCTGCCAACCAGCCGGATATCCAGGTGATGGATGTCGATCTCTTGGGCGACCGCCACCTTCGGCTGCAGCACAACGTGAAAAGCGGCATCGTGCTCGAGGAAGGCAGCCGCGACGCGACGTTGCGCCATGTGCGCCACCTCTGGGGCTATGAGGTGAGCCTCGCCGGTATCGACATGCAGACGGGGCGCACTGTGTACGAATGCTCGACAGCCAGGACCGGAGATTGAGCGGCGCGGTCGTCAGCCTGACCGGTTCAGTTTTGCAGCGACGCGCCCCGCCGGGAGACCTGGGCCGCAGCCGTGACGCCATCAGGAGAATTCAGGACTGACATTAGATTTGTTTGGTCTCGAGCGTGGACCATGCGATTGCAGGCAAGGTCGCACCTTGCCTGCACCAACCGCACGGCCACATCTCGGACACCAGAATGATCAGCCGGCGACAGCAATCTCGCCGGCAGGAGGGGTGCCTGCTTCCTTCTCCGCCTCAGCCGCCAGCCACTTGCCAAAGGCCTTCATCGCCGACGTGATCGGGCGTGACTTCAACCGCGTCAGCCAGTAGCTTCCCATCGAGGTATGGACGTCGAACGGCTGCCGGATCGCGCCGTTCGACAACAGCCGCGAGAACATCAGCGGCGGCGCCAACGCGACGCCGATCCCTTGCGCCGCAGCCTCCATCATCGCCAGCGAAGAATCAAACACAATGCCCTTCAACAGCGGCGCCGGATAGGCAATGCCCGCCGCCTCGAACCAGTTCACCCATTCGTCGGCGCGATAGGACCTGAGAAGCGTCTCATCCAAGAGGTCGGCAGGCGTTTTCAGCCGGTCGGCGATCTCCGGGATGCAAAGAACCGAAAGCGGCGCCTCGAAAAGCCGCGTCGCCTCGATATTGTGCCAGGAGCCGCCGCCGAAGCGGATGGCGAAATCGAGACCTTCCGCCGCCATGTCGACGCGGTTGTTGTTGGTCGAAAGCCGGACATCGATGAACGGGTATTTCGCCTGGAAATCGGCAAGTCTTGGCAAGAGCCAGCCGACCGCAAAGGTTCCGACGGCGCCGATCATCAACACTTCGCGGATGTGGCCTGCCTCGAAACGCGCGAGCATGTCCGCCATCCGATCAAAGGAATCGCGCAGGACGGGCAACAGGGCCTCACCCTCCGTCGTAATCATCAGGCCGCGCGGCAACCGCTTGAACAACGTCACGTTCAGACGGCTCTCGAGCAGCTTGACCTGATGGCTGACGGCCGCTTGCGTGACGCACAGCTCGATTGCTGCGCGGGTGAAGCTCAGATGCCGCGCCGAGGCCTCGAAGGCCCGCAAAGCATTGAGCGGAAGATATGGCCTGACCATGAATGCCCTAACTCACCTAATGGGTCTCGCAAATAAACGTGGTTTGTTGCATGGGCGCAATCCCTTTACGGTGAACTCCATCGGCTGACCCAGGCCCTGCCCGGCTGTCGTCAACTCATGAAAGTTGCGGCGCAATGCACCGCATTCGGAGGCTCCCATGCGCCTTTTTGCCTGGCCGTAGGGCCTGTCGGCATCATCGCCGCAGCCGGCACTTCGATGCCGGCGCACCCTCCAACGTCCGCTCTACAAACGTTGCCAGCCGCACGAAGGGTCGTGCCGGCCTGGTTGTCTATGCCCAAAGGTCCGTCCGCCCCCGTCATGAAGTTCATTGCAAATCTGCTTGGCACATCGCTCAATCTTTTAACCGTGGTTGCGCTCTCCTTGGCTGCACTCGTGGCCGCACTTACACGGAACCTGCCCGATCACAGAACACTCGCAAGCTGGGAACCGGCGGTTACAACCCGCCTTTATGCGAACGACGGGATGATGGTTGGAGAACTTGCCCGCGAACGCCGGCTGTTCCTGCCGATCGCCGCGATCCCGGCGCGCATCCGCCAGGCGTTCCTTTCGGCCGAGGACAAGAACTTCTACACGCATCCCGGGATCGACGTGACGAGCATTGGTACGGCGCTTCTGTCCAATTTCGCCAGCTATGGCTCCGGCCGGCGCATGATCGGCGGCTCGACCATCACGCAGCAGATCGCCAAGAATTTCCTCTTGACCTCGGACCGCACGGTGGAGCGGAAACTGCGCGAAGCAATCCTTTCGCTGCGCATCGACCAGACCTATTCCAAGGACCGCATCCTCGAACTCTATCTCAACGACATCTATCTCGGGCGTGGTGCCTATGGCGTGGCGCAGGCGGCACTCACCTATTTTGACAAGCCTGTCAGTGCGCTCTCGGTTTCGGAGGCGGCCTTTCTCGCCGCCTTGCCAAAAGCGCCCAACAACTACGATCCGGATCGCCAGACGGAACGGGCAACGGGGCGGCGCAACTGGGTGATAGACCAGATGCGGCAGAACGGCTTCATCGATGCCGCAATCGCCGCCAAGGCTGCCGCAACGCCGCTCGGCGCCAAGACGCGCGACCCGGCGCCGGCGATAGCGGCGGCGGAGTATTTTACAGAGGACATTCGCCGCCAACTCAATGCTCAATTTGGCGAGGCAGCACTCTACACCGCGGGTCTTTCCGTACGCACGACACTCGATCCGCGGCTGCAGGAGGCAGCGACGAAGGCACTGCGCAAGGGGCTCGTCACCTATGATCAGGCGAAGGGTTTTCGCGGACCTGTCGACCAGCTCGCCACGACGACAGGTTGGGCGGCAGCGCTCGCCAAGCTAAAGCCGCTCACGGATGTCCCCGAATGGCGGCTCGGGGTCGTGCTCGCGACCGGAAAGGCGGAAGCGGAGATCGGCTTGCGGCCCCAAGCGAAGGTGCCGACCGACACAGCGAGGGCGGGCGAGACGATCCGTCTCGAACGCCAGGGCATGGCGTGGGCGCTCTGCAGGTCGGCAACGGGCAACCGCGGCTGCGACAAGAATGTCGACGACGTTCTGTCGCCCGGCGACGTCATCTATGTGGAGAAGCAGGACGGCGGCTATGTGCTCCGGCAGCCGCCGCTCGTACAAGGCGCGCTCGTCTCCATGGATCCGAACACGGGTCGCGTGCTCGCGGTTGCCGGCGGTTTTTCCTATGCCCAGTCGGAATTCAACCGCGCGACCCAGGCCTATCGCCAGCCCGGCTCGTCCTTCAAGCCCTTCGTCTATGCCGCAGCGCTGGACAACGGCTATGCGCCGACGACCCTGGTGATGGATGCGCCGATCGCCCTTGCCGACGGTGCCGGCCGTGTGTGGAAACCGAAGAACTATGACGGCCGCTTCAGCGGACCCTCGACGTTGCGCGTCGGGCTCGAAAACAGCCGCAACCTGATGACCGTGCGCCTCGCCCGCCATCTCGGCATGGATCTTGTTGCCGACTATGGCAAGCGCTTCGGCATCTATGACGATCTGAAGCCCTATCTGCCCATGTCGCTTGGCGCCGGCGAGACAACATTGCTCAGACTGGTCTCCGCCTATGCGGTCATCGCCAATGGCGGCAAGGCGGTGACGCCCTCTATGATCGATCGCATCCAGGACCGCTACGGCCGAACCATCTTCCGCCATGACCAGCGCCGCTGCGGCGACTGCAATGTTGCCGCATGGACTGGCCAGGACGAACCGGAACCGGTGGACGATCGCGACTACGTGCTCGATCCGATGACGGCCTATCAGGTGACCTCGATGCTGCGCGGCGTCGTCGAACGCGGAACGGCGCGGAACGTCAGCGCACTTGGCGTTCCGATTGCGGGCAAGACCGGCACTACCAATGACGAAAAGGACGTCTGGTTCGTTGGCTTCACGCCCAATATCGTCACCGGCGTGTTCCTCGGCTACGACACCCCGAAGCCGATGGGCAACGGCGAAACCGGCGGTGGTCTGGCCGCACCCGTTTTCATCGATTTCATGAAGACGGCTCTCCAGGGACGGCCGGCGGCGAATTTCCATGCGCCGCCGGGGATGCTGCTTGAAGCGATCGACCGGAAGAGCGGTCAACCGGTGCCCAAAGGCACGCCCGGCGCCATCCTCGAAACCTTCAAGCCGGGAACGGCGCCCTGCCTCGGCGGCTGCGCCGTCATCGATGGCTTCGAGACGGCAAACACACCGCCTCACGCCGATCCCGAGCTTTCAGCCGAACAGCGTGAAAAGCTGCTCGCCAACAGCAACGGGCTCTATTGAGATGGCGCGCGCTGTTCGCTCCCGCGCGGATCACCGCGGCCGTCTGCTTTTTGTCATCGGCGCTTTTGCGCTCGTTTTCGGTCTCATGCTGGCCCGACTTGTCCAGCTTGGGGTCGCCGACTACGAGCGGACCGGCTACATTCCGCCGCCGCCATCGCTTGGCCGCCCGTCGATTCTCGACCGGAACGGCAATCTCCTGGCGATCGACGTGCCGAGTTCCGGGCTCTACGCCGAGCCGCGGCTGATCGTCGACGTCGACGAAGCCGTCGAGAAGCTGACGGCGATCTTTCCAGAACTCGATGGGCGTGACCTCTACCGACGCCTCAAGAGTGGTGCTGCCTTTGCCTGGATCAAGCGCCAGGTGACGCCGGCGGAGGAGCAGGCCGTCTGGAACGCCGGCATTCCCGCCATCGGTTTTCAGCGCGAGAAGCAGCGCTTCTATCCGAACGGCGCGCTTGCCGCCCATGTGCTCGGCACCGTCGACATCGACAATATCGGCATTGCCGGCATCGAGCGCTGGATCGAAGGCCAGGGGCTCGAGGTGCTGCGCCAGAGCGGCATGGATCTCTCCCACCGCAACCTCGAGCCGGTCACAGTCACGCTCGACATTCGCATCCAGCACGCGCTAGAAGCCGAGTTGCGCAAGGCGATCGCCAAGTTCAGTGCCAAGGCCGGTGCCGGACTGGTGCTCGATGTCACCAATGGCGAGATCCTGGCGCTGGTTTCCTATCCCGATTTCGACCCGAACCTGCCGGTCGACGCATCGAAGCCCGATCGCATCAACCGCATCGCGGCTGCCACCTTCGAGATGGGCTCGACCTTCAAGGCGTTGACGACGGCGATGGCGCTCGACTCCGGGCAATTCACCCTTCGCTCCGTCATCGACGCCAGCAAGCCGCTCGCCTTCGGACGCTTCCGCATCAACGACTACCGAGGCCAGTATCGGCCACTGACCGTGCCTGAGGCGTTCATCTACTCGTCCAATATTTCGATGGCGAAGATGGCGATCGCCGTAGGCCCGGAAAACCTTAAGGCGTTCCTTGACCGCTTCGGACAGATGTCGCGGCTGACGACGGAACTGCCGGAAAGCGCCCATCCACAACTGCCGCGACGTTGGGGCGAAATCGACACGGCAACTGCCTCCTATGGCCACGGGATTGCCGTCACGCCGCTGCAGGCGAGTATCGCAGTGGCGGCACTCGTCAACGGCGGCCGGCTCATCCGGCCGACCCTGATCAAGGGCGCGCCGCTTGAGGAACGATTGCTCGCGCGCGACCTGATCAAACCTGAGACCGGAGAGGCACTTCGTTATCTGCTTCGGCTCAATGCCAAGACCGGTTCGGCGAAACGGGCGGAGGTCAAAGGCTACTTCATCGGCGGCAAGACCGGCACGGCGGAGAAAGTCGTCGGCGGACGTTACTCCAAGGAGCTCAACATCACGTCCTTCATGGGCGTCGTCCCGGTCGACAATCCGCGCTACCTGCTGCTGACCTTGCTCGACGAACCGAAGGGCCTGCCGGAGACCTATGGTTTTCGCACCTCCGGCTGGAATGCGGCACCGCTAGGCGGTGCCGTTTTCGAACGCATCCTGCCGATGCTTCAACTCATGCCTGATTTCGAGGTTGCCGATGTCAGCTTTCCCAATATCAGCAGCCAGGGCGCCTTCGGCTCACAACTCTTTCCGTCGGCGACGAGCCAGGGCGAACACAACAGCCGCCCGATCGACGGTGCGCTCTAACACGCGCTAGGCCCCAGTACGGCAACGCCCCCGTGTTTCCGCGGGGGCGTGCGCAAGCATGTACAATGGTTAGCCAGTACTTACCTTTCGATCATGCGGTTCCAGCGTTTGTTCCATTCCTGCCGGTTCTGGTTGATCGCATCCCAATCGAGGACCTTGGCGGTTTCCATGTTGGCCTTGAAAGTCGTCAGCTTCTGGTTTGCCGCATCCGTGCCGGCCTTGGCATTGATGTTTGACGGGATGATATTGCCGTTGTCGAGTGCCAGGCTTTGCGCTTCGGCCGAAAGCAGGTAGTGGGCGAGCTTCTGGCTGAGTTCCGGCTCGCTGTTGTTGGCGATCACGCATTCGGTGACGGCGAGCACGACGGAGCCTTCCTTCGGCTGGGCATATTCGACCGGAATACCCTTGTCCTTGAGGTTGTTGACGGCCGTCGGGGTGAGCGGGAAGATCGCGGCCTCGCCGGTCTGCACCATCTCGGAGATCTTGGCTGAGCTCGGGATGAATTCGATGACGTTCTTGCCGATCGTGTCGGTGAACTTTTCGAAGCCCGGCTCGACATTGGTTTCGCTGCCGCCCTGGATGCGGTTGAACATCAGGAAGGCGTGCAGGCCGAAGCTCGATGCGGACGCTGACTGGAAGACGACGGCGTTTTCGAACTTCGGATCGGCCATGTCCATCCACGAGGTCGGCGCCGGCCAGCCCTTCTCGTCGAAGAGTTTCTTGTTGTAGGCAAGACCCGTCATGCCCATGTCGACGCCGATCGCCATGTCGTCCTTCAGGCGGGCAGCCGGCTGGATCTGGTCGAGCACCGGATCGGCGGCGATCTTCTGGCAGAGGCCACCGCCGATCGCGCGCACCATCACGCCGTCGTCGAGCAGCATGACATGCATCTGCGGATTATCCTTGGCGGCGGTCGCCTTGGCGAGAATATCGGCGGAGGTGCCGGGCACGACGATGACCTTGACGTCGTTCGCCTTTTCGAAGGGCGGCAGCACGTGTTCGGTATAGGCGCGCTCGAAGTTGCCGCCGTTCATGCCGATATAGAGCGTCTTGGTTTCCGCCGACGCAGCGTTTTGCTGCAGGACGAAGGCCAGCAGTGCGAGGGCCGTGGTTTTGGTAAGCCGTTGGTCAATCATGGTATTCCCCTTTCTGTTTACAACGAGGCTGCAGTTTCGACCGCCACCTTGCGGAAGCGGCCAATGGAAAAGGCTTGGATGGGCGTGGTGCTGCGCCCTTCGGTGACGAGTTCTGCAAGCACCTCGCCGACGGCGGGTGCTGTCTGGAAGCCGGCGCCGCAAAAACCGTAGGCGTGGAAAAGGCCTGATGTCGTTTCGCTCGGCCCGATTACCGGGTTACCGTCGGGCATTTCGGCCTCGGTGCCGGACCAGAAGCGAATGACCTGGGCATGAGCCAGGTGCGGAAAGAGCGCGATGGCGCGCTGCATGACGGAGGACGCAGCGGTCACTGATGGGCGTGAATAATCCGGATCGCCAAGCGGCAGGCCGCGGCCGCCACCCATCACGTAGTTGCCACGTGCGACCTGCCGGCCATAGAAGCTGCCACCCTGTTCGCCCATGCTCATTGGCAGGCGCAGCGGCAACGGTTCGGTGACGACCATCGACGGATAGATCCGTGTCAGCGGCACCGCCTCTCCGAACTGGGCGGCAAAGCGATCGGACCAGGCACCGGCGCTGTTGACCAGTTGCCGGCAGCGGATCTCGACGCCGTCACCGGCGAGAATTGCAAAGCCGTTGCCCGTCGCCGTGACCTCGCGGACCGGCGTCTGCTCGAGCACGGTGACACCGGCACGCTCCGCCGCTCTTGCGAAAGCGGGTGCCACCAGCCGCGGATTGGCATGGCCGTCCTCGGGGCAGAGCGAAGCGCCGACCGCCTTCGCCGAAAGCCAGGGAAACCGCTCAGCGAACCCCGATCCGGCAACGAGTTCGAGCCCGAGGCCGTAGTCCCTCACGGTTTCGGCATAGGTTTCGAGCTTGGCGAAATCCTTTTCGGTGCGGGCGAGCTTCAGGTGGCCGGAGCGGACATATTCGGCATCAATGCCGATCATCGCCTTCAGCTGCGGCCAGATCCGGTGCGCCCGTTGTGACAGCGGCAATTGCTCGGGAGGCCGGCCTTGCCGGCGCACGCCGCCATAGTTCACGCCGCTCGCCTGGGCGCCGCAATAGCCCTTGTCGACAAGCGCGACGGAAAGTCCGGCCTTGCGCATCGCGAGGGCCGCTGAGCTGCCAACCAGCCCGCCACCGATGATGGCGACGTCAACGGAGAGGCGACGGCTCATGTCCGCACCTCTGTCTCGACGTCCGTGCCGAACCCGAGCGGGATCGGCTTGACCGGTGCCTGGGCGCGCAGGCGACCGACCTCACCCGCAGACGTAGCGCATGCACCACTCAGCAGTTCGGTAGCAGCAGCAGAGCACATCCGGCCCTGGCAGCGGCCCATGCCGACACGGCTCAGCGCCTTCAGGCGGTTGATCTCGGTGATCGATCCCGACGCGATGGCACGGCGCCCCTCCGCGATGGTGATTTCTTCGCAACGGCAAAGCGTCGTTTCGTCGGGGACGGTCTCGAACCAATCGTCCGGGAAGGGGAAAGCCCGTTCGAGGATGTCGCGCTGACGCAGGATCGCCTCGCGCGTCGCCACCAGCCGTGTCGCATCCGCTGCCTCGTGCCCGATGTCTTGAAGCAGGGCCGCGGCTGCAAGTTCGCCCGAGATCTCCGCGGCGTCAGCGCCGGCTATACCGCTGCCATCGCCAGCGACGTAAACGTCTCTCCGGCTCGTTCGACCGAAGGCATCACGCTCCGGCAACCATGTGCGGTCGCGCTCGTCGAAACGGAAACGACAGCCCGCAAGATCGGCAAGCTGGGTCTCCGGACGGAGTGCAAAGCCATAGGCGAGCGCGTCACAGCGGATCGTCTCGACAAGATCACCCGTGAGCGCACGTCGACGGAAACGCAAACCCTCGACCTGCGACTTGCCCAAGACAGCCTGCGGCCGCACAGCATAGCGGATTTTCACGCCGGCAAGCTGGAGCTGAAGTCCATAGAAGAGACCGAGGGCGACGATGCGTGGCGCGTGAACAGCAAGCGAAAGCAGATGCCGCTTCGATGTGAAGGGTGCGGTATCGAGCACCGCTTCCACGCGCGCACCCGCTTTCATGTATTGCCAGGCGACGAGGTAGAGCAGCGGTCCGGAGCCCATGAAGACGACGCGGTCGCCGACCGTGCAGCCTTGCGCCTTGAGTGTAGTCTGCGACGCGCCGAGCGTATAGACGCCGGGCGTCGTCCATCCCGAGAACGGCAGCACACGGTCCGTCGCACCGGTGCACAGGATCAACTGCGAAAAGTCGATCTGGCGATGAACGCCCGATGAGAGAACGTCGAGTTGGTTGCCGCGCTCGGGCGCCGAAATGTTCCAGACCAGCGTCTCCGGCCGGTAGTCGATTTGAGGCAGCAACGCTTCAAACGCCTGATGCAGGCTCTGTGCCTTGCCGGCTTCCGAGCCATAACGGCTGCGATAGGATCGACCGTCATCGATCAGCGGACGGCGATAGATCTGGCCGCCGGCGCGCTGACCTTCGTCGAGCACGATCGGTCTGAGGCCGGCGCGAACGAGCCGCTCGGTCGCACGTATGCCTGCCGGTCCAGCGCCGACGATGACCGGCTGCAACGGCTCACTCATGGGCCGCCTCCGCCATCGCATCGAGATCGGTGATGAAGGCCATGCCCGGCTCAAGCGCCGTGCTGCAGGCCCGGACGCGCCCGCCGTTCGCCAACCTCACGTAGCAATCCTGGCAGGCACCGATCAGGCAGAACCCGGCGCGGTCCTCGCCGGTGAATTCGCTTTGCCGGAGGCGGCCGCTGACCGACAGGATCGCCGTCAGCACCGTGTCGCCGCGCCGTCCGGTTTCAGCCACGCCGTTCAGCGTGAAGGGCACAGGTGTTTCGTCCAGCCGGTAGCGCCGGCGGAATTGTGCATGCATCGACATCGGATTTCAGCCCTTGCCCACCAGAAGCCGGTCGAGACCGAACAGGCGATCGAGGATGATCATGGTGACGGTGGCAAGCGCGATCATCAGCGTCGAAACGGCCGCCATCATCGGGTCAATGGATTCGCTGGCATACATGTACATGCGCACCGGCAGCGTCACCGTCGACGGCGAAGTCACGAAGATCGACATGGTCAGCTCGTCGAAGCTGTTGATGAAAGCGAGCAGCCAGCCACCGCTGATGCCGGGCAGCATGAGCGGCATGGTGATCCGGCGAAACACTGTCCATTCCTGGGCTCCCAGTGTGCGCGCCGCATTCTCTGCATTGCGGTCCATGCTGGTCAGAGAAGCGAGGATCAGCCGCAGTGTATAAGGGGTGACGACGATCGCATGGGTGGCGACCAGCCAGCCGAAGGATCCGCCCATACCCATCAGCGAGAAAAGACGCAGGAAGGCGACGCCGAGAACCAGATGCGGGATGATCAGCGGCGACAGGAACAGGGCATTCAGCGCCTCGCGGCCGCGGAACTCGTAGCGGGTGATCGCCAGCGCCGCCGGCACGGCAAAGACCGTCGAGATGGTCGCCGAAAGCAACGCCAGCCGGACGCTGTTTCCGAAGGACGACATGAAGTCGGCGTGCTGGAAGACGGCCTCGAACCAGCGCAGCGACAGGCCGTTCCAGGGCATGGCCAGCGTGTTTTCCGGCGTGAAGGCAACGAGGCAGACAACCACCATCGGCGCCAGCATGAAGACGACGACGAGGCTATGGAAGGCGAGAGCAATGGGTCCGTTTCTCTGCATGGCTTCAACCCAGCTTGCGCTTGGCCTGCCGCTCGATCAGGCGGTTATAGGCAAGCATGATCACGAGATTGGCGACGAGAACGATCATCGCGATGGTCGCGCCGAGCGGCCAATTAAGCTCGATCAGGAACTCATCGTAGACGAGCGTCGCTGCCATTTTCAGCCGCCGGCCACCGAGCAGGCCCGGGATCGCAAAGGAGCTGGCTGAAAGGGCAAAGACGATCAGGCTGCCCGAGAGAATGCCGAGCGACGCCTGCGGGAAGACGATGCGGCGAAGGGCGGTGAAGCGCGAGGCGCCAAGCGTGAGGGCCGCCGCCTCGACCGTCGGGTCGAGCTTCTGCAGCACCGTCCAGACCGGGATCACCATGAAGGGCAACATGATGTGCACGAGGCCGATGACGATCGCCGTCTCGGTGTAGAGAAGCTGGACCGGCTCGAGACCGACGATGGCGAGCGCGCTGTTCACGAAGCCGTTCTTGCCGAGCAGCATGCTCCAGCCAAAGGTGCGTACCACCACCGACACAAGCAGCGGACCGATGATCACCAGCAAGAAGATCGATCGCCAGGGCTTGCGCATGTTCGAGAGGATGTAGGCTTCCGGCACACCGATCAGTACGGTGATGACCGTGGTCAGCAAGGCCAGGCGCAAAGTGCGCCAGAAGGTCGAGAGGTAATACTCGTCCTGCAGCACCGTCAGGTAATTGGCGAAGGTGAAATCGCCCTGGATACCGGTGGTGTAGTCGTAGCTGTTGAACGAGAGGATGACCGTCAACAGCAACGGCAAGAGGACGAGGCCGATGAAGAACAGGGTCGCCGGGCCGGAGAGCGCCAAGGGCGCAAGCAAGCGCGGTCTGACGGCGGAGGTGGCAGCACTCATCACTTGGCCGCTCCCGCCAGCACACGACAATCGGCATTCTGCCAGGCGAGCCCGACGGTTTCGCCTTCAGCCGGCGGCGGCCCACCGAGGTTTGGAACCGCAACGGCGAGGACACCAGCCGGCGTCTCGGCGCTGACCAGCCATTGGCTGCCCATGAAGTAACGCGTCGTCACCTTGCCCTGGATCTGGCCATCCGCCGGCTCCGTCAGCCTCAGCTTTTCCGGGCGAATGAACACCGAGACCCTGCCGTCCGGTTCGCGGCGATCGGTGTTGAAACGCACCTGTGTGTTGTCGATGCTGATCGACGCGCCCTTGCCGTTGAAAGCCGCGGTTGCCCGCAGGAAATTGGACTTGCCGACGAAGGACGAGATGAAGTCGTTGCGCGGGTGCTCGTAGAGTTCATAGGGCGTGTCGACCTGGGTGATGCGCCCCTTTTCCATGACGACGACGCGGTCGCTGATCGACAGCGCTTCGGCCTGGTCGTGGGTCACCATGATGGTGGTGATGCCGACGGTCTGCTGGATACGGCGCAGTTCGAACTGCATTTCTTCGCGAAGCTGCGCATCGAGGTTCGACAGCGGCTCGTCGAGCAAAAGCACCGGCGGGTTGATGACGAGAGCGCGGGCGATCGCCACGCGCTGGCGCTGGCCGCCCGACATTTCGCGCGGATAGCGGTCCGCGAGCGCCGAGAGATGGACGAGCGCCAGGATCTCCTTGATGCGCTTTTCGCGCTCCGCCTTCGCAACCTTGCGCATTTCGAGACCGAAGGAAACGTTCTGGGCAACGGTCATGTGCGGGAAAAGCGCGTAGCTCTGGAAGACGACGCCGAGTTCGCGCTGTGGCGGCGGCAGGTAAGTGATGTCGCGGCCACCCATGGTGATCGTGCCGGCCGAGGGACGCACGAGCCCGGTGATCATCTGCAAGGTTGTCGTCTTGCCGCAGCCGGATGGACCGAGCAGCGAGATGAACTCGCCCTTTTCGACCGCCAGATCGAAATCGTGAACGGCCGCAACCGGTCCATAGAACTTGGAGACCTTCTCGAGGTTCAGGAAACTCATGCTCACTCTCCCGTGGGTCGCTCGCGCGGATCGCCTGCCCCGTTTTTCTTGTCGGCGATCCTGGCGAACGACACGTCGTCAACCATCAAGCCTCGTCTCAGGTGATGTGATGTCCGCCGGCCGCGAACGCACCGGAAAGGGCACGACTTCGCGATCGGGATAGCCGCCTGGCTATCCACGTTCTGGCGCATCCACCCCTTGAAGAAAGGCTTGTGAATTAACTCCAGGAAATTGACGAAAAACACAAACGCAATTTTCTATTTCGGAATTTTTTGTTATAAAAATCCGATATACGGAATCTAGTCACGTGACTATTGCGAGATATGCGCACATGTCGGAATCAGAAAATGCAGGAAGCTCCAGCCTCGGCAAAGCAATCCACATCCTGAAAGATCTCGCGGAGAACGCGAGCGAAGGTGTGCGGGTGATCGACCTCGCGCGCAGGCTGAATCTCACCCAGCCGTCGGCGCATCGGCTGCTGAAGAGCCTGATCGCCGAAGGGCTCGTCGAGCAGATGCCGGAAGGAAAATCCTATCGGCTGTCGCTGGAATTCTTCTCGATCGCCTCGCAAGCACGTCGGCGAGACGGTATCCTCGACATTGCCCGCCCCTCGCTGCTGAGACTGTCGGCCACCTTCAACGACACGGTCTTCCTCTTGGTGCGCAGCAACTTCGATGCGATTTGCCTCGACCGCGTCGAGGGCCCCTTCCCGATCCGCTCCTTCACCGGCGACATCGGCGGCAAGGTGCCGCTCGGCATCGGCCAGGGCAGCATCGCCATTCTGGCGCACCTGCCGGAGGAGGAACGCGAGGCGATCATCAAGTTCAACATGCCGCGCATCATGGATCGCGCCGCGATCGACGAGGTGGACCTGCGCATCAAGATCGAGGAAGTCCGGCGGATCGGCGCCGCACAGATGAACTTCGAGATGATCGAGGGCATGGCCGGTCTCGGCGTACCGGTGCTTGACCGCAACGGCATCGCCGTCGCCTCCTTGAGCATCGGCACTTTGGCGTCGCGGCTGACGGAAAACCGAAGCGGAACGATCACGGATCTCTTGAAGGCAGAAGCGCAGGCGATCAGCAGCAAGCTCAATCCCTTCGACCCGACGCTGCGCTATCCGGCGTCGGCGCTGCGCGCGGCACCCAAGGGCTGACCGCTTGGCGTCACGCCGGCGCAACTGCCGGGTTGTCCGCCGATGGCGGCCAGTTCATCGTCTTCGGTCAGTTCATCGTCTTCGGTAACGGAGCCCTGGCGACGGGTGCTCGAAACGCAGTGCTTCATTGCCTTTTCCGCGTTATAATTGCTGGTGGCGGGGTGGATGGAAAGGTGAAGCCGATGAAGAGGCTAGCAATCTTTGCCTTGTCGCTGGTGACGACGCTGACAAGTGTTCCCCCGGCCATGGCGTTTCCCACACTTGTCGCGCCGGGCGTCGCGTCGTCGCAGCCAGAACTGGTTCAATACAGGCGATATCGCGGCGGCTATTACGGCGGTTACAACGGTCATCACCACGGCAGCAACGATGATTGGGCCTGGGCGCTGGGCGGCCTCGCAGCCGGCGCGATCATCGGCGGTGCGCTGGCACAACCGCGCTACTACGGCCCGAGCTACTACGGTCAAGGCTACTACGACCAAGGCTACTACGATCAGGGCTATTATGGCCCGACCTACTACCGACCCCGTTACTATGCGCCGCGCTACTACAGGCAGACCTATTACGGCGGCAGTACCCACACGAGCTGGTGTTACGCCCGCTACCGCTCCTACAGGGCTTACGACAATACCTTCCAGCCCTATCACGGTCCACGGCAGGTGTGCGTCTCGCCCTACTACTGACGGAGAAAAGACATTCAGGAAGTCGTGACACCGGCCAGGCTGCGACAGGGCCGACATGCCGGCTGAGTGCGATCATGCGCGCGCTGTCAGGAAAGCGGCGCCCGCCCGCAAGGGTGGCTTGCCGTTGGCCGCCGCGGGCAGCGGCACCAGCACCGCAGAGGCAAGCAGCCGGCACAGTCTCATACAACCTCCGCACGTTTCATCCGCTTTCTCAACCCTCTGGACCACACATGCCGCGGCTTGTCATCGCGAAGCGCGGCGGCCGCGCTCGGCCATTGCGAGCCGCTCGAAAGAACAACGGGCAGGTTGCGACATTTCTACAATGTTCAAGGTCGGTCAGTCGACGTAGTGTCCGCGCGGTGAACTCCCAAGGCAGGACGCAATGACGACGATCACGATGCACGAGGCACTCGACCGTGCCGGAACGGGCCCCTATCAATATCGATTGATGGGCATTTTCGGATTGGTCTGGGCCGCCGACGCCATGCAGGTTCTTGCCGTCGGTTTCACCGCAGCATCCATCGCCGGCACCTTCGGACTGACGGTTCCGCAGGCGCTTCAGACCGGCACGCTCTTTTTCCTCGGCATGCTGCTCGGGGCGATCGGCTTCGGCCGGCTTGCCGATCGGATCGGCCGCAGAAGGGTTCTGATCGCGACTGTCACCTGTGATGCGATCTTCGGCATCCTGTCGATATTTGCGCCGAATTTCGGGATCCTATTGCTGCTGCGCTTTCTCACCGGCGCGGCCGTTGGCGGCACCCTGCCCGTTGACTATGCGATGATGTCGGAATTCCTCCCCGCTCGCAGCCGCGGCCGATGGCTGGTGATGCTGGAGGGGTTCTGGGCAGTCGGAACGCTCGCCGTCGCGCTGGCGGCGTGGCTCATCTCGCTTGCCGGTGTAATTGACGCTTGGCGTTACATTTTTGCCGTCACCGCCCTTCCGGCGGCAATCGGCGTCGGACTTCGTTTCCTTGTTCCCGAATCTCCGTTTTATCTCATTCGCTCGGGCCGCTCCGCCGAGGCGAAGGCCATCATCGACCGGATGCTTGCTGCCAATGGCCAGCCGCGGCTTGAAGCGGCACTGTCGATCGCTCCTGCGGAAAACGCCTCAGGCGTCGGTCTCTTCTCGAAGGATCTGCGCAGGCGCAGCGTTCTGATCCTTGCGGTCTGGTTCCTGGTTTCCGTCTCCTACTATGGCGTCTTCACCTGGATGCCGCCGCGGCTTGCGGGTGAAGGCTTCGGCTTCGTGCGCGGCTACGGCTTTCTCGTCCTTATCGCCCTGGCGCAGATTCCGGGCTATGCGCTGGCCGCCTATGGTGTCGAAAAATGGGGCCGGCGCCCGACACTGGTTGGCTTCTGCGTGCTTTCCGCCTTCAGCTGCCTGCTCTTCGTCGTAGCGGACGGGGCGCTGCTCATCGGAGCGTCGTTGCTGCTCATGAGTTTTGCCCTGCTCGGAACCTGGGGCGCGCTTTATGCCTATACGCCCGAACTTTATCCGACCGAGTCGCGCGCGACCGGCATGGGTTCGGCAGGCGGCATGGCCCGGCTCGGCGGCCTGCTTGCCCCATCTTTCATCGGGCTCCTGGTGGCACAAAGCTATGCGCTCGCGATCGGAACCTTTGCGGGTCTCCTGCTCGTTGCCGCAACTGCCGCATTCCTGATCGACACGGAAACCCGCCAGGCATCTTTGGCTTAGCCCTTGCTCGGGGATGCCGCTCCGGACACGCGCACGTTCTGCACACCCCGTTGCCAGGGCGTCGTTGACCACAGGGACGAATAAGCCAATTTTCGCCAGGACCTTACAGCGACCACAGGCTGTGGATATCCGGTGGATTGGCTGCGGACAAACCAGGGGCAATCGTCGCGGACTTCCCGCCTGGGGAAATGGCCCTAGCATGTCCCTGCGGCCGGACTCCCGGTCGCTAGTGTAGCAGCTATCTCATCGGGGCCGGTGCTTCCAGCCGGCCCCGATTGTCTGTCGCACCTGCTGGCAAACAGGACCAAAATTCAATCCAGCACATGGTCGTGTGCCCCGCGCCGAAGACGGCGCGTCGTTCCCGCATGGCCGCCTTCATGTGCGGCGCACGCATAGCTGCATTGCACAATAATTGTTTTCCACGTGGTCAAAAATCAGGCATAAAGCACACAGCTGATGCACATGGCGGCTCTCCTCCCATTGCCGCCGCACCAGCTGTTCCCCTCTGGAGGTTCTTTGACCTTCACACCTTTATGGGCCGCGGTCTTCCGCCGGCCCTTTTTTCTTTTGCAACTATCGTGATCCGACGCCCGGTTGCTGCAGCCATTCACCGATGACGGCAGCGAGACGCTGCGGCGCTTCCATGGGGACCATGTGCCCGGTGTTCTCGATGATCTCAAACTGCGAACCGGCGAGCCCTTGGTGAAGCTCGATAGCCTCGGCTCGCGACCGCAGCCGGTCCTCATCCCCGGCAATGACGAGGCTTGGGCATCGGATCAGGTGCAGATCCTCCCGTTCATCTCGCCGTACGATGAGAGACTGCCGGCGAAAGACGTCGCCGCCCAATCGGTGCCCTGCCGACTGAATGCGCGCAATGATGTCTGCCCGGCCTGCATGATCAGGATGTAGTGACCACACGACGGCCGACCTGCTGAGCCCCTTGAAGACGGCGCTGCCCGTCTGCCCGGCAATGGCGTCCCTGCGCTGGCGCTGGACATCGCTGTCGCTACGTGCGGAGGTCGCGATGAGGACAAGCGCACGAACCCGGCCGGCCGCTTGGCGGACAATCTCCCGCGCGACGTAGCCGCCCATGGAAAACCCCACCAGCACAAACTCGGGCGGCGCTTCAGACAGCGCACGGCTGGCCATCGCCTCTATCGAGCTGTCCTTTGACAGATCGGCGTACGCGGCGGGACCGTATTTTGAGAGCGCAGGCACCAGGTCACGCCAAAGGTCGGCATCGAGCATGAAACCCGGAACCAGGAGTATTGCCATTATCGTCACCTCGCCGTGCCATCGATCGACCTATCGGGAGAAAGGCGTCGATGGTCAAGGCAGCGGTTGTAAGCAACTCAGCCCCTCGGCAGTCCCTCCGGCCGCAGGTATTTTTTCAGGGCGGCGATGCGGAAGATGGCATTGGCGGCGCCGTAGCCGCGATAGCCGCGCCGCTCGATGATCTCGAAGAAGAAGCCTTCACCATAGGTCGGGCTATAGAGCTGAAAATACTCGCCACTATCATCCCGGTCATAAAGGATGTTCTCGGTCCTCAGCCGCTCGACGAGATCCGCGTCCAGGCCGAAGCGCGCCTCGACGTCGTCGTAGTAGTTCGGCGAAATCGGCAACGCCTTGAACCCGTTGGCGCGCAGCGCGTTCGCCGTTGCGAAGATATCGCTGGTCGCGAAGGCGAGGTGCTGCACGCCGGAACCGAAGGTCTCGGCGATGAAGTGGCCCGCAAGCGTGTTGCGGTTCTCTGCGCCGTTCAAGGTCAGGCGAAGCGTCCCGGTATCGTTTTCCACGACCTGGCTGCGCACGATGCCTGCAGGGTCGACGATGTCGACCATCGGCGTCTTTTGCGCCTGAAGCAGCGATGTGTAGAACAGCAGCCAGGTCAGCATCTCCTCGTATTTGACGGTCTGGGCAATGTGATCGATCGTCGTCAAGCCGGCCGGCTTCGTCGATGCCTCCTCCGGTACCGGATCGAATTCGATCTCCCAGATTCTGGCGAGTTCCGATCGCTCATCGAGGAAATAGATGAGCCCGCCGCCAACCCCGTGGATCGCCGGAACCAACAGCTCTCCCGGCCCGACCGGCTGCTCGAACGGCTCGGCGCCCAGCGCCCGTGCCCGTTCGGCAGTTGCCGCGGCATCGTCGACCAGCAGGCCGAGGGCATAGGCCGACGTGCCATGCACCAGATAGGAGGCGTTGGCGAAGCCTTCCCTTTCGGTGTTGATCACCAGGTTGATCGAACCCTGGCGATAGACCACCACCTGTTTCGTCCGGTGCTGCGCCGTCTTTTCAAAACCGATCGTCACGAGCAGCGCTTCGAGGTCTTCTGCCTCGTCCTCGGAGGCGCTGAACTCGACGAAGGCAATACCCTTGACGTCGACGCGCGGCGGCATCTCAGGAACCGGCAGGCGCACATCCGGCTCGGCGCGCTTGACCTGGTCACCGAGATAGATCAGCGAGCGGTAGCCGTCGACGGCGATCGCATTGGCATTGCCGCCGCGAAACTGGTCGTTGAAGATTTCGAGCGACAAATAACCGTCATAGCCGGTCGCTGCCACCGCCCGGGTAAAGTCGGTCACCGGCAGGTCACCCTCGCCCGGCATGTTGCGGAAGTGACGGCTCCAGTAAAGCAGATCCATGTCGATCAGCGGAGCGTCGGCAAGCTGGACGATGAAGATTTTCTCTTTCGGAATCGAGCGGATGGAATTGATCTCGATCTTGCGCGACAGGGTATGAAAGCTGTCGAGGATCAGGCCGATGTTCGGGTGGTCGGCGCGCCGGACAATCTCCCAGGCATCGCGATGGTCATTGATGTGGCGCCCCCAGGCGAGCGCCTCATAACCGACACGCAAATTCCTTCTTGCGGCCCGTTCGCCGAGTTCGCGAAAGTCGGCAGCCGCCCGGTCGATGCCGGCAAGCGCCGCCGGCGAGACATTCGAGCAGACGAGAACGAGGTCGGTGCCGAGTTCCTGCATCAGGTCGAATTTGCGCTCGGCCCTGTCGAAGGTACGCGACCGGAGCGGCTCGGGCATGCCCTCGAAATCGCGGAACGGCTGAAACAGGGTGATCTCCAGACCGAAGTCGCGCACCATCCGGCCGACCTCGCGCGGGCTCTCGTCGAAGGCCAGGAAGTCGTTCTCGAATATTTCGACACCGGCAAAGCCCGCCTTGGCGATGGCCCTGAGCTTGTCCTTCAGGTCACCGCTTAAGGAAACCGTTGCGATCGAGGTCTTCATGCTTCTGTCCTCGCTGGAACGTTCGGTCCACCGGTCTCAGCCGGTCATCGCCTTGAAATGGTTGAGCATCCGTGTTGCGTCCGGCTCGAGCCCGGTAAACAGGCGAAAGGCGCCGACCGCCTGGAAGACGGCCATGCCACCACCATCGAGCGTCTGGCATCCGCGGCGCCTGGCTTCCTCAAGCAGCGCCGTTTCGAGCGGGAAGTAAACGATCTCGGCGACCCAATGGCGCGGGTCGATGAGGTCCCTGTCGAGCGGCAATCCGGGATATTTCGCCATGCCCGTCGGCGTCGCATGAATGAGCCCGGACGCTATGCGCATCGCTGCGGGTAGATCCGTGCCGGCGTCGATCTCAGCCTCGGGGAAGAAGCCGGCGAGCATCGTGGCGAGCGCTTGCGCCCGCTCCGGCTCACGATCGAAAACTTCAAGGCGCTTCAAGCCAAGTGAAAGTGCGGCATAGGCCGTCGCCACGCCTGCGCCGCCGGCACCAAGCTGGACGGCGAAGGAAAGGTCGGCATCGGGCAGGCCGCGCCTGAAACTTTCGGCAAAGCCCCACCAGTCGGTGTTATGGCCGTAGCGTCGGCCGCCCTTAAGAACGACGGTGTTGACGGCACCAAGCCGTTGCGCGTCGGGCGCAAGCTCGTCGAGATGGGCAATCACCGCCTGCTTGCACGGGTGGGTAATGTTGAGACCCGAAAACCCGTTCTGCTCGGCATCGGCAAGCAGGCGCGGCAGGTCGTCTGGCGTGGCATTCAGTTCGTGGAGATCAATCAGCTCATAGGCATAGCGGAGCCCCTGAGCTGCGCCCTCCGCCATATGCATCGCCGGCGTCAGCGAGGCCTGGATGCCAGCGCCGATCAGACCTGCCTTCAAGGGTCTTACAAGCGTTTCGGTCATGGTTTCCGTTTCCATTTTTCCTGCCGGCAATCCCGGACAGCCGCCTTACCGGCCCGCCGCTCGTTGTCGGCGGGCCGGTGTCTGCCGCGGTTACTGGCCGCGGGCAGCGCTGATTTCCTTGAACAGGGCCTGGACCGTTTCCGCACCGATCTCGGCGCTGAACTTCTCGATCACTGGCTTGACCGCCTCGCGCAGCTTCTGCGTTTCCTCGGGGCTGAGTTCGCTGACCTCCATGCCGGTCTTGCGAATTTCATCAAGCGCTGCCGCGTCTGCCTCGCGCGACACCTTGCGCTGGAAATCACGCGCTTCGGTCGCGGCCGCCTGCAGGACGGCCTGCTCCTCGCCGTTCAGCCCATCCCAGAACTTCTTGCTGACGAGCACGATCTGCGGATTGTACTGATGACGCGTCAGCGTCATGTACTTCTGCACTTCGTAGAACTTGGCGTTCAGGATGTTTGCCGCCGGGTTCTCCTGCCCGTCGACCGTACCGGTCTCAAGCGCCGTGTAGAGCTCCGTATAGGGCAGCGGCACGGCATTGGCGCCGAGCGTGTTGAAGAGCTCGATCGGGATCGGTGACTGGATCGTGCGGATCTTCAGGCCCTTGATGTCCTCGATCTTGGTCACCGGGTGGCGGTTGTTGGTCAGGTTGCGGAAACCGAGTTCCCAGTAGCCAAGCCCGACAAGACCGGTATCGGGCAGGAGCTTGGTGAGGCTTTCGCCAAACGGACCATCCATCACCTTGTCGGCTTCCGTGCCGCTATCAAAGAGGAAGGGAAGATCGACGGCACCGAACTGCTTGACGTTGTTGGCAAGGATGCCGGCGTTCAGCACCGTCATCTCGATGACGCCACCCTGCAGCGCCGAAACGGTCTGGACGTCGCCGCCAAGCGTGCCGCCGGGGAAAAGCTTCACCTCGATCTTGCCGCCACTCTTGTCCTTCACGAGTTCGGCGAATTTTTCCATGCCGGTCACCTGTGGGTGACCCTTGTTGTTCGCAGACGCGAACTTGATGGTCTGGTCGCGGATCTCCGCAAATGTCGGTCCTGCCGATAGCAAGACGAGGGGCAAGGCAAGGCCGAGCGCCAGCTTTGTCATTCTGTTCAACATGTTCTCCTCCCAGGTTGGGCCGGCTTTCCCGGCCGTGTTGAAGCGTGAAATTGCCATCAGTGCCCGAACCAGGAGACCGGAACGGTCACCAGCCCGGGAAACAGGACGAGCAGGAATAGGACGATCAGTTCGGCGATCAGGAAGGGCATCACCCCCTTCATCAGATCTTCCATCGACAGTTTCGAGACGCCGCAGATGACGTTCAGAACGGTGCCGACCGGTGGCGTGATGAGGCCGATCGAATTGTTGATGATGAACAGCACGCCGAAATAGACCGGATCGATCCCCGCCTGCTTGATGATCGGCATCAATACCGGCGTCATCACCAGGATGGTGGGCGTCATGTCCATGGCCGTGCCGACGACGACAACCAGGACCATGATCGCGATCAGCAGTAGGGTCTGGTTGCCCATCAGCGGCTCGACAAGGGAAGCCAGCGCGCCCGGCACGTCGGCGACCGTGATCAGCCAGGCCGACACGGCCGCGCAGGCGACGAGGAACATGACCACCGAGGTGATCTTCGCCGCCGCCACGAAGACGTGGAACAACTGGGCCGGAGGGAGCTCGCGATAAATCACCATCGAGACGAAGAGCGAATAGACGGCGGCAACGACGCCGGCTTCGGTGGGCGTGAACACCCCGAATTTCAGGCCAACGATGATGATTACCGGCAGCATCAGTGCCCAGATGCTGTCGGCGAGCGCCCGAAGCCGCACCGTGCCGCTCTGCCGTGGTGGCAATTCGAACTGCTCCTTGCGGGCGACGATGAGCCAGGTCACGCAAAGCGCAGCGGCGATCATCAATCCTGGAAAGATGCCGGCAAGAAAGAGCTTGGTAATCGAGACCCCGCCAACGACGCCATAGAGGATGAAGCCGATTGACGGCGGAATGATCGGGCCGATGATCGATGCAGAGGCGATCAGGCCGCCGGCCCGCGCCGCATCGTGACCGCTCTTCAGCATCATCGGCAAAAGCAGCGCGCCAAGGGCAGCCGCATCCGCGACGGCCGAGCCGGAAAGGCTGGAAAGAACGCAGGCCGCAAAGATCACCACAAAACCGAGGCCACCCCGGATATGTCCGACCAGCGCCATCGCCAGCCCGACGATGCGTCGGGAAAGCCCGCCCGTGTTCATCACCTCGCCGGCGAGCAGGAAGAAGGGCACCGCCATCAGCGGGAAACTGTCGGCGCCGTTGAGCACGTTCTGCGCCACGATCTGTGCGTCGAAGAGGCCGAGGTAGAGCATCAGTGCGACGCCGCTGAGGATCAGGGCGAAGGCAATCGGCACGCCGAGCGCCATCGGCCCGAGAAGTGCGCCAAGGAAGATGGTAACAGTCATCGACGCCTCCCTTAGTGCTTGACGGAAAGCGGCCCGAGCGCGGGCGCCGCGGGGGTGTCGTGCGGGACTTCGTCCTCGCTGTCGCGCACCAGTTCCGCCGTCGTCACGTCAATGCGGCCGGTGGCGATGGCGAAAGCGTCGGAAAGCAGGATCAGGAAGGCCGGGATACCGAAGGCAAGGCCCGCGCCGTAGAAGAAACCCATGGAGATCCCGGTCGCCGGAGCGCCGACGTGGAGATTGATCAGCGTCTGCGCCCAGCTGCCGCTGATCATCAGCCAGGTCGCATAGAGCATCAGCCCGTGCCCCAGCAGCACCGCGACCTTCGCGGCCGGCGGCGGCAGTCGCTTGATCAGCGAATCGACGCCAAGATGCCCGTGCTCGCGCATTGCGACGACGGCACCGAGGAAGGTGAGCCAGACGAAAAAGATGCGCGACAGCTCCTCTGAAACCGTGATCCCCTGATTGAAGGCGTATCGCAGCACAACATTGCCGAAGACGAGCACGACCATGCCGGCAAGCAGCAAGGCGATCGCCACCTTCAGCACGAAGAAATAGAAATCGATGAAACGGGTCATGCGCTCCTCCCAGGCCGCAGGCGGATCAAGGTGACCTCGCTTGCGTGCGCTTCTCTCTCCCATGCCGGTCCTGCCGACTATCCTGGCCCTGCGCTCCTCCGCATGCCAGGTTGATGTTTCTCCAAAATGTACTAACTAGTTCGGATGTCAAGCGTCTTGCTATTGAAAGCAGGAGGCAAGGTGGACTATGTCTTGGGACATCGCCTGGGAGAGGCGCCTCCGGCTCGACGGAAGAAGCGAGCAATAAAGTCGACGAAACAAGGGCTTGTGGAAGAGCGGGGCAGCGCGAAAAATGGCCGCACGGCAGCCGAACGGCAGGAAGAACGATCCGCAGCGGACGAAGGACGACATCCTCGAAGTGGCGACGGAGGAGTTCTCCACCCATGGGCTGGCCGGCGCGCGCGTTGACGCCATCGCCGAGCGCACGCGCACTTCGAAGCGGATGATCTATTATTATTTCGGCAGCAAGGAAGCCCTGTATCTCGCCGTGCTCGAGCGCTCCTACCGCAAGATCCGAACGCTTGAGGCCGACCTGAAGCTTGCCAACCTGCCGCCGGAAGAGGCGCTACGGGCGCTGATCGCCACGACCTTCGATCACGACGAAGCCAATCCCGACTTTGTCCGCCTCGTCAGCATCGAGAATATCCATCACGCCGCGCACATGATGCGCTCGGACGCGATCCGCGATCTCAACGTGTCGGTGATCCAGACGATCGAGGCGATCATCGAGCGCGGCTTTGCCGATGGCAGCTTCCGCCGCAAGACCGACCCGATCGACATTCACATGATGATCAGCGCGTTCTGCTTCTTCCGCGTTTCCAACCGCTACACCTTCGGAACGATCTTCCGCCGCGACCTTTCCGAACCGGCCACGATCGGGCGGCATCGCACCATGATCGCCGATGCGGTGGTGAGCTATCTGAAGGGTGCCGACACGGTCGGCGCTTAATTTCCGCACGACATCCTGACGCTCCGCACGTCGTGCCGGCTGGGTCGCCGGAGCACGCCGGCGACCACGGTGAACCTGAAGGCGGCCGGCCCTAGGCGGACGGCTCCCCGTTGCGCTGAACCACCACGCTGAGCAGAGCCAGGACGCCGGACCCCACCATCAGGAAGAACGAGACGGCGTTCAGCACCGGGGTCGAGCCGACCTTCACCATGCGGTCATACATGGTGATCGTCAGCGGCGCGTCCGAACCGACAGCATCAACGTGGTGTTGAAGTTCTCGAAGGAGACGAGAAACGCGACGGGCTGGATGCTTCGGTTTGCAGGAGACTGTGAGATGGGACAGGCTCGGCAACGCGCCGACATTGCTCTTCGAATACTAATGCGCGCACTTCCACGTGCAAGCTTCCGCACGGCCGCTTGCTGGAGGCGGGCCTTAGTTGATCCGGCCCGTCGCGTTGCGCTCGGCGAGCCCGTCGGGCAGCACCTCCAGGCGCTGCGCCGCAAGCACGACCTCGAGCCGGTTGCGGGCGTCGAGCTTCTGCATCAGCACCGTCATGTAGTGCTTGACGGTCTTCTCGCTGATATCAAGACAGCTCGCGATTTCGCGGTTGGTGCTGCCGCGCATCAGATGGCGCACGATCTGCTCTTCACGCAGGCTGAGGCGCTGCTGCGCCTGTTTTCGCCGACGCATCTCCGCAGTCTTCATCGCCATGATGACCTTGGTGGCAAACCCCGCGGAAATGAAGGTCTCCCCGTCATAGACCGTGCGGATCGCCTGATGGAGATCACCAGCGCTGCTACCCTTGAGCACATAGCCGGAGACGCCGTAGTTCAGGATCTGGATCGCCGTTTCAATGCTCGAATTGGCGGTGAAGACGATGACGCGCGTATCCTGATACTTTTGCGCAATCAGTTCGATGGCTGCAACGGCGTCGCCCGGCATGCTCAGATCGAGCACGAGAACATGCGGAGAATGTTCTTCGACAATTCTCAGAGCATCGACCGCATTTTCACCCTTGGCGACAATTTCCAGATCGCTTTTCCCGGAGTAAAGACTGACCAACCCTTCAAGCAGGATTGGGTGATCATCAACAAACGCAACTGAAATACACATAGACGCAAATCTCCGTCCGCAATAGTTGTGCGTACCCAAATATTTCTGCGCAACTCTTGGCGATTACGACAGAAAACCCGGACATGCTCACTTAAAGCACGAGGATACACCGAGAATTTTTTAAGTATTCAGTTCCAATACATCACCCGCATCAGCGCGGAAGCAACAATATTCTTTTGGTAGCGCCAATCCCCTCCTCTAAATGGGTTACGAGCAAGTGCACGTCCCTCATCCCACAGAGGCATAGTAGTGCAACAATTTTCCATTTTAAAGTGCATGCTTAAATATAGGTTAATTTTATGGGTTTTCGATTGTTGTCATGATGATGGCGCGCGCAGAACCAGTTTCTGCTGCGCAATGATCCGGGCTTGCCAGTATGCTTGAATGCCTTGCCGGCCAACGTCCTGCGCCAACGCGCCCAATCGGGGAGAATACCTCCAGCAATGGTGCCGTCCGGTTGGCTGGCAGGCGTTCGTTCGTTACGCGTCGAGAACGCCGGTGCTGTGATCAAGCGGCAGGATCGCCGTGACAACCGTGCCGTTGCGCCGGCGGACGGTGCGCATCCTTCCACCGAATGCGCGGATCCGGCGCTTCTGCGTGAGCGTCCCGATACCGGAGCGGCTGGGACTGCGGTGCAACGTCTCACCTGGAGGCGACCCCACATCGACGACCCGTATCACCAGGCGATTGCGTTTCGTGGCGAAGCGCACGTGCTGCCGATTGCCGGGGGCATGACGTTCACCGTTCATCAGGGCTTCCTGAATGAAGCGGTAGACGCAGATGTTCAGATGAGGATCGACCGTCTGCGATGCGATCATGCCGACGATGTCGATGTCGCGTCCCGTGAGATCGACGTGACGAGAGACCGCAAGCTGGATCGTGTCCGTGAGCGGCATGTCGTCGAGTTCCGGCAACACCAGATCGGACGATATGTTGCGAAGATCCTCGAGCACCGTGGTCACGGTGGAGACAAGGCGCTCGACCTCCTGGTGGCGCATCGGTTCGCGTGTGTCGTCTGTGGCAACCGGATCGGCAATGTCGCTCAGCTTGAGCTTGAGCAGCGTCAGCAGTTGCACCGGACCATCGTGCAGATCGCTGCCGATCTGATTGAGGATCATCTCGTTGAGTTTTCCGGCCTCGAGCCGGGCGGACTCGGCGGCCGAGCGCAGCCTGCGGTTCTGGTTCGAAAGCTCTACCGCGCGCATCAGGCTGCGCCTGATGGCGTCATGCTGCTTGTCGATCACGCGACTGCCGCTGCGCACGATCATAAAGAGCAGGGCCAGCATCGGCACGGTAACGAGCAGGACGGTACTGATCGTCGATCGCCAGGCGGCAGAGAGCTCCGCCATCAAAACGTCCGGTCGCTCGTAGAACTCCCCGACAAGCACAACTTTGCCTGTCTCATCGCGAACGAGCGGCGCATAGACCTCGATGGCCATGCCGCTTTGCCTGCCGGTCGCGAACTGATGGGACTGTTCGTCACGCCCCACGACGGTCTCGCCTGAAAGCGCGCGCCACAATTCACCGAAAACCACGTTTTCGGCAACCGCCAGGCCGGAGGTCGAATACATGATGCTGCCGTCTGGCTGCCAGATCCTCAGTTCGAGAAAGCCGAGGGCGCTGTTGTCGAGCAGGGCCTTCAGTTTCTCCTCGACTTCGGGCTGAAGCCTGCCACGTTCGATATCCTGCTTCGAAATCAGCGGCGCAACGAAGGCTTCCATGTAGCCTGCACCGAGCGAACCCACGCTGTTGAGCACCGTCTTCTCCAGTCGATTGGTGGCCAGGATGGCGAGCGTGATCATCAGGGTCAGAACGACGAATGTCGCGATGATGATGAACTGGGTCTCGAGCCTCAGACGCCGGAAGGACGAAAGCAGATTTCTGAAGGTGGCCGACCGACGCAAGTCCAAGGAATAGATCCGCGTTGCCGGCCTCGCATTGTTTCTGGCGGAATCCATGACAAATTCCCGGTCTGTTGCTCTGGAAACTATATTCTACAATCCTTAATAAGCCACTCGCCAATCCTCACCCTGGTGAATTGCCTGCAATACTTGTTGCCAAGTCTTATCCTCAAACGATGGCCAATCGTCCCGAAAGGATTAGGACTTAGGTCCAGAAATGCTCCGGACCTAAGTCACCGACATGGTCCGTCCTTTGGTCGCGCAACTCGCGGGACTTTGTTCTCTACGCAGGGCGATCCCTTGGTGCGTTAATAGCGGCCAGTATCAGGAATGCGACCTCATATCAGCGGAACGACCGGTGTCGTTCCGAGGGGATCGCTTTGTCTCGACGGAGGGGAAAATGGCCGCGTTTAAGCTCAATCTGCAAGATCTGACGTTCATCCTGAAGCAGATCAAAATCGCCGAGGCACACTCGAACGGTGCTGCGCTAACCGACATTCGGCTCGACATCAACGGGAATGTCATCACCGCCTCAACGGCCTATGACGATGACGGCAATTTCATCGGCGGCCCTGGCTACCCCTCGACCGACATCAACGGCAACCCGATCACCTACGTGCTGGCCATCCCGGATCCGAAGACACCCTACGGTCTGCGTACGGTCGACGGTACCTACAACAACCTCGTCGAGGGACGCGAGACCTGGGGCGCCGCCAACCAGCCGATGCCGCGCATGTTCGACCCGAACTACATGAACGATGGTGATAACGACACCATGCCCTTCGGCCCGCCCGGCGGCCCGGCTGTGACGAACACCGACTACGGTGTCATTGGCGCTCCGACGGCCGTCACTACCAACGCCGGCCACACCGGAAACGTCGCCGATGCCGATCCGCGCATCATTTCCAACCTCGTCGTCGACATGTCCTTCAACAACCCGGCAGCAATTGTCGCCGCGTTGACCTTTGCCGGCAGCGAAACAATCCATGGCGTCGGTGGCGACCTCGAAACCGCTCAAAGTGCAGTGACGGCCTACAAGGCCGCGCTGGCCGCAATCGATCCCGGCTTGCCGGCAGCAGACAAACTTGCCGCAGGCACGTTGGCTCTCGATGCACTTCGCGTCGAGTTTGCCGCACTCAGCATCGAGATGGGCAATGACGGCACGCTCATCATCCCGAACGTCGCGCCGGACGAAGGCTTGTCGGCGCCGTTCAACGCGTGGATGACGTTCTTCGGCCAGTTCTTCGACCATGGCCTCGATCTGATCTCCAAGGGCAACAATGGTACAATCTATGTGCCCCTTCAGGCAGACGACCCACTGGTCACTCTCGGACCCGATGGCGTCGCCGGGACCGGTGATGAGGTCGGCCCGAACACCAGATTCATGGCACTTACGCGCGCGACGCCGGTTACGGGCCCCGACGGTGAGACGACCCAGCGCAACGTCACCACGTCCTGGGTCGACCAGAACCAGACCTACACCTCGCATGCGTCGCATCAGGTTTTCCTGCGCGAATATGCGCTCGGCACGGACGGCCGGCCTTACGCAACCGGCCGGCTCCTGACCGGTGACGAAGGCGGCCTCGCGACATGGGCCGACGTCAAGGAGCAGGCACTCGAAATGCTCGGAATCGAGCTCTCTGACCGAGATGTCTCTGCCGTGCCGCTGCTGCTCACGGATCCCTACGGCGAGTTCATCCGCGATGCCAACGGCTTCCCGCAGGTCGTGGCCAGCATCGGCCCGGACCTGACGCCCTTCACGGATGACGATGTCTATGCCAGCGGCACGCCGGACGCGCCGCTCGTGCTCTCCAGCCTCAATGGCGGCCTCGGCCCGGTCCGCACCAACAACGCCTTTTTGGATGACATCGCGCATGCAGCGACGCCTGTCATCGTCGGGGGCGTGCTCCAAGAGGATGACGATAACGAACTTGGATATTCTGGCGGTTTTGACGCCCGCGGCCAACAAACAGCCTACGACGACGAACTTCTCGACCGGCACTACATCACCGGCGACGGTCGTGGCAACGAGAACATCGGCCTGACGACTGTGCATCACATCTTCCATTCCGAGCACAACCGCCAGGTCGATACCCAGAAACTGACGATCCTGCAGAGTGGCAACCTTTCCTTCATCAACGAATGGCTGGCCAATGATATCGGTGCGCTTCCAGCAGACTTCCTGACGAGCACTCCGCTCCAACAACTGGCCTATGCAAATTCTCTGACCTGGGATGGTGAACGGCTGTTTCAGGCAGCCCGCTTCGCCACCGAAATGCAGTACCAGCACCTCGTCTTCGAGGAGTTCGGCCGCAAGATCCAGCCGGCGATCGACCCCTTCGTCTTCAACTCGGTCACCGACATCAACCCGTCGATCTTCGCCGAGTTCGCCAACGTCGTTTACCGCTTCGGCCATTCGATGCTGACGGAAAACATGCCGCGCCTCGACGCCAATGGCAATCCGATGGAAGACGAGCTCGGACTTGTCGAATCCTTCCTCAACCCGGTCCTGTTCGACAATGACGGCGCCATCTCGCACGACGAAGGGGCGGCCGCCATCGTGCGCGGCATGACGATCGAACGTGGCAACGAGATCGACGAATTCATCACCGGCGCGCTGCGCAACAACCTGCTCGGCCTGCCGCTCGACCTGGCATCGATCAACATTGCCCGCGCTCGCGACACCGGCATGCCGACGCTCAACCAGGCGCGCGAGCAGCTTTACGCCGCAACCGGCTCCACCTTCCTCAAGCCATACGAGAGCTGGGTCGAATTCGCTGCCAACCTCAAGAACCCGATGTCGGTGATCAACTTCATCGCCGCCTACGGCACACATGGCTCGATCACCGGCACGCTTGAGCAGAAGCGTACGGCGGCAATGGAACTCGTTTTTGGTGTCGATCTCAACGGCGGCGGCGTGGCAGGGGACCGCACGGCCTTCCTGAACGGCACCGGCGCCTGGACGGGCCTGGAAACCGGCTTCGGCAATATCGACCTCTGGATCGGCGGCCTGGCTGAAAAGAAGATGCCGTTCGGCGGCATGCTCGGCTCTACCTTCAACGCTGTCTTCGAGGCTCAGCTCGAAGCGCTGCAGGACGGCGACCGCTTCTACTACCTGACCCGAACCCAGGGCCAGAACTTCCTGAACCAGCTGGAGCAGAACTCCTTCTCCAAGATGATCCTCGCAAATACGGCGCTGGCCGACCCAGGCGCCGACGGTATCCGCGGTACGGCGGATGACGTCATCTCCCGACATATCGGTATCGACTCCTTCGCCAATTACGACTTCGTCTTCGAAGTCGATGCGACGAAGCAGGCGGACTATGCGCCGGACGATCCTCTCAGCGTCGACCCGACCGGCAACGACCCGGTCATGGAAGCCCTTGGCTTCACCAAGGTCATTCGCGACGATCCGAACACGCCCGGCGCCGACGTGAACTACTTCCGCACCTTCGGCGGCGAACATGTCGTTGTCGGCGGCACGAACGGCGCCGACACCATCATCACGGATTTCGGCGATGACGCCATCTGGGGTGACGATGGCAACGACCGGATCGAATCGGGCGCCGGCGTCGACCTCGTCAACGGCGGTGGCGGCGACGACATCATCACCGACAGCGGCGACACCGGCGACTTCCTCAAGGGCGAGGAAGGCAACGACGTCATCGCCAACTCCAACGGCCTCGACGTGCTGATGGGCGGCGACGGCAAGGACGTGGTCTTCGTCGGCGTCGACGACACCGAAGCCTTCGGCGGTGCCGGTGACGACTTCATTCTCGGCGGTGCCGGTGTCGACCTGTTGATGGGCAACGAGGGCGACGACTGGATGGAGGCCGGCGACGGCTTCGACACCACGGCAGGCGACAACTCCGAACTGTTCTTCAATTCGACGATCAAGGGCCATGACGTCATGTTCGCCGGCAGCGAGGAACATGACTTCGACGGCGAGTCCGGCGACGACATCATGGTCCAGGGCGAAAGCGTCATGCGCAACGAAGGCATGTTCGGATTCGACTGGGCGATCTTCAAGGGCATGGCTCTGAACGGATACGCCGACATGCGCATCCCGATCTTCACGACCGAAGAAGAAGACATCCTGCGCAACCGGTTCGACAAGGTCGAAGCGCTTTCCGGCTGGAACCATAACGACACGCTGATGGGTGACGACCGCGTTGCCGGCGACATCCTGCCTGGTGACACCGTTGCGACGACGGAAGGCATCTTCTTCAACGACGAACTGTCCCAGGCGGGCGTGAACCGGATCGAAGGGTTTCGCGCACTGCTTGGCAACCTTGTCGCTGCGGCGCCGGTCGGCGCAACGGCAGCCCAACTCGAAGCGCTAACCGCCTTCAACAGCGGAAACATCCTGCTTGGTGGCGGCGGCTCGGACAGCCTGCGCGGGAACGGCGGCGACGATTTCCTCGACGGCGATGCGTGGCTCAATGTCCGCATCCGCATCACCGCCCCAGGTGCGGCCAACAGCGATGCCAACGAGATCTCCACGGTCGACAGCCTGAAGCATGTGTTCACCGCGACTGACGCCGGCGATCCGAGCTGGGTCGGCAAATCGCTCTTCGACCTGATGATCTCCCGAACGATCGTGCCGACGCAGTTGCATATCGTTCGCGAGGTCGTGGAGGACGACGGCGCCGGAGACACCGACATCGCTGCCTTCAACGACGTCAGAGCGAACTACACCATCACCAGCAACGGCGACGGCTCGATCCGCGTCGACCACGTCACAGTGTCGGCCATCATCGATCCTCTCACCGAACGGGCACTTGTCTCCGACGGCGTCGACACGGTCAGAAACGTCGAGGTGCTGCGCTTCAGCGACGGCGACTTCGTGCTGACGCCTCCCGATCTCAGGCTCAACGCCTTTGATACGTTGGCGGTATCCGACACCTTCGCGACCAACGCCTACAATAACAACAGCAGCACCAGCGCAAGCTGGGCCAATAACTGGGCCGAAACGGGTGATGATGGCAGCGCCACCAATGCCGCTGGCCAGATCCGCGTCAACGGCGGCGGCCTCCGGTTTGAGGACGGCAATGGGGCCAGCGTTCAGCGTTCGGTCAACCTGACGGGTGTAACTTCCGCCACGCTGACCTACTCCGCCAATCCGGACAACTTGGAACTCACCGAATCCGTCATCGTGGAATTTGCGGCTGACGGAACCAACTTCGTCCTGCTGAACACCATCACCGGCAATGGCCCCAACCAAAGCTACTCACACACCCTGACGGGGAACTTCGGCGCCAATGGCGTGCTTCGTTTCACCGCGAACAACATTGATGCGACCAACGAGGTCGTCGTCGTCGATAACGTCGCCATCACCTTCACCCGTCCGGCAAACCCCGTAACGGTCGATGTAGAGCAGACCTTCACGGAAGGCAGCGCAGCGATCTCGATCGCCAGCGAGCCTTCGATCACCGACGATGTCGCACAGATGGCCTCGGCCCGCATCGTCCTCACCAATGCCTCGGCCGGCGACGTGCTGATCGTCGGCGGCCTGCCGGCCGGCATCACCGGCGCCATCGACACTTCGGTGGCCGGCCGCATCACCGTTACCCTGACGGGCCAGGCATCGCTTGCCGCCTATCAGAACGCCATCCAGGCGGTCAGCTATCGCAATGACTCGAACGCTCCGTCGATCGACGACCGCACCATCACGGTTACCGTCAATGACGGTCTCGTGGACAGCAACGTCGCCACCTCGACGATCAACGTCGTCAGCGTGAACGACGCGCCGGTCGCCGGTGACGATCGCATCGTTACCAACAATATCAACGTGCCCTTCACCATCCCGACCTGGGCGCTGATGGCCGATGACGTCGATGCCGACGGCCCGGTTCTGGCGATCACCCAGGTCGCGGCCGTCGCTGGCCTGACTGTGCCGCAGCCGCTGAACCAGACGATCACCATCACCGACACCGGCACGGCCGGCGGCAATTTCAACTATTCGGTCAGCGACAGCATTGCCAGCGATCTCGCTCAAGTAAACGTCGTGCGCGATGCCACCGGAACCATCGGCGGTCGCGGGCTCGGGTTCGACAATGCCGGCGACGACATCATGGTCGGCGACAATGCAGCCAACACGATTGAAGGTGCCGCCGGCAACGACATCATCTTCGCCGGCGGTGGCGACGACACCATCAACTGGACGGCCGGTACCATCATCGGCATTCCGTTCAACGACGGTCGGGACTTCGTCGACGGCGGCGCCGGCACGAATGACCGGATCATCATAAACGGCAGCAATGCCGCGGAAGCCTTCGTCGTCTACGCTGCTGCCGATGCGATCGCCGCCGGCTTCACCGGCCTGAAGCCCGGAACGGAAATCGTCATCACCCGTGACGGCAACGTGATCACCGAACTCGACAATATCGAAGAGATCACCATCAACACCGGGGGCGGCGTCGATACCGTCACCGTGGTTGGCAACTTCAACGGCACCAGCCTCAACTTCAACACGATCACGGTCAACGGCGAAACCGGTAACGATACCGTCGACTTCTCCGACCTGCAGTCGGCCCACCGCATCGTCTTCCGCTCGAACGGCGGCAACGACACCATCGTCGGCACTATCCGGCCGCAGGATGTCGTCCAGCTCGCACCCGGAAGCGACCTTTCGACCTACACGATGACGAACAACGCCAACGGTTCGAAGACGCTGACGAACGGCACGCACTCGATCACCTTCACCGGTACGGTGCCGCCGCAGTTCCAGAACACGCCTCCGACCCAGGGCAATGACGAAGGCATCTCGGGCCGCTTCGAATACACCCCGAACGACCTTGCGGGCCTCAAAAACCTCGTCAACGGGCTGCCGGCCTTCGACGAAGACGACGACACGGATGGCTTCACCGGTGTCCGGACACTCTCCGGCGAGGGCAACAATGAAGACAATCCCGGATGGGGTTCGGCAGACACGCCGTTCATCCGCCTCACCGATGCGCATTACGGGGCCTACAATCCGGCGACCGGCAACAACGACATCAATCCGATCTTTGCCGGCCTCGATCCGCGCAATATCAGCAACATCCTCGGCGGCCAGGAAGCCGACCTGCCGAAGAACGGGAAGGACGCCAACATCTTCTTCATGGCCTTCGGCCAGTACTTCGACCATGGCCTCGACTTCCTCGGCAAGGGCGGAAATGGCACGATCCAGATCGGTGCGGCAGGTGGCGGCGCTCCTGGCTCCGGCAACCCGGCTGATCTGACCCGCGGCACGGTCTCCTCCTATGAGGACGGCGTACCGCAGCACCTGAACAAGACCTCGGCCTTCGTCGACCAGAACCAGGCCTACGGTTCGAACGAACTCGTCGGACAGTTCCTGCGTGAAGGCGATGGCAATGGCGGGCTCGGTGCCCATCTGCTGGCAGGCGCGACCGATCCGTCGAACAGCAACTTCAAACTGCTGCCGACGCTGCGCGAACTGATCATGCACCATTGGGAAAACAACACCGTCTTCCACTCGGCCTCGCTGCCGGGCGGCCAGGTGAGCTTCCAGACCTACTTTGCCGGTCTGGTGACCAACGGCGTGATCAACCAGGCAATGTTGCCGGCGATGACGTCCAACTTCATGGGCAGCACCCATGCGCTGCTTCTCGACACCAACCCCTTCATCAGCTTGCTCGACCACTATGTCGTCGGCGATGGGCGCGGCAACGAGAACTTCGCATTGACCTCGATGCACACCATCTGGGCCCGCAACCACAACTTCCATGTGGAAGGGCTGGAAGCCGCCGGCTTTGATGGCACCGCCGAGGAGCTCTATCAGGCGGCCAAGATGATCAACGAGGCTGAATATCAGCGCGTGGTCTTCGACGAATTCGCCGAAATGCTGATCGGCGGCATCCGCGGCCTCGGAACTCACGGCTTCGAGGAGTACAATCCGGATGCGTCGGCCGGCATCTCGCACGAGTTCGCCGCAGCCGTCTATCGCGTCGGCCATTCGCTGATCGGCCAGACGATGACGGTGATCGGACCCGACGGCCTGCCGAAACAGGTCGCCCTGTTCGACGCCTTCCTCAACCCGACCAACGAGGCCGGCGCCTTTACCGCACCGCTGCCTCCCGGATATGTGCCGCAACCCGGCTACGAGCAGCTTGGTGTCAATGCCATCCTCGGCGGCACGATCGCGCAAGCCGCCGAAGAGGTGGACTTCAACATCGTCGACGCCGTGCGCAACGACCTCGTTCGCATCAGTGCCGACCTGTTCTCCTTCAACGTGGCACGCGGCTGGGACGTCGGGCTTGGCACGCTCAACCAGATCCGCATGGACCTGGCGGCATCCCAGGATCCCTATGTGGCCGCAGCGCGCGGTTATGCCGGCGACCTCTCGCCCTATACGTCCTGGGAGGATTTCCAGGCACGCAACGGCCTGAGCAACACGGTGATCAACCAGTTCAAGCAGGCCTACCCGGATCTCGTGCTGCAGGCCCAGGACATCGCCCCATTCCAGGCTATCAATCCGGGCATTCAGGTCGCGATCCAGGCCAACGGAACCGGTGTCGTCAAGGGTATCGACCGGGTCGACCTCTGGGTCGGTGGCCTTGCCGAGAAACACATCAATGACGGCATGGTCGGCCAGACCTTCTGGATCGTGTTGCATGAGCAGTTCGAGCGCCTGCAGGAGGCCGATCGCTTCTACTACATCAGCCGCTTCGACAATTTCGACTTCTACGAAAACATCATCGACGGCCAGGAATTTGCCGACATCATCGCCCGCAACACGGGCATGACCGATCTTCCGGAACACATCTTCGAGACAAACGAGCTCGATGATGAGGATGAAGACGACGACGATCCGGTCGGTGGCGGCGATGACGGTGACGACGATGACGATCCGGTCGGCGGCGACGATGATGACGACGACGACCAGGATGACGATGACGATGACGGCTGCAGCAACGGCGACGGAGACGGCTCGGGCTCCGGTGACGGGGATGGCGATGGCACTGGCACGCCGCTTCCGGTCGCTGCCCGCACGTTGATCGGCACGGCTGCTGCGGATGTTCTGCTCGGTGGCGCGGCCGCGGACGTGCTGCTCGGGGGAGCCTCGGGCGACATCCTGTCCGGTGATGCCGGCAACGACGTGCTGCGCGGCGAGGACGGCGAGGACGTGCTGACGGCCGGTGACGGCGACGACGTCGCCTCGGGTGGATCGGGCAACGACGAGATCCACGGCGGGGCCGGAGCCGACATGCTGTTCGGCAACGGCGACGACGACCTGATCTACGGCGATGCCGGCAACGACGTCATCGAAGGTGGCGCAGGTTCGGACAGGGCCTGGGGCGGTGAAGGTCATGACACCGTGCTCGCCACGCTCAACGACGGCTCCGACAGCTACTGGGGCGGCGAGGGTGGCGACACGCTCGACTACTCGGTCGCCACCGGCAACCTGACGGTTGATCTCGGCAACGGCTTCATGGGCCGCGGCCAGGTGGTCGGCACCCAGGTCGGCACCGACACGATCTACGGCTTCGAGAACTTCATCGGCGGCTCGGGCCACGATGAGATCACCGCATCGACCGCCGTCAACGTCATCGATGGCGGCCTTGGCGAGGACGTCTTCCGCTTCACCTCGATAGCGGCGGCCGACGGCGACACGATCTACGGCTTCTCGCCGGGCGACCGTATCGACTTCGCGGCGATCGACGCCAAGACCGGTCAGGCGGGCGTGCAGGGCTTCACGCTCAAGGCCGGGACGACGCTGACCGGGGCGGGCCAGATCGTGGTCACCCACGAAGACCGCGACGGCGCCGACGTGACCGTGATCCGCGGCAGCGTCGATGCCGATCCGGATGCCGATTTCGAGCTGACGCTCGACGGCACCCACAACCTCAAGGTCGCCGACTTCAACGGCGTCTCCTGAGCATGAAGCCGAACTCCCGGCCGGTTGTTAGCCGGCCGGGACACCATGCAGGCGGACCAAAAAAGGGGATCTCATCATGAGCAAGAAAAAAGAGCCGCAACACAAGATCGGCGGCATGCGTGGTATCCTGATCTATCTCTTCGGCCTATCAGGCGTCATCAACATCCTGGCGCTGACCGGCGCCTTCTACATGCTGCAGATCTACGACCGGGCACTGACCAGCGGCAGCATCTCCACCCTGGTCGCCCTGTCGCTGCTGGCCGTCGGGCTTTACCTGTTCCAGGGCCTCTTCGACGTCATCCGCTCGCAGATCCTGGTGCGGCTTGGCGCCCGACTTGATGCCGAACTTGCGCCCCTCGCCCACAAGGTGGTGATCGAGATGCCACGCTTCGGCTACTCGACCGCCGAGGCAACCGAACGTGGCCGTGACGTCGACACGCTGCGTGGTTTTCTCGCCAGCCAGGGTCCCGTGGCGCTGTTCGACCTGCCCTGGATCCCGATCTATCTCGCTTTCGTCTGGCTGCTGCATCCCATGCTCGGCTACCTGACACTTGGCGGCGCGCTGGTGCTGGCGCTGCTGACGCTGGCCGCCGAGGTGCTGACGCGGCGTCATTCGCAATCGATGATCAAGGCCTCCGTGGCACGCAGTTCGGTGGCCGAAAGCAACGCCCGCAACAGCGACGTGCTGCACGCGATGGGCATGACCGGCCGCGCGGTCGAACGCTTCGAAAAGGCCAATCGCCGCCATCTCGACTGTCAGACCAAGACGTCTGATGTCGGCGGCACGCTGTCCGGCCTGTCGAAGGTGCTGCGCATGATCCTGCAGTCGGCGATCCTCGGGCTCGGCGCCTATCTGGCGATCCGCGGGCAGATGTCGGCCGGCGCGATCATCGCCTCGTCGATCGTGACGGCACGGGCGCTCGCGCCAGTGGATCTGGCGATCGCGCAGTGGAAGGGGGTGGTCTCTGCCCGTCGCAGCTATCACCGCCTCAACGAGACGCTCGGCGTGCTCGACGAACGCAAGGGCAATCTCGACCTGCCGGCCCCGAGCGAGAGCCTGAGCCTCGACAAGGTGACGACGGTTGCGCCTTCGACCGGTGCCGTGCTCTTGAGCGAAGTGAGCCTGGAGCTGAAGGCCGGCCAGGCGCTGGGGCTGATCGGCCCTTCGGGCGGCGGCAAGACGACGCTGGCGCGCACCATGCTCGGCATCTGGCCGACGCTGCGCGGGGCGGTGCGCATCGACGGTGCCGATCTCAACCAGTGGCCGGAGGTGCTGTTCAACCAGCATGTCGGCTACCTGCCTCAGGATGTGGCGCTGATGGACGGCACCGTGTCCGACAATATTTCGCGCTTCGCCGAAGCGCCGAACGCGCGGGCGATCATCCGCGCCGCCAAGGCCGCCGGCATCCACGAGATGATCGTGCATCTGCCGAACGGCTACCAGACCGAACTTGGTCCCCACGGAACCGCACTGTCCGCAGGCCAGAGGCAGCGTATCGCCTTGGCTCGTGCCCTCTACGGGGATCCTTTTCTTGTGGTGCTCGACGAGCCCAACTCCAACCTCGACGCCGAGGGCGAGGAGGCGCTCAACCAGGCGATCCTCAAGGTGCGTGAGCGCGGCGGCATCGTCGTCATCGTGGCCCACCGCCCAAGCGCACTGCAGACGGTCGACATGATCGGCCTGGTGCAGGCTGGCAGGTTGGTCGCCTTCGGCCCGAAGGAAGAAATCCTGCCGCAGCAAAAGACGCGGCCACTGGTGGTCGAGAAGACGCGACGTGCCGATACCGGCATGCCGCAACAACAGCGCGTGCCGGCTGCGGCGGAGTAACAGAGCAAAGAGGTCCGGCGATAAGCCGAGGAGGACGTCATGGACGAGGAACTCATCCTGAAACGGCCCGACAGCCAGAAGGCCGTCGCACCGATGAACCGGTACGAAATCGCCGACTTGCCCGAGCGCAAGCGCGGCCGACTGCTGCTGCCGGCGCTCCTCCTTGGTGGCCTCGGCTCGGTGTTCGGCGTCAAGGAAGGGGAAAGCGAACCGACGACCGACGGACGGTATCGCCAGCCCTTCGGCCCGGATCAGCCGACAGACATTGCGCCTGAGCAGCAGGAAAACGGGCTGGCCGGTGCGCTCGACATGGTGGAACAGGTCGCGGCCTACTTCCAGGAACTGATGGAAGACCTGGCACTGACGACCGGAACGGTACCGCCGCGGCTCGGACGCCTGCGCGCCTCCGTCAGGCTCGCCTTCGACGAGGGCGCGCCCGACACCGATCTCATCGACGAGCGGCCGTTCCGGACCAGCACGCGACCGGCCAACGACAACAGCCTCCTGACCTACGAATTCCCCGGACTGTCGTCCTTCAATAGCCCGCCGCCACGCGGCCCCGACGATGATGACGACGACGATGACGACGATGGCGGTCCGGGTGGTCCCGGCGGCCCTGGTGGCCCTGGTGGCCCGGGCGACGGCGATGATGACGGTGGCGATGACGACGGCGGCGGCACACGCAACAACCGCCTGCCACTGGTTACCGGTCGAAACGTGCTGGCCAATGGCCTGATGAATCTGTCGGCGGTGATCCTGCTCAATGACCTGCTCGCCAATACGATCGACCCGGATGGCGACGGGATGTCGATCGCCAATCTGTCGGTGTCCAGCGGCTCGATCCGCACCTATGGCGACGGCATGTGGCTTTATACGCCGGAACGCGACGAAATCGGCGACATCACCTTCAGCTACACCATCACGGACGGCACGGGCCAGGTCGCCAACGGTGCCCGGATGACGCTGTTGAATTGGCCGGCGAACGAGATCAACGGCACCGAGGGCGACGATATCATGCTCGGCACGCCGCGGCCGGACATCATCGCTGCCCTTGGCGGCGACGACCTCGTCTATGGCCGCGAGTCCGACGACATCATCCTTGGCGGCGAAGGCGACGACACGCTGATCGGCGGTGACGGCAACGATACGCTCTATGGCGAGGCCGGCAACGATCGGCTGTTCGGCGGCCGCGGCAACGACATCCTGTTCGGTGGCACCGGCGACGACCAGCTGTACGGCGACGAAGGCAACGACATCCTCATCGGCGAAGCCGGTGACGACCTCCTCTCCGGCGGCAGCGGCAACGACCGCCTCTACGGCGATGAGGGCGAAGACGTGATGGACGGCGATGCTGGCGACGATGTGGTCGACGGCGGCGCCGGTGTCGACCGGTTGTCTGGTGGCTCGGGCAAGGACACGGTGCTCGCCGGCGCCGGCGACGACACGATTGAGACCGGGCTGACTGGCGAAGAAGCCCGCAGCAATTTCCCCCCCGCCAGCGACGGCAACGACCACTATGCCGGCGGCGAAGGCACGGATACGCTCGACGCCAGCGATGCGCAGGAGACGATCGTCGTCGACCTCGAAGCCGGAACGGCGGCAGGCAGCGAGATCGGCTCCGACACGCTTGACAGCATCGAGAACGTGATCGCCGGTTCGGGCGATGACCAGATCTCCGGCGACGACGCCGGCAACACGCTGGTCGGCAATGACGGCGACGATGTCATTGAAGGCAATGGCGGCAATGACACGCTGGTTGCTGGCAGCGGCGACGACACCGTCTCCGGCGGTGAAGGCAATGACACGGTCGTCATTGTCACCGTCGAGGAAAGCGCCAGCGCCGACAATGACGGCGACGACAGCTACAGCGGTGGCGGCGGTGTCGACACGCTCGACTTCTCGGCGCTGGTCCAGGCTGTTCTTGCGGACATGGAAGCCAGCATTGCGACCGGCGACGAAATCGGCGAGGACCAGATCGACGGCTTCGAGATCATCCTCGGCGGAGGCGGCCGTGACCGCATTTCCGGCGGCTACGGCAACGACATCCTGTCGGGTGGAGACGGCGATGATCGCCTGAAGGGTCGGGGCGGCGACGACGTCCTTGTCGGGGGCGACGGCGATGACGAGCTGGAAGGCAACAGCGGCAACGACACGTTCCTCGTGGTGATCACGCCTCAATGCGGCGACGATGGCGACGATGAAATCGACGGCAACGAAGCCACCGACACCTACGACGCTTCAGCGGCAACCAGGGCCGTGGTGATCGACCTCGATCGCGGTACCGCGGAGGGGGTCGAGATCGGTCGTGACACGTTGACCTCGATCGAGGCTGCGGTCGGCGGCAAGGGCAACGACGTTATTGTTGCGAGCAATGCCGTGAACTTCCTCGCCGGTGGCGACGGCGCCGATGTCTTTGTCTTCCGCAGCCTCGCTGCGCTCGTCAATGGCGGCGTTGGGCGCGACGAAATCCGCGACTTCCAGGTCGGCGACCGCATCGACCTGTCGAAGATCGCCGAGGCGATCGGCGGCCTCGTCTTTACCCAGTTTGTCGATGGCGGAAGCCCGCCTCCGACGCACCAGATCACCTTCTTTCACGAGACCTTCGGCGATGGGGAGCGCACCGTGGTTCGCGCCGTGATCGATTTCGATCGCGACGAAGATCTCGAATTCCTGATCGCCGGCCGCCACGCATTGACGGCGCAGGACTTCATCCTCGCAGCCCTCGACCATCCGGCGGACCAGCCTAGGGACACTTTGTAGCGAACCTACGCCTGAAAGACCCAATCACGACAACAACACAACCGTATCCGTCACGCGTTACCGGGAGAAAGCCATGACCAGGAAAGACAACAACGACAACACCGCGGTCGTCGAAGACAAGCCGGCTAAGGATCGCGCCCAGTTTGGCATCACCTCGCGCGTCATCGTCTCGGCGCTGTTTGCAACCACGCTCATCTTCGGCGTCGGCGGCTGGGCCGCCCATGCCAAGCTTTCCGGCGCCGTCATTACCCAGGGCCAGATCGCAGTTTCCCAGCAGGTCAAACTCATCCAGCATCGCGACGGCGGCATCGTCTCGGAGATCGCGGTTCGCAACGGCGACCATGTCAAGAAGGGCGATGTGCTCATCCGCCTCGACGAGACCCAGACCCGGGTGGAACTGGCAATCGTGCGCGGCCAGCTTCAGCAGTTTCACGCCATGCGCGCCCGGCTGATCGCCGAGCGCGACGGCGAGACCGTAGTCTCCTTCGACGGCCTCGACGTCAGCGACGTGCTGAAGACAAGCGAACTCAAATTGTTCGAGGCCAACCGGCGCATGATCACCAGCCAGGAAGAGCAGATGCGGCTGCAGATCACCCAGCTGGAAGAGCAGATCCGCGGCCTGAAGGCCCAGACCGGCTCGAGCGACAAGGAAAAGGAGATCGTCGAGAAGGAGATCACCAAACTCGAGACGCTCTTGAAGAGCGGCCTGGTGCCCGTTTCCGAGCACCGGGACCTGTTGCGCCAGATGGCCCGCATCGACGGCTCCAAGGGCGAGCTGGTCGCACGCATTGCCGAGGCGGTCGGCCAGATCAGCGAGCTGCGCATCAAGCTGATGGCGATCGATCAGACCACCCGCAAGGAAACCCAGACCCAGATCGTCGGCATCGAAGCCAAGATCGCCGAGCTCAGCGAACGTGAAGTGGCCGCCCGTGACCGGCTGTCGCGCATGGACGTGCGTGCGCCCGTCGACGGCCTGGTCTACGACCTGCAGCTTCATACCATCGGCGGCATCCTCGTGCCCGGCGCCACCGTCATGTCGCTCGTGCCCGAGGACGACGACCTGACCGTCGAGATCCGCATTCCGCCGGCTGACATCGACCGCGTCGCACCCGGTCAGCCGAGCCGCATGCGCTTCACCGCCTTCAACCAGCGCGTGACGCCGGAGCTTGATGGCGAAATCAACGTCGTCGCCGCCGCGACCACCGTCGATCGCGCCACCGGACAGCCCTTCTACCTGGCAACGGTCGACATCACCGAACCCTTGGAAAAGCTCGGCAATCGCAAGCTCATTCCGGGCATGCCGGTCGAGGTCTATGTGCAGACCGAAGAACGCACTGCGATCTCCTATCTGACGAAACCATTCACCGACCAGATGCTGCGCGCCTTCCGGGAGGAGTAGAGCGCCGGTTGCCGTCATTCAGTCACCGGGGGGGGAAGGAGGCGGCGGGGGGCCACGAGGCGACGTTGTTGATGGCGCCGAGTTGGAACTGCTGCCTCCTTACCGGAGATCGAACCCCACAGTTCTCCATCATGGTTCAACAGCTTTGACGGGTATGCCGGTTGCTATTCCTCGTGAAAAAGCGCGGCTGATCTGGTCAGACAAGGGCTTCATGAGATAGGAAAGCGCTGGTCGCTCACCGGTCTGAACAGTGCTTCTGCGGGCATTCCGGGGACCAGCGCAAGGCCGTCGGCAGGGGGCGCCTGCCGTACGGCACTGTCAACACAGCTTTAGCGCGGAGCAACCGCGCCCGCATAAAAACCGCCGTCGCCGCCGTAATAATCGTCTCTGACACTGCTTACACCGCTCGAGGTCTGGGAGCATCCAGCGAGCGCGGAGAGTACGAGCAACAATGTGACAATACGCATAGGGTCCGATCCTTTCTTGGCTGTCGCACACATAGTCATCGGCAAAGGCCCGGACAACCAGGCGACAGCAAGACTTTCAACCAAACCCTGTATCCGCGCGAGTACGTTACTGAAGCGAAGACGCGTAGTCAGGGGGCATTGCCCCCGACCTAGGACCGGGACGAGAGCGCCATATTCATCCATCTGGCCCCTTGTCAGGTGGACAATCGATCCGGCAATGGCCTCGAAAGGCCAACCCTCGGGCAAGGTGACACGCGGCGCGGCGAAGCCCTTCGGCGACCAGCAGGCAGGCGATCGTTTCCGGCGCAGGCAAGCGCGGGCGCCGGTCGTCGGCCTCGTTGGGCGGGCGGGCTATGACATGGCCGATGGCACGCAACATCTGCGGTTCTCCTGCCTTCCATCTCGGTCGTCATTGCCTGATCACACGCACCGGCGTGCCGCTGCGCTGCGTCACGCCTACGCCTGGCGCCATGCCGACTGCGGCATTGGAGGCCGCCAGCAGCGGTTTGCCGCGCACCATGTCTGAAGCGCGCTCGGCCAGCATGATCGTCGGGGCGTTGAGGTTGGCGTTCGGCTCCGAAGGGAAGACCGAACTGTCGATAACCCGCAAGCCGGCAATACCGCGCACCTTGAGCTCGCTGTCGACGACGGCCATCCCGTCCTCGCCCATGCGGCAGGAACCGCAGGGATGGTAGGTGCTCTCCATGGTCTCGCGCACCCAGGCATCGATCTCGTCGTTGCTGCGAACATCCTTGCCCGGGGCCATTTCCTCGCCACGGAAACGGTCGAAGGCCGGCTGGGCGACGATCTCGCGCGTCAGCCTCAAGCAGCGGCGAAAACCCTCGCGGTCCTCCTCCCGGTCAAGATAGTTGAACAGGATATCCGGCTGCTCGTGCGCCTCCGGCGAGCGCAGGCGCACATAGCCACGGCTTTTCGGCTTGTTCGGCCCGGTCAAGACCATGAAGCCATGACCGTCGAGCGGCTTCTTGCCGTCGTAGCGCATCGCCGCCGGCAGGAAATGGAACTGGATGTCGGGCCATTCGAGCGAGGCGTCGGAACGGATGAAGCCTCCGCTTTCGAAGTGGTTTGAGACCGAAAGCCCCTTCTTGAACAATAGCCATTCCGCGCCGATCAAGGCCTTGCTGAACAGCCCCATCTTGCCGTTGAGCGTGATCGGCTCCTTGCAGGCATACTGGATGTAGACCTCGGAATGGTCCTGCAGGTTTTCGCCGACGCCGGGCAGGTCATGCAGGACGGGGACGCCCGCCTGTTGAAGCACTGCGGCCGGACCGATGCCGGAGCGCTGCAGCAGGTGCGGCGAGCCGATCGGTCCGGAGGAGATCAGCACCTCTCGGCTTGCCCTTGCGACCTGGCGCTCGCCACCAAGCTCGTATTCGACGCCGACGGCGCGCTTGCCTTCGATGAGTACCCGCCGCGTCATGGCATGGGTGATGACGGTCAGGTTCGGCCTGTCCATAGCCGGCTTCAGGTAGGCGTTGGCTGTCGACCAGCGCACGCCGTCCTTGACGGTCATGTGCATGGGCCCGAAGCCCTCCTGCATATGCCCGTTCGGATCATCGGTGGCGATGTAGCCCGCCTCGCGGCCGGCATCGACGAAGGCGCCGTAGAGCGGGTTCTTCATTTTGTTGCCGGCATTGGTGGCGAGCGGCCCGGTGTCGCCACGATAGCTGTCGCCTCCGTCCTGCCAGCTTTCGGCGCGCTGGAAATAGGGCAGGCAATTGGCATAGCGCCAGCCGCGCGCACCCAGTTCCTCCCACTCGTCGAAGTCGCGGGCATGGCCGCGCATGTAGACGAGGCCGTTGATCGAGGACGAGCCGCCGATGACCTTGCCGCGCGGGCAATGCACTCGCCGGCCGTCAAGACCAGGCTCCGGCAGGGTCATGTACTTCCAATTGTACTTCGTTCCGTTCATCGGGATCGAAAGCGCCGTCGGCATCTGGATGAAGATCGACTTGTCGCTACCACCGAATTCAAGAACGAGCACCCTTGAGGACGGATCCTCCGACAGGCGATTGGCAAGCACGCAGCCGGCTGAGCCCGCACCGATGATGATGTAGTCGTAGGTATCGCTCATGGCGGTCTTCTCCTGAATTACGGGTATTGGCCCCAGCCGCGGCCGCGGGCAAATAGCCGGGTAAGGACATAGTGAGCGGCACCCGCCGCGACACAGGATGGGATGGAGGCCGTCAGGTATTTGAAGGCCGGAAGGCTTGCGAGCGTCTGCGGATTGAAGACGGCGACATAAACGATGCAGCCGACGGCAAGGGCAAAGAGCCCGATGGGATTGAACCCACCCCAGAAGCGGTAGGCGCCGTTCTCCTGCGGGCCATGCAGGCTGCGCATGTCGAGTTTCTGGCCGCGCAGGAAGAAGTAGTCGGCGATGCCGATGCCGGCGAGTGCGGAATTCAGCGCCGAGGTCCAGACCAGGAAGATGAAGAAGCCGTCATACATCTGCGGGTAGAAGATCACGAGCCCGAACGGGATGAGGCAGAAGAGGAAGAGGATCGTGCCCCAGGAGATCGCACGCACCGACGCCGTCCCGACCTGCCTCAGCCCAACGATGGAGGTGTAGAGGATGTTCGCCATCGAGGTCATGTTGGCGAAGGCGACAAAGAGCAGCGCGACAATGCCGATGATCGGGCCGGCGATCTTCGTCATCCAGATCGTTGGATCGCTTTCGCCGAGTGCGACCGCCGCAAGCAGGCCGACGATTTCGCCGAGCGCTGCCGCTCCGAAAATGCCGAGGATGTTGGGCCAGAAGGCGGTGCGCTCGTTCTTCGTCAGTCGCGCCAGATTGCCGATATAGGGCCACCAGGAGAAGCCGGCAGCGAGGTTGACTTCGACCGCGACGATGAAGTTCAGCGTCTTGTCTTCAAACGGCGGCGCAAGTGCCGGCAGGGCCAAAAGCTCGCCGATAGAATGGTGGCTGAGGATGAGATAGAGCATCGCCACCATCAAGAGCACCAGCGCCGGCGATACGACCATGTTGAAGAACTTGATCGAGGTCGGCCCCTTGGCGACGATGAACCAGGTGAGCAGGATCGCGCCGATCGCCGCTATGATCATCTTGATGCCGGTCGGATTGGCCGCCTCGCCGGCGCTCAGCGCCATCAGGCCGTCGATCGAGCGACCGAACATCATGGCCAGCACGGCAAGCCAGCCCATGGTGAGAATGACCACGGCCAGCACATAGACGACGCGGCTGCCGTTGTAGCCGAACTGGCTGCGCAGCGCCACGAACTGCTCGACGCCGTAACGGCCGGACATGGTGGTGGTGGCCAGCGCCGTCAGCACGACGCCGACAATGTTGCCGATGATAATTGCCGCTATGCCTTCCTTCGGCCCGACGAAGAGGCCGACGGCCCCACCGATGAGAAAGGCCCAGGTGGCGATCGCCAGCGCCGAATTGGCGTAGGTAAACTCCCAGAAACCCCAGAGTCTTTCGGACGGCAAAAGGGGCGCGTCACCGCGCTCGGCAGCGGCGCGATTGCGGGCGGCATCTTCCTGCTCTGTCTTCAACGTCGAGAGCGTTTCGTGTGCAACATGATCGGTCATCTCAAGCCCCCCAGATCCAGAAGCCGATGACCAGCACGAGCGTCAGTACGGTCATGCCGGTGTAATCGAGCCCGGTCATCGTGCCCTCGAAGCGATCGCCCGCCTCGATGTCCTCATAGATGCGGGCGCGGCGCGCCAGTTCGTTCTGCCAGGCGATATCGTGGTTTTCCATTGTCGTTCCCCTTTTCGCGTCGCGCCTTTTTGGCGTCTTTCCGCGAAGACAATTGCGGCTCCATCAGCCGCCGATTTTTGGAGGCGGGCGAGCCGCCCCCAGGTTACCGGACCCGTACGGGTTCGGAATAAAAGGGCAGGCGGTCGATCCTCGGCGACCAGCTGCCATTGTCGACAACGCGGCGCACATGGGCGGCGATCTCTTCCATCGGTGCAAACCAGACGTCGCCGCGGGCAAGAACCTGTTCAAGGAAGCGCTGCACGACCTCCCAGCGGGCCAGCCTGCCGGTGGCGAACGGATGCACCACCGGCACCCAAAGGGCACCGTGGCGATAGGCTGCCTCGAACTCCTGCGCGAAGGCGGCAAAACCCTGTTCCGGAGCCCGGATCGGCATCATGTAGTCGAGGTCCATCGACTGGACATATTGCGGCCAGTCGTCGAGGCCCCAGTGCGAGGGCAATTCGACAAGACTTCCGGCGTCGCATTCCAAGAGATAGGGAATGTCGTCGCCCATCAGCGAGGCGTCGTAGTCGAACCCGCGCGAGACCAGGAGGTCAGCAGAGCGGTGCGAGAAGTTGTAGAGCGGCGCCCGCCAGCCGCGCGGCCGCCTGCCGCTCGCCTTGACGATGACCTCGATGCCGCGGTCAAGCCAATAGGCCTCCTCGTCGGCGGGCAGCTCGCGCGGGTGCTCGTGCAAGAAGCCGTGATGCGCCAGTTCGTGACCACCCGCGAGAATGGCTTCGATTGCCTGCGGGTACTGCTCGATGCACCAGGCGGGCACGAAGAAGGTCTGCTTGATGCCGAGTTTCCGATAGCTTTCGACGATGCGCGGGATCGCCACCTTCGGCCCATATTGCAGCATCGAGATCGCCGCCATACGGCTGTGGCCATCGTCCGGGTGGGCGATATGGATGAGGCTGTCGGCATCCATGTCGAAGGTGATAGAGGCAGCGCATTTCGCACCGTTCGGCCAAGGGATCGGGTTTGCGATCATGGCATGACGCTCCCGCCATTGCTGCCGATGCCCTGGCCGGTGAAGTAACGTCCGCCGGACCCGGCGAGAAACAGCGCCAGTTCGCCGATCTCTTCGGGCTTGCCGAAGCGCGCAAGCGGGATCGCCAGTTCCCGGGCGCGCCACTCCGCACTCATGCTCGCAGCCCCGAGCATTTCGGTATCGATCGGCCCGGGGCAGATGGCGTTGACAAGAACACGCGGCGCGAACTCTTTCGCCCAGGAGCGAACGAGGCCGAGGACGCCATGCTTGGAGGCGACATAGGGCGAGAAGGTCTCGCGGCCGTAATAGGCCATGTCGGAGGCGATCAGGATCAGCCGTGTGGGTGCATTGTCCGTGCCTTCCATCAGCCCCAGCGCCATCTTGCCGACGAGGAAGCTGCCGCGCAGGTTGATGGCGATGACGCGGTCGAAATCGGCGACGGATGTTTCCAGGAGCGGCGCTTCATGGATGATGCCGGCGCAGTGGACGACGACATCCAGGCCGCCGAATTTTTGCCGGACCGCCTCGCCGACCGAAGCAACGGACCTCTCATCGGAGACGTCGCAGGCAAGCGTCAGCGCTTCCGCGGCCCCTGCCCTTGCGGCAAATTCCGCGGTCTCAACGGGCTTGCGGATATCGGCAAGCGCGACCCGAGCACCCGTTGCGGCGAAAGCCAAGGCGCAGGCAGCTCCGATGCCGCGATAGGCGCCGGTGATGAGAACGCGCGCACTCATGCCATCACCTCGCCACGGTCGAGCATCAGCGCCTGGCCTGTCATGTCTTTCGCGCCGTCGGAGGCAAGGTAGAGATAGGGAGCTGCCAGATCTTCCGGTTCCAGCAGGCCGGGAAGCACCTGCGCTCCGACGATTTCGGCGAGCAGATCCTCCTCGCTGCGGCCGGTGCGCAGCGACATGTTTTTCAATGACAGCATCGCCGCCTCGGTGCGCACCCAGCCGGGGCAGACGGCGTTGACGCGAATGCCCCTCGCCCCGAGCTCCTTCGCCATCACCCGGGTGAAGCCGAGATTGGCGTGCTTGGAAGCGATGTAGGCGGAGAACTCCGGAACGGCGACGCGGCTCCAGATCGAGCCCGTGACGACGATGCGACCGCCTTCGCGCATATGCGGCAGCGCATGACGAGTGATGTAGAAGGTGCCGTTGGTGTTGATGTCGGTGATGCGGCGGAACGTGTCTTCAACGCTGTCACTTCCATCGGTCACCGGCGTGATGCGCTCGAGCCCGGCATTGTTGACGAGCACATCGATGCGCCCGAGCGGAGCAAGCGTCGCCTTGACCGCTGCGCTGTCGGTGATGTCACATTCGAGTGCCGCAATCTTGCGGCCGAGACGCTCCGACATCTCGAATGCGGCCTCGTGGATTCCACGGCCAGACGAAAGGATCGTCACTTCGGCACCGGCAGCGGCAAAACCTTCCGCCACCGCCCGGCCGATACCGCGACTGGCGCCCGTCACCAGCACATGTTCACCGGAAAAATCGTAAGCGATGCGGCCCATGATCTCAGCCTCTCCTTGCGTGCATGACACGGCCAATGAGGTTCATCAGCACCTGTGCAGCCAGGATCGAGGTCGAGCCGGAATGATCGTAGTCGGGTGCCACTTCGACCAGGTCGATGCCGACGATGGTGCCGCGCTTGGCGAGCGCCGCGAGAATTTCCAGCACTTCGTAGTAGATGAAGCCGCCATGTGACGGCGTGCCGGTGCCGGGCGCAATCGAGGGGTCGAAGCCGTCGATATCGATGGTGACGTAATAGCGGGCGCCGGCCGGAACGCGGGCGACAACCTTTTCCGTGCCGAGCGTCCGGATCTGGCGCACCGAGAGGATGTCCGAGCCCATGGCGCGAGCATCCTCATAGCCTTCCTTGGCAGTCGAGGAGACATTGCGAATGCCAAGTTGCGACAGACCGCTGACGTAGGATTTCTCCGCAGCGCGGCGCATCGGGTTGCCGTGGCCAAAGCGCACACCGTGTCGCTCGTCGACAAAATCGAGATGGGCATCGATCTGGACGATGTGGATCGGCCCGTTTTCGGCGCAGTCTTCGGCAAAGGCATTGATGCAGGGAATGTTGACGGAATGGTCGCCGCCGAGCACCACCGGCAGCGCGCCGGCGGCAAGGATCTTGCGCACCCCGAACTCGATATTGGCGTGGCTCTTCATCGTGTCGGTGTGGACGATGTCGGCATCGCCGATATCGACGATCGAGACCTTGTCGCTCGGCAGGTAGGTAACGTCGTCCTCGTGGTCGTAGGCGCCGCCATGGCCGAAGGAGAACAGCGTCGATGCCTCGCGGATCGCGCGCGGCCCGAACCGGGTGCCGGCCCGCCATTGCGTGCCGCAGTCAAACGGTGCCCCGAGGATCGCGACATCGGCGTCGATCGCATCCCAATCCGGCTGGTAGGGATACTTGCCGAAGGTGCAGATGCCGACGAAAGGCAGGTTCAGTCGTCCGGTTTCGTAGGAATTGCTGGCCATGTGTCTCCTCCTCAGGATGAAGGGAGTGTGACGGAAGGCCGATACGCTTAAAAATATCTATGATTGCATGTTTAGTTGTGACTTAATCAATGAATGATCAACAAAGTTCGCCACCGCGTTCTCAATCTCTCGCTCGGCGATGCGGAGCTTCGGCTGCTGCGGGTGTTCGCCTCCGTGGTGCAGCACGGCGGTTTCTCCGCCGCGCAGACGGCGCTCGGCATGACGCAGGCGACGATCTCCACCCATATGCGCCATCTGGAAGACCGGCTGGGCTTACGCCTGTGCAGCCGTGGCCGCAGCGGCTTCCTTCTGACCGACGAGGGACGGCTCGTCTATGAGGCAACGCTCGAGCTTTTCGGCTCGCTGGAAAAATTCCAGGGCCGCGTCGGCGAGGCGCAAGGAGAGCTCACCGGCAGCCTGACCTTCGGAACCGTGGATGCGATGATCACCAATCACGATCTCGATCTTCAAGGTGCGCTAGCCTCCTTTCATCGTCAGGCACCGCGCGTGCATCTGGAGATCGATGTCGCGGCGCCGCAGGTGCTGCATCAGGGCCTGCTGAACGGCACCTATCAGATCGTGCTGATGCCCTCGGTCGGCAGCGCCACACCGCATTTCCGCACGCGGCCTGTCTTTTCCGAGGTTCAGAAGCTCTATTGCGCCGAGGGCCATCCGCTGTTCGATTTGCCAGACGACGCTTTCACCGACGCACTTCTGGAAGAGCAATCCTTCGCAGGCCGCACCTACATGCTGACCGAAACGATCTGTGGGGTGAACTTCCATTGGGCGGCGGCCACGCCGCATATGGAGGGCACGCTGCTGCTGCTGCTCTCCGGTGCCTATATCGGCTTTCTGCCGGATCACTACGCCGATGACTGGGTACGCAACGGCCGGCTGCGCTTGCTGGCGCCGGACCGCATGACCTTCGAAGACATGTTCCATATCGCCCACCCCCGCAACAAGCCGTCGCGCGCAGCCGAAACGCTGGCCCAGGCAATTGTCGAAAGTGCTCGCCGCACCAACTGACTGCGTTGACGCAGGGTTCCCATAGGATTGACTGATTTCAACGTGGCGCTTTAAGGGTCCAGAAATTGGTCAATGGCGCATGCGAAGTACGGTCGCGGCTATAGTCATCGAACTGCTTGTCCTTGTGGGTACTTACTAGTGCCTTGTGCGGTTACATCGCGCGCGCAACAAGCAAGCGCCAGCATCAACGGCGCAGGATGCGTGAACAAATTTTTTTTCATCCCGCATTGTTTGGCGAATTGTTTGAATTCACTCAAATCCAATCGAACCGCGCTAGAGTTAGCTCGTTTCTTTTTCGATCGCCGATCCCGCCGCCCGCCCCGGTCGGTATAACTGAGAATCCGAACGCAGAACCAAGAGGGCCGCCCCGTCTTCGGGCGACACCTCGCTGTCACTTCCGGGCCCGGCCAAGTCCGAGCCTTGGCTTTGGGCGCCTTGGCGTTTTACGTCTCTGGGCGTTCAGTCGCGCGCCAATGGACCTACAGGGAACGCCGCGCCGCGCCCGGCTCACCGCGCACCATGAGTTGACAGTCTAGTTGAGCACCTGAACGACCGTGCGCGACTGCGGTTCGACGATCACGCGCTGGTCGTTGACGACAGCATAGGCGTAGCGCGGATTGTCCGGAACCGGCGTCAGGATTACGGCCGTGGGGATGGGCTTGCCGATCACGACGCGCTCCTGCACGACGACTGACGGCGGCGCAGGCTGCTGTTCGACGTAAGTGACAATCTCCGGCGGCGGTGGCGTCAGGGCGCCACCAAGCGTGCCGCCAACGACGGCGCCGACGCCGGCGCCGATCGGACCACCGACGACAGCACCTGCGGCAGCGCCGCCAACCATGCCAGCAGCCGTACCGGCTTGCTTGTTGGGATCCTGAGCGAAAGCGGTCCCTGCCACCAAAGCAGCAATAGCCGTTGCGATTACAAACTTCTTCATGATCTCATCCTTTCGTTCGATCAGCAGCTCAACGAACAGGACAGTAGATTGGTTCCAGGCGGGCCGGCTTCCCGCTGGTCACGCCTGATGTCGACCATTAATATTCATGGGATCCACGCATGATTACATTAGATTCGCCATTACCGACTCTTCGATCGACAGGATACTTTCAGTATCCTTGGATATAGTTAGGAGTTATCGCGAGAACATTGGTGGGCACTCCGTAATTTCGGATCGATGCGCTCTCGATCGCGACCAAGGCGCGCGCGCACCGCCTTAGTCGCGGGGCAATTTGCCAAGAAGCAGCTTGTTTCCCTCTCCGTTGTTGCAGCGCGAGCACTTCAATGTGCGGGCAAGGGCATTGAGGGAAAGGTCATATCCGCATTTGCGGCCAATCAGGCGGCGGTCGATGTGCCCCTGATGCCGGCATTTCGCGCATCTTGCCACCAGCACATACCATTCGGGCAATTGCGCCAGGGTCGAACCATGCTCTGCAGCATCCTCGCGCGGCATCAGGTCGATGCTTCGACGATGCCTCATGGCCACTCCTCTCGCCCCTTCCCCTTGGTCTCCGCGCCTGCCTGAGATGGCCCCCTACAGCGAATAGGGCGTCTGGCATCGATGGCGACAGGTGGCCGCATCATTTCTTCGCCGACCGCGGCTCAGCGGGCGGAGCCGTCGAGTTGCAGCGAAAGCTGGATGCCACCCCGCTTCAACCGGGGCAAAGGTGGCGACATGTCGATTCGACCGAATGTCCGCTTTCGCCATTCGGCATCGCGCTCGCGCTTCATCCGGGCCGCCGCGACGGCTGCCATGGCGCGTTCGATCACTTCTTCCGTGTGCTTCATGGTTTCTGTCCGATGCATGGGAAACCTCGACAATGTTCACGTTATGTTCTTATTTTAGCACTCCAATGTCAACACCCCCGTCTGCTTGGCCGAATCGCGTCTTGACGATCGGCGCCTCAAGCCTTCGCCAATGGCAGGCAGGCGGCCCGATCCTGCAGTCGCAGCGGCGGCACAGAGCGAAATATTGCGATGTTCCGGATGGTGATTTCCCTTTGTTTTCAGTTGTCGATCGCTTCGGAGCAGGGCTTCCCCATTAACCTTCGCATGACCGAATTAACCATTTGTTAACCATTTCCTCGGTACACCGAAGCAACGGAAAATTTACCAAGATGAATGATGTGTTAACCGAATCCCGGCCGATCCGCCTCAAGGGGCGATCCTTCCTTGCGCTCGCGTTGACGCCAGAACTGCCCTTCGAGGACTGGCTTCAACGACTAGACGATCTGGCTTCGCGCTCCGCCGGGTTTTTCCTGCGGCGCCCTGTCGTGCTCGACGTCGATGGCCTCGACATCGACCGCCAGCAGCTGCGCGATCTCGTCAGCCAGCTAACCAGCCGCAATGTCCGCATCATGGGCATTGAAGGAGCACGCCAGTCATTGCTCGGCGCAGATCTGCCGCCGGCCATGAATGATGGACGTCCGGCGGCCGATTTCGAAGCGAAGATGGCGGAGCAGGCCGAAAAGGCCGAACTGCCGGAAGCGGAAGCCGAAACCGTCATCACGGCTGAGCCGGTCGCGGCCAAGGCAACGCCCTCGATCGTCGTCACCCAGCCGGTGCGCTCCGGCCAGTCGCTGTTCTTCCCCGAAGGCGACGTGACGGTGATCGGTTCGGTTGCATCCGGCGCCGAAGTCGTCGCCGGCGGATCGATCCATATCTACGGCACGCTGCGCGGCCGGGCGATGGCCGGCACCACGGGCAACGCATCGGCACGAATCTTCTGCCGCAAGCTCGAGGCAGAACTGATTGCGATCGACGGTTTCTACAAGACCGCCGACGACATGGAGCAGAACCTGCGCGGCAAGTCCGTTCAGATCTGGCTCGACGGCGAAGCGCTCAAGGCGGGAACGCTCGGCTAGGGCGAGACAAGGAAGCGTGCGGATGATTGCCGTCCGCACCTGGTGATTCGGGTCGATCCGGCCGGGATCATAAGGACGTAGGCGAAGGCGAATTCTTGAGAACTTGGAGAGACGTATGGGCAAGGTAGTCGTAGTTACATCGGGCAAGGGCGGCGTCGGCAAGACGACGTCCAGCGCCGCACTGGGCGCCGCACTCGCTCAGAATGGCGAGAAGGTCGTCGTCGTCGACTTCGACGTCGGTCTGCGCAATCTCGATCTCGTCATGGGCGCCGAGCGGCGTGTCGTCTATGATCTGGTCAATGTGATCCAGGGTGAAGCCAAGCTGTCGCAGGCGCTGATCCGCGACAAGCGCGTCGAAACGCTTTACCTGCTGCCGGCCTCACAGACCCGCGACAAGGACAATCTGACCCCGGAAGGCGTCGAGAAGGTCATCGCCGCCCTGCAGAGCGCCTTCGACTGGGTCATCTGCGACAGCCCCGCCGGCATCGAGCGCGGCGCGACGCTCGCCATGCGTCACGCCGACATCGCCATCGTCGTAACCAATCCGGAAGTCTCCTCGGTGCGCGATTCCGATCGCATCATCGGCCTTCTCGATTCCAAGACGCTGAAGGCCGAGAACGGCGAGCGCATGGAAAAGCACTTGCTTTTGACGCGCTACGACCCGCTTCGCGCCGAGCGCGGCGACATGCTGAAGGTCGATGACGTGCTCGAGATCCTGTCGATCCCACTGATGGGCATCATCCCGGAAAGCGCGGACGTGCTGCGCGCCTCCAACGTCGGCTCGCCGGTGACGCTCGCCGACAACCGCTCAGCCCCGGCGCTCGCCTATTTCGACGCGGCACGCCGACTGAAGGGCGAAAGCCTGCCGATCACGATTCCCGGCGAGAAGCGCAGCTTCCTCGGCAAGATTTTCGGAAGGAAGGCGGCATGAACCCTTTCCGTTTCTTCTCCCGCTCCCAGTCAGCCCCTGCCGCCCGCGAACGGTTGCAGGTGCTGCTGGCCCATGAGCGCGCATCGGCCGGCGATTCCGACCTCGTCACCAAGCTGCGCGACGAAATCCTGAAGGCGATTTCCAAGCACATGCAGATCGATGACGACAAGGTGCGTGTGACGATGGAACGCGGCGCCCAGGTCTCGACGCTCGCGGTCGACATCGAGATCCCCTTCGACGCAAAGAAGGCGGCCTGACTGCCGCCTTTTGCTTGCGCACAGTCCAAGTCTATTTTGCTGGGCGACTTCCCGATGGATTTCGCCCAGCATTTTCTTGAGCAGTCCGCGTTGGCGGCGATCAACTCTTGTCACGCCTCGCCCCGGCTCCTGAGGCGATTGGCGGCAGATCGCTCCGCCACCGACTTGCCTGCGCTCGGCCCTCACGCTGCCTGTTGCGGCAGCGGCCCGACATAGTGGGAACGCGGCCGGATCAGCCGGCCTTCGAGCGCCTGCTCGCGGGCATGGGCGAGCCAGCCGACCATGCGGCCGATCGCAAAAACACCGGTAAAGGCATCGCGCGGGAACCTCAGCGCATCGAGCAAGAGCGCCGTGTAGAATTCGACATTCACATCCAGCGGACGATCGGGCTTGCGGACCTTCAGGATGGAGAGCGCCGATTGCTCGACCGCTTCGGCCAGTTGAATGCGATCGCGGTACGCCAGGTCGCCAGCCGCCAGTTGCTGCAGCGCTGCTTTCAACGCATCGGCGCGGGGATCACGGACACGATAGACGCGATGGCCGAAGCCCATCAGCCGCTCGCCATGGTCGAGCGCCTGGACGAGCCAGGTTTGCGCGTTCTCCGCAGACCCGATCGCATCCAGCATGTCGAGCACCGGACCCGGCGCACCGCCATGTAGCGGCCCCTTGAGCGCACTGATCGCGGCAAGGACCGAAGACGTGAGACCCGCTTTCGTGGACGCGACCACGCGCGAAGCGAAGGTCGACGCGTTGAGGCCATGATCCGATATCGTCACAAGGTAAGCATCGAGGGCCGCCACCTCCCGGCTGTTCGGCATCGCGGCGCCAAGCATTGCCAGAATATCGGCGGCGTGGGACAGCGCCGGCGTCGGCGCCACTGGCGCTTGGCCGCGCTTCAAACGCAGGACAGCCGGCAGGAAGACAGCCGGCGCGGCAAGCAGCAGCAGCGCCGTGTCGAGGTCATCTCCATCCGGGAGGCGTGCCATCAACGCACGCATGATATCGACCGGCGGCAATTGCAGCAGGGCATCGTCGATGGCGAGAACATGGGTGAACACTTCTGCCCGTTTCTGCCCGAGGCGCCTGCCGAGTTCGACTGTACCGGCAACATGCCCCAGCAGCCCTTTAAACAGCAGGGTGACGACATCTTCAAAGCGCGCGTATTCGACCAAACGATCGAGCGACACGCCGCGAATGATCAACTGTCCGGCCTCGCCGTTGACATGGGAAAGCTGTGTCTCGGCGGCGACGACGTCTTCAAGTCCGTTCTTCATCATCAAGTTTCTCCTTTACGAAGACGATGATCCGACCTAGTTCTATTGACGTCAATCTTGATGCAATTGATCAACATGAAGTCACTCTGGATCTCCGCCGAAGAGGCGCTTGCCCGCCTCGGCAGCAAACGGCAGACGCTCTACGCCAATGTCAGCCGCGGCCGCATCCGTGCGAAGCCCGACCCTGCCGACCCGCGCCGCAGCCTTTATCAGGCCGACGATGTGATGCGCCTGGCGGAGCGCCATGCCGGCAGGCGGCAGGCGGCGGTCGTCGCGGCCGAAGCGATCCGCTGGGGCGATCCGGTTCTGCCGACGATGATCTCCAGCATTGCCGGCGGTCAGTTGCTCTATCGTGGTCGTGATGCGACCGCACTTTCGGCGGAGGCGACGCTGGAGGAGGTCGCCGCTCTCCTCTGGCAAATGCCCGCGGACGTCGTGCTTTCTGCCGGCGGGGGTGAAATCAGCCAATCTCGTATGGCCACGGCCTTCGCCCTTCTCGCTGCACGCATCGAAAGCGACTTGCCTGCCCTTGGTCGCCGCCCGGCGATCTTGAAGGCTGAGGCCGCCGAAGTGCTTGCGACCGTCGCCGCCGGACTGGCGCCATCCCGGGAGCAGATGCCGCTGCACCTACGGTTGGCTATGGGCTGGAAGCGGCCGGACGCAGCCGATGCGATCCGCCGATCGCTGGTGCTTACGGCCGAACACGAACTGAATGTCTCGACCTTTGCAGCCCGCGTCACCGCGTCATCGGGGGCGGCACTCTCAGCCGCCACGCTTTCGGGCCTTGCGACCCTCACTGGGCCGCGCCATGGCGGCGCCTGGCTGAGCGTCACCCGGCTGGCCGGGCACGCGTCCACAGTCGGGGTGCGCGAAGCGATCCGCAGCATGCTGTCGTCCGATGGCGTCGTCAGAGCGTTCGGTCACCGGCTCTACCCGGACGGCGATCCGCGCGCCAAGGCGATGATGGCGAGTTTCGAGGTTCCAGAACTCTATGTCGTGCTTGCCGAAGCTGGCGAGGAGTTGCTCGGCGAACCGGCCAATCTCGACTTTGCACTTGCCGCGCTAGCCGCACGGTTCGAGCTTCCCGAGGATGCGCCCATGGTGATCTTTGCGCTTGCGCGCACCGTCGGTTGGCTTGCCCATGCCATGGAACAGGTGGAGAGCGGTGAACTGATCCGCCCGCGAGCCCACTACGCAGGCTCCTGATCGTCGCGGCGCCTACCCCCTGGCGGTTGCGGCAAAGTGCTTGCCGGCACCGGAGACTGGTTCCGCCGGCCGCCTGCACAAATAACAACCAGGTTAAATCCTTTTATTACATAATGTTAATGGAAGCATTGCCGAGAGAATATTACATGATATTAACATGACGGCGGCGTAGTGAAGTATTACCTTCCAATCGAGGCTGGATATTGCCGGCGACCGCAGCGGCCGCGACGCGACAATAGAAGACGGCCCTCTCTGGAAGCCTTCGCGCTTTCTTGAATTCAGGAGATGCAGATATGCGCTCGCCCCTCAAGACCACCTCCATCGCAACCCTCGCCTTCGTCGCCCTGTCCGGCGGCGCCTTTGCGGCCGATCAGCACGATTTCGGCCGCGAAAGCGACAAGGGCGCCTATACCGGCGACTACTACCAGGGTGCTTTCAGCCCAGACGGCGTGACGGCGCCCGCCATGCCAACGGTCAGAGTGCCTGTGCACATGGCTTCGTCACGGCTCGACCGTGTGCTGCATGAACTGCGGGCCGACAACCGCCAGATCAATGCGGACCGTGCCGAGGGCAAGTTGACCGCGACAAACTACAGCAAGCTTGAACGGGAGGACGCCGCGGTGCGCGCCCAGGCGATCAAGACCGCCTCCGCCCATAACGGCATGCTGCCGTCCCAATCCTATGCCCGGTTGCAGTCCGAGGTCCGCCACCTCGATCGGGACATTGCGCGAATGGCCTGATCAGATACCCGCGGCTCATCAACGGTGAGCCGCGATGCGACGGTCGATCCGGACGGGTTGGCCGCCGCGCCCATCAATCAACCAAGCCCTGCACATACGCCGGTAACGGCACGTTACCGCGGCAGACGTCGTGCGGCCGTCAGTTCGTGAGAGGACACGATCATGTCAAATACGTCCAAGAAATATCCGGCAAAAACCACCAAAAGCGATTTATGTCTCTGAACTAAAGCGACATTTTTGCTCAAATTTGCCGGAAGTTGGGGCGCGGCTGGAAGAGGTCAGCGGTCAGCACTGCCCATACGGTTCGCCCTCGTGCGGGGTGAAAGCCGTCAGCTTATCCGTGTCGCTCTGGTACACATGGGCATCTCAGGTCAAGCCGAGCTTCGTTCGGTCTCGAGACGAATTCCCAAACGTTATGTTAGGTTTGTGCCGGCTTTCAGAAATTTCCCCAGTGTCGGCTATTCAGGGTAGCGCGTACCAAGTCGAACGACCGCCTCCATTACGCACAAGCATTCCTTTCGTTACCAGGGACGCAAACGTGGCTTTAAGCGTATTAGGACTCGCGCCAGCTTCGCGGACCATGTCACGCGATGTGACGCGACCATGGTCACGCGCATAATCAAGGATTTTGAGTGCCAATTCTGGAAGGACGGCTAGAGCAGTCTTCTCCCGTTCGACCTTTGCCGCAAGGCGGCGCTTTTGTTGTTGTAGGGCGCGAAAGAAGAAAAGGAGCCATGGTTGCCAATTAGGGGTTTCGGTTCGAATGGTCTTTTGAGTCTGGCGTAGTGCCAAGTAGTAGCCTTCTTTGCTGTTCTCAACCACGCTTTCCAAAGAAGAGTATGGCACATAAGCGTATCCGGCTTGGAGGAGCAGCAACGTGGTCAATATCCGGCTGAGGCGGCCGTTTCCGTCCTGGAAAGGATGGATTTCCAAGAATACGACGGTAAACACGGCAACAATTATTAGTGGATGTAGACGACCTAGCTCACGCGCGTCTTTCAGCCAAGTGACAAGCTCTTGCATCCGTCGTGGGGTGTCGAAAGGGGTGGTCGTCTCGAAGACGACCCCGATCATTTTTCCCTCCTTATCAAAGGCACCTACATCGTTTCGCAATGTCTTGTATTCGCCCCGATGACGCTCGTCCTTTGAGCTGTGCCGGAGAAGATCGCGATGAAGTTGTTTGATGTGATTTTCCGTTGGTGGAATATCTTCCCACGCTTGGAATATCGTTTCCATCGCCTCGGCGTAGCCAACGACTTCCTGTTCGTCGCGACCTGTGAAGCCTTTGATTTCCAGATTGGCAAGGAGATGTTCGACTTCCCTGTCGGTTAGCTTGCTTCCTTCGATGCGAGTCGAAGAGCCAATGCTTTCAATGGTCGCGATCATTCGCAACGCTTTCAAGCGCTCTGGCGCAAGCGTACCCAACGCGCGCCATGCCCCCTTGAATTCGTCAATTTCAGCGACGAGAGTTAGTACCTCAGGCGTAATCTGTATGGTGTCTGTATTGATCATACCAGATTGAATACCGGATTGAACCTGATTGATCAACCAGATTGCTTGCCAGATTATACCGGATTATCGAAGGCGACCAGATTAAACGCCAGATTATGCCCGAATAGATTGTCAGCCTTCCCGTTGAAGTTCAAGGGGCAAACGAGCCAGAGGAAGGTAGCCGCTTCCGCTAACCATCCGATTTTTCTTCGATCGACTCCCGCGGAAAGTCCAGGTAAGAGCCTGGGTCATGTTCAGGATGATACGCATACAGCTCTGATCTCCCCGCGGCCATTTTCGGCCGCCGATCCGCTGTGCCTGCCGTCGACTTGTGGAGCCTGAACATGACCCTCAACGCTACCGCTGCCATTGCCCATCGCCCGCACACTTCGGTGTTGGCCGTCAGTGCCTTGGGCGGGGGCTTGGAAATACGCCCCGCCTTCCTCGGGATCGTGGAGGGGCTGAGCGATGGCGAACCCCGAAGACACGCCCAAAGGCCAGCACTTCCTGCTATCGCCAGAGTGCCGAACGCTGACAGTGCTCGATCTCGCCAAGATGCGGGATGCGACAGCCTACGACTGGTTTAAGCGCCTGCGCTGGCCCGAGACGGAGGGCGTGCCTTACTGCCCCCAGTGCGGGACGGTGCGGTGCCACACGATGAGCCGCAACCGCTTCAAGTGCACCGAGAAGACCTGCAAGGCCGTGTTCAGCGTCACCTCAGGCACGGTGTTTCATGCACGTAAGCTGAGCTTCAAAAAGATGCTTATCGCCATCTGGTTCTCGGCGAACTCGGTGAAGGGCAAGGCGGCGCTCCAACTCTCGCGTGAAATCGGCGTTCAATACAAGACGGCTTGGGTGCTCCTCATGAAGCTGCGCGAGGCCATCGCGTGGCGCAGGGAGGAGATGGTGCTCGATGGCGAGGTCGAGATTGACGGCAAGTACGCTGGCGGCCACATCCGTCCTGAGAATAAGGCTGAGGATCGCATCGACCGCCGCCTCAAGAAATACCAGAACATGAAGCGTTTGTGCGCTCTTGCGATCCGCCAGCGCGGACTGGGAGGCCAGACGTTTACCCGGATCATCCGAGACGAAGACGGCAACGCAGCCTGGGCTGCCGTCCGTGATCACGTCTCGAGGGAAGCAACGGTCTTCGCGGACGAGCACGGCAGCTATAATGACCTGGCTGGCCTCAACGAGCTGCAACGCGTCAACCACTCAAAGGCCTATCAGACCGACGATGGCACGAATACCAACCAGGTCGAGAGTTTCTTCTCGCGGGTCCAACGGGCCTATGTCGGCATCCACCATCGGTTTTCGTTGAAATACTTCGACTGGTACGTGGCCGAGCTCGCGTGGCGCGAGGACTGCCGCCAGGTGAGCAATCGCAGTCATACGTTCCAGGTGCTGGGCAGGCACTGTCGCGCCCGACATCACGCTATCTGTGTGGGTACTGGCAGGGCAACAAGCCGCCAGACCTGATCTGGGAAGGCTAGGCCGCGACCTCCCACAGAACTTTACGACCGTCGAACTGGCCAGACTGCCGAACGCGTCCCGCAGTCGTCAGTTGGGTAAGGACCGCCGACAGGCGGTGTGCGATGTCTGAGAGGTTTGCTGGCTCGCTCGCGATGCCGATCTTGGCTGCAAACTTCGCTGCGCAGTCGGTCACCGAAATCGGTTCCCCTCACTCAGGGCCGCCCGCTTCTGCTTCAACTCGTACGCTACACTCATTCGAGGCTCCGTTTTCACCGGAAACCAGGGTAGTCGGGACGACATTTCAGGTCTGGTGGTTTTTGCTACCTAACCGGAAATATCGTGCCGTCGCCCTTCTCGGCGCGGCCGTCATTGTTGCACCCCTGTCCGCAGTGAGCTTCTCGGCACACACTGTGACGACAGCCTCCGCACCGGCGCTGTCGACATCGCCTTGGCTCCGCCGGGTCCTTCGCGCCGATCGTCTCGGCCGACAAGCCCGCTGTCGTGACCATCACGACAGTGATCAAGGCGGAGAATGCGGGCAACGACGACGCGTCGCCCCTTGGCGGCAACGCGCCGTTCGACGAGCAGTTTCGCCAGTTCTTCCGCGACCAGGACATTCCACTGCCGGATCAGGCACCGCAGCAGAAGCAATCCCAGCGCGCCGAGGCCCTCGGTTCCGGCTTCATCGACAGCGCAGACGGTTATATCGTCACCACCAATCACGTCATCGACAAGGCGTCGCGCATCACCGTGACGCTCGACGACGGCACGCAAATGCCGACCAAGGTCGTCGGCACCGATCCGAAGAACGACCTGGCGGTCCTCAAGATCAAGCCGCCGAAGCCGCTTGCGACGGTTGCCTGGGGCGACTCCGACGCCTTGCGGGTCGGCGACCAGGTGCTGGCCATCGGCAACCCGTTCGGCATCGGCACCACCGTGACCTCCGGCATCGTCTCGGCGCGCGGCCGCGACCTGCACAGCGGCCCCTACGACGATTTCATCCAGATCGATGCGTTGATCAACCACGGCAATTCCGGCGGACCGCTGGTCGATGCCAGGGGTGAGGTCGTCGGCATCAACACCGCGATCTATTCGCCCAACGGCGGCAGTGTCGGCGTCGGCTTCGCCATTCCCTCGGACCAGGCGCAGAAGGTCGTCGCCAAGCTGATGAAGGACGGTTCGATCGAGCACGCCTTCATTGGCGTACAAATTCAGCCGGTGACATCCGATATCGCCGACGCAATCGGCCTTGGCCAACCGGAAGGCGCGCTCGTCGCCGGGGTCAACGGCGGAACGCCCGCCGCAAAGGCGGGCCTGAAGGCCGGCGACGTCATCACCGCCCTTGGCGGCAGCCCGGTCAAGTCGCCGCGCGACCTGTCGCGTATGGTTGCCGACCTTTCGCCCGGCACGTCACAGAGCCTGAGTATCTGGCGAACCGGCAAAACCAAGGATGTCTCGATCACCATCGGTCGCAATACCGGCGACCAGCAATAACCGCCTGTCTGGTCAAGCCACACCCGCTATCCTCCGCCTGCCCGGTCGCATGACGACCGGGCAGGACTTTGAGTCGATCGGTCGCGGTCAGGCCGCTAGCGTTTCCATCCGGTTTTGCTCACGCCAAGCGACGGGGCTTAAGCCGGTCACCCGCCGGAACTCGCGATGGAAGTTAGATTTCGTCTGAAAGCCGGATTCAAGCATGGCCGAGGTGACGGTCATGTCGGTCTCGCGAAGCAGCCGGCAGGCCTCCGCGATGCGAAAATCATTGATGTACTGGGAGACGTTCTTGCCCGCGATCCGGTTGACCGCGCCAGATATCTGGCGGGCGGGCAGGCGTGCGCGCCGCGCCAATCGCGACAGCGTCAGGTTTTCGTCGTGCGCAAGTTTCTGGCCGACCAATAGATCATCGATACGATCAAGGATCTCACGATCCTGCGACGCCGAAGAGGGAGCTTGATCGACGATGGCCGCTGCGGCCGGCAGCGCTCGCGCCCGATCTGCGATCAGGGCGGTCAGGCCGATGAAGAGCAATCCCAACAAGTTGGCGTTGCTGACCATGATGCCGATGTTTTCGCCCTTCGCCCATTCGAAGTCGAGCACGATCGCCAGGTCGAACAGGGCTGACAGACACAATGAGACGGCGGCGATGATCAAGGCGCGGTGTGCCGCCTGAGCGCCTTCGAACCGCGCCTCATCAAGGGCATCGACGCCGGGGCGCGCCAGATTCATGAGGATCAGCGCATATCCGACATATTGGGAGATCAGGAGCGCGTCGATCGGTCCCTGGCGCAGCATCACAAGAGCCGCGATGAAGAGGGGCGGAACTGCGTGTAGCCACCTGGCACTGGCGAATTCTCGCTCATCACCGCCAATCAATCTGTGGAAGCTCGCCAGTACCAGGGGTGGCACGCAACTCGCCAGGATCGGCAGGACAAAACGAAATTGCTCGATTTCGTAGCCCCAACGCAGACCGACGACCATGGACTGAAGAGCGCAGAGCGCTACCAGGGCAAGGAACGGCCGGTTACGCTCCGCCGGCTCGCTGCCGCGCAGCAGGAGCGCGAGCAGGACGAGGAGCATGGCGGCGACGACGAACGGAAGCGGAAGGAAGATCAAGGCAGGTCCTTTGGCAGGCAAATCACCGTGTAATTATCGCCCAGATCGCGATCTGGGACGACCTCAATCATGATCGAGGACGCAGGCAATCACGGGGAAGGTGACGATCGGCCGCCCTTTCAACAAAGCGAGATGCTCATGCCCCTCCTTCAATTTGTGCCCGTCGCCCTTTTCATCGCAAGCCTTGCTACCTCTGCACAGGCGAGCGACGTCGGCGTGCGTGAAATCAGTATCCCGGCGCCCAAGCGCGGAATCGATCTAAAGGTCACCGTCTGGTATCCGGCCAAGGTCGGAGGTGAACCTGTCCTCGTCGGCGACAACCGGATCTTCAAAGGCACGCCGACCTTAAAGAACGCACCTGTGCAAGAAGGGCGATATCCGCTGGTGGTCGTGTCGCACGGTTCGGGCGGACGCATCGACTCGGTGGGCTGGCTCGCGGCCGACCTCGCCGCAGCAGGCTTCATTGTTGCCGGCCCTAATCACCCCGGCTCCACCAGCGGAGATTCGACGCCTGCCGAGACGCCGAAGCTATGGCAGCGCACCGAAGATCTTTCGGCAGTCATCGACATGTTGACCACCGATGCCCAATGGAAGGGTGCCATCAAAGCTGACCGGATCGGGGTGCTTGGCTTTTCGCTGGGTGGAGCCGCCGCCATGGAGATTTCGGGTGCTGAAGCCAGCCTTGAGGCCTATGCGCGCTATTGCGACAGGTACAAACGATGGGATTGCGCCTGGTATGCCGGCGGCAAGGGCTATGTCGACGACGCCGAAGTCGCGGTCGACAAGGTCGATCTGCGCTCGATCGACAGGGCACGCTTCGAGCAGACGAACCGCGACCCGCGTATCACATCGGCCGTGCTGGTCGAACCGGGCCTTGCCCAGGCCTATACGCAGGACAGCTTGAAGAAGATCGCGATCCCGATGCAGTTCATCAATCTCGGCAGCAAGGAAACGATCCCACTGGCCGTCGCGTCCGAGCCGCTGGCGGCAGTGGTGCCTCAGGGCTCCTACGCCGCGGTTGCGGGTTCGGACCATTTCAGCTTTCTGCCGGAGTGCAAGGAGGGTGCCACCGAGCTGCTCAAGACCTTAGGCGAAGTCGATCCGATCTGCGCGGCAACAGAGCGGCCGCGTGCCGACATCCATGCCGATATCAGCAAGTTGGCCCGCGATGCCCTCGGGAGAACGCTGGCGGATCGATAGGGTTTGGACTGACCGCAGGGTGGCGGCACCTGCCATCCTGCAACGATATCGCACACGCGGCAGCCGCTTAAACAGGCCGCGCCTACACAGGCTTACAAAAACCGCCTTCACCCAACACATCCCCCATACACACTTCCGTTGAAATGACGGTGCTTCCAACGGTGGAAGCGCAAAACGGAGGATCTCATGAAAACGACCCGCTTTATCGCCGCCGCCCTACTGCTGGCCAGCGGCAGCATGACGACGCTTCATGCGGCCGAGCCTCAGAAGATGCAGGGCATCCAACGCACGGACCTCGTGAAAGACGATATCAGCGTCAAAGGACACGAAGCCGTGCAAGTCCGCGTCGACATCGCCCCTGGCGTGCTCGCGATCAAACATTCCCATCCGGGCGAAGAAATCGCCTACGTGCTTGAAGGTTCGCTCGAATACGAACTGGAAGGCAGGGCGCCGGTGACACTGCATGCCGGCCAGTCCCTGTTCATTCCGGCTGGCGTAGCGCATTCGGCCAAGAACGTCGGCGAAAAGACGGCGTCGGAGCTGGCCACCTACATCGTCAAGAAGGGTGAGCCGCTGCTCGTGCCGGTCAAATGAGCGCTGCGCGGGGTCACGCAGGAGGTTCTCTCAGCTACCAGCGCTAGGGTCGCAGGAAATCGAGAAGCGCCGTGTTGAATACCGGCGCCGACTCGATGTTGACGATGTGCCGGCCGGGCAGCGACAGATGTCGTCCTCGCTGCACGCGTGCGGCGATCGCTTCGAGGTCGGATGGTGGGCACACCGGGTCCCCGTCGCCGGATATCGCGAGTAGGGGATTGGCGATCTTCCCGATTTCTTCTCGCAGGTCCGCACCCGCCAGTGCCATACAGCCGCCGATATAGCCATCGATCGTGGTGGCGCCGAAACTCTTGAACACGCGGTCAACCGCTTCACGATTTCTGGCCGAGAATTCCGCGCTGAACCAACGTTCCGCCGTGGCCGAGCCCAACGTTGCAAGACCGTCCGACTTGACGCTGTCGATGCGCGCGGCCCAACTCTCGGGCGTACCGATGCGCGCCGCCGTTGCGCAGAGCACGATCCTGTCGAGGCGCTTGCCGGCGTGCACGCCGAGCCATTGCCCGGTGAGGCCGCCGATCGACAGGCCACAAAAATGCGTCCGCTCGATCCTAAGTGCGTCCAGAAGAGCCAGCACGTCATGGCCGAGATCGGCGAGCGCATAGGGCGGTGGCGGCGCCGAGGAACGCCCATGACCGCGGCGATCATAACGCAGCACGCGGAAATGCGGCGACAGGTCCGCGATCTGTGCGTCCCACATCGTAAGGTCGGTGCCGAGCGAATTGCAGGAGAGCAGCCAGGGCGCATTCCCCTCCTGTTCGCCATCGATGCGGTAGTGAAGCCGATGCGTCGGAAGATCGAGATAAGCCATGAAACAGAAACTCCAATGGTGAAAGCCGCCAGCGGCGGCGGCTTCGATCTGGCTGGCGCGACAGCGCCCCTGGTTTCACATGCGCTGCGATAGGTGGATACCGACAGAGCGCGCTCAAGAGGTGGCGGCCAAGCGCCATCGCGATCCGGCCGCCATCGCCATTCCCTAAGCCGTCGCCAACTGTGTAACCTCGACGCGGCGGGCATTGCTGATCGCGAAGATGAGCATGGCGAGCGCCGAGATCGCCGCCGGTATGGCGAAAATCGCGAAGTTCTGCTGCAGCGGGAATTCCTGCGCCAGAAGCACGCCGCCAAGCGTCGGCCCGACGATGGCGCCGATGCGCCCGACACCCGAGGCCCACCCCAATCCGGTGGAGCGGACCGAGAGATTGTAGAGCTGTGCAACGCTTGCGTAGAGCAGGATCTGCGTGCCGATGGTGGTGGCACCGGCGATGAACACCATCAGGAACAGAAGGGCGGGCGGCAGGCTGAAGCCGATCAGTGCGATCGAGAACGCAGCTGCGACGAAGAAGCCGACCACTACCTTCGGCAGGCCGAAGCGGTCGCCGAGCCAGCCACCGGCAATGGCGCCGACCATGCCGCCGAAGTTGAGCGAGAACAGGCTGAGCAGGCTTGCTTTCTCGGCATAACCGGCCTCCTGCAGCACCTTTGGCAGCCAGGACGACAGGAGATAGACGAGCAGCAGGCAGCAGAAGAAGGCAACCCAGAGCATGACAGTGCGAAGGGTGCGCTGGTGCCGGAAAAGCTCCAGGACCGACGCCGATGCGCCCTTGGTTTCGGAAAACACCAGCCGGTCCGACGCAACGAGACGCGCGTCGGGATCGATCTTGGCATAGATCCGCTTGGCCTCGTCCTGCTTGCCCTGACGGATGAGGAAGCCGAGCGATTCCGGCAGCTTCCAGAGAATGACAGGCAAGAGAAGCAGCGGCACGGCGGCGATGAAGAACATCGGCTTCCAGCCGTAGGACGGGATGAGACCGATGCCGAGGCCGGCCGCCACCATGCCGCCGACCGAATAGCCGGAGAACATCAGCGCCACCAGCGTGCCGCGCAGCCGCTTCGGCGCATATTCGTTCATCAGCGCCACGGCGTTCGGCATCAGGCCGCCGCAGCCGAGACCGGCGAAGAACCGGAAGATCTTGAACTGGTCCGGCGAATTGGCAAGGCCGGTCAGAAGTGTGGAGACCGTAAAGAGCACGAAGCTGATGGCGATGCCCTTCTTGCGGCCGATCCGGTCGGCGAGCGGGCCGAAGATCAGCGCCCCGAACATCATGCCGAACAGTGCCCAGGCCTGCAAAGCACCAGCCTGTGGTTTGCTCAACCCCCATTCGGAAATCAGCGTCGGCAATACCGTGCCGGCGACGAAGACGTCATAGCCGTCAACGATCAGAAGCAGCGCCGAAAGCGCCACCACCATCCACTGGAAGCCGCCGAGCGGGCTCCCGTCAATTGCTTCATTCACATCGATCGTGCGCATCATCTCCTCCCCAGGCTATTGCGCGTTTCAAAAAAAGCCGTCAGCCGAGATCGCCGCCGGCGACCGGCAGCACACTGCCGGTGATGTAGGAGGCCTCGTCCGAGGCCAGGAAAAGAATGGGAGCCGCCTGCTCCTCGATGCTGCCGTAGCGCTTCATGAAGCTCGACTGCTTCACCTGGGCGACGACCTCGCCCATCCACGCCCTTTCAGCTTCGCTGTCGCCTGCGGCATTGCGTGGAATCCGGCGCGGCGGCGCCTCGGTTCCGCCGGGTGCCGTGGCAACGACGCGGATGTTGCGCTCGGCAAGCTCCATCGCCAGCGACTGGGTGATGGCGTTGACGCCACCCTTGGCGGCCGAATAGGGCACGCGGTGAATGCCGCGCGTCGCATTCGACGACACGTTGACAATGGTGCCGCCGCCGCGCGCAAACAGATGCGGCAGTACGGCATGGCAGCAATAGAGCGTCGGCATCAGCGAGCGGCGAATTTCCGCATCGATCTGCGCCGGCTCGAACTCGGCAAAGGGCCGCATGCGGATCGCGCCGCCGACATTGTTGATCAGGATGTCGATGCCGCCGAATTTTTCCGCGGCAAAACGCATCGCCGCAGCTGCACCCTCGTGGGTTTCCAGATCGGCATTGAAGGCCGCCGTCTCAGCACCCGTGGCCCCGGCCGCCACCTCGGCGACAAACTCAGCGCGGTCGACGAACACGACCTTGCCGCCTTCCGCCGCTGCCCGAAGCGCGACCGCGCGGCCGATCCCTTGCGCCGCACCGGTGACGACAAGCACCTTGCCGGCAAAACGTCCTTCAAAGCGGGCCGCGCTCATGCGGCCCTACCTTTCAGATGCCGTGTGAACAGCGCCCTGCGGTTTGCTACTGCTGTGGCAGGATCTCCGCCGGGCGGCGCTGCCGGGATGGTTTTCATGCTGGCTGCCATGGATGGCTCAGGAGGCAGATCCCCCGGTAGCGCCACACCGCCTCGACCGCTGATTAGGCTCTGCGATTGATCGCTGTGTAGGGCGATGACGGCGTGGGCGGAACGCCTAATCGTGGTCAACACGCGGAGGGGAGAATGCGCATCAGTGTCGGCATCGATATTGCCAAGGACATCCACTGGGTCACTGCCATCGATAGCGACGGTACCATCCATATAGACCGCAAGGTCGAGAATACCCCGACGGCGATCGCCGACCTGATTGACGAGCTGAGGGCGCTCGGCGGCACGGTCAGTATCGGCCTCGACGTCATTGGCGGCATCGCTGGGCTCATCGAGGCCATGTTGGCCGAGGCCGGTTTCGGCCTGGTTCATGTCCCCGGTCTGGCCGTCAATCGGGCACGTCAGGGCACCGTCGGCGGCGAGAACAAGTCCGATCCGCGCGATGCCCAGACCATCGCCGATCAGGTCCGCATGCGCACCGATCTGCGTGCGATCGAACCGACCTCTGAGCTTGATCTCGAGATCAGGCTGCTGGTTGGCCGGCGGCGCGATTTGGTCGATGCCCAAACCCAGCGTCTGGGGCGCATGCACGACCTGCTCGCCGCCATTTTTCCCGGCCTCGAGCGCAGCCTCGACCTCACCACCAAGGGGCCATTGCACCTTTTGACGCGCTATGTCACGCCAGCCGAACTGCGCGCCGCCGGCGCCAAACGGATCCTCCGCCATCTCAAGACCGGCGGCGGTATCCCGCACCCTGAGACCCTTGCCGAACGCGCGCTCGCCGCCGCGGCCGAACAAGTCATCAGCGTGCCCGCCGAGCGCACGAGTGCGCGCCTCATCCGAGAACTGGCCGTCGAAGCGCTCGCAACCAGGGCCCGTCTCTTGGAGATCGACCGCGAGCTGGAGGCGCTTCTTCAACGCCACCCTGACGCGGCCCTCATCCGCAGCCTGCCTGGCATGGGGGTCGTGCTCACCGCCGAGTTCATCACCGAGGCAGGCAATCTCTCCCGCTTCCGCTCGGCCGACGCGCTCGCCGCCGCGGCCGGCATCGCCCCCGTGCTGCGCCAATCCGGCAAAACCCGCTTCCTGCGACGTCCTGCCGGCGGCAATAAGGGCCTCAAGCGGGTCTTCTACCAGTCCGCCTTCTGTTCGCTCGCCCAGCCAGACAGCCGCGCCTTCTACGCCCGTAAACGCCGCGAGGGCAAACGCCATCATCAGGCAGTCATCGCTCTGGCCAGACGTCGCATCAACGTTCTGTGGGCAATGCTGCAAACTCGCTCCACCTTCCAGGCCAGCTTCAAAATTGCCGCTTGACGAACGCATTAGGCTGCCTCCTTCGCCACGACATTCGGCGTGAACTTCTCGTAGTGGAAACTGTTGGTCTTCACGCCGGTGTCGTCGAGGTACTTGCGCACCGCATCGACCATCGGCGGCGGGCCGCAGAGATAGACATCGACGTCGCCACCGTTCAGCAGTTCCTCCGGCATATGCTGGGTGACCCAGCCCTTGCGCGGATGGCTGGACGCCGCATCCGCGACGACGGTTGAGAAGGTGAAATTGGGAAGCCGCTTCGCATAGGCCTCGATATGGTCGACCAGCACCAGATCGAGATCGCGTGTGACGCCGTAGATCAGGTGAACGGATTGGTCACGGTTCGCCTGGGCGAGTTGTTCGAGCATCGAAAAGAACGGCGCGAGCCCGGTGCCGCCGGCCAGAAACAGCAGCGGACGCTGGACTTCGCGCAGGTAGAAACTGCCAAGAGGTCCTGTCAGTTCGAGTTTCGTGCCGACTTCGGCGCGCTCCAGCCATGTGCTCATGAGCCCACCCGGGATCTTCTTGATCAGGAAGCCGAGACGCGTTTCGCCTGGCGCTGAACTGAAGGAATAGGACCGGCTCTGGCCGCTGCCGGGCACGTCGATGTTGACGTATTGACCGGGCAGGAACGCAGGGGCTGCGTCCGCGTCCAGTTCCAGCACAATCGCCGCATCATTGTGCGGGATGACGCGCGCCACTTCTGCCGCGAACTTCTGCTGCCCGGTCTTGCAGGCGGCCGAGGTCGTCGGCACCGCGATGACGCAGTCGCTCGACGGCTTCATCTGGCAGGTCAGCACCAGGCCGCTTTCAACCTCGTCCGATGTCAGCGCATCGTCGATGAAATCATCGCCGAGGTCGTAAGTGCCGCTTTCGGCGCGGCACTTGCAAGTACCGCACACTCCGTCGGAACAGTCCATCGGCAGGTTGATCTTGTTGCGGAAGGCGGCGTCGAGCACCTTCTCGTCGTCCCGGCATTCGACGAAGCGGGTGACACCGTCCTCGAAGTTCAAAGCGATCCTGTAGCTGGCCATGGTTGCTCCTCCCATTCCTGTCCTGTCAGGCAGCGGTCATCAGATGTGGTAGACGTCGATGACCTGGCGGATGTAGTCGTTCTTCAGCACGATCTTCTTTTGCGAGATCAGCAGTTGCTCGCCGCTTCTGCGCAGCGTGACGAACATGGTGCCGAAGAAATGGTCGGTGACCTTGTAGCGGTGGTTGAGCGTGTGGAAGTTGTAGCGGACATCCACTTCCTCGCCGCGATCGGCCACAAGCTCGACATTGGTGACGTTGTGGCTGGTGCGCGGCTCCGGCGTCGAGGCGCCCGAGCGCTCGGTCTTGATGCGGAAGACGCGATCTTCGAGGCCATCGCGGCTCGGATAAAAGATCAGCGAGATCTCGGACTGCGGATCCTCGGTCAACTGATCGTCGTCGTCCCAGGCCGGCATCCAATAGGTGACATCGGGCGCGTAGCAGGTCAGCCATTCGTCCCATTCGCGGTCGTCGAGCAGGCGCGCTTCGCGATAGAGAAAGGCGCAGGCGGCTTGATAGGAGATGCTCATGCGACCGCTCCTTGTCTTTCGGACACAAGCGCTGCGCGCATGACCTTCGCCCAGTATTCGTGCTGGCGGACGAACAGGCCCTCGTCCTCGCTGCGCTCTCCCGAAAGCAGCGGCTCGAGCCCCATGCGCCTGGCGTTATCATCAGGGCCATCGATCCAGAGCGGCGCACCGCGCGACAGGTCGTTCCAGAGGGCGGTGATGCCGGCATAGCCCTGCTGGCAGGCGCGGAATTCCTCGAGATCGTCGGCCGTGCCCATGCCGGAGACGTTGAAAAAGTCTTCGTACTGGCGGATGCGCAGCGTGCGATCGGCAGCACTTTCGCCCTTGGGGGCAAAGCAGAAGATGCTGATCTCGGTCTTGTCGACGCTGATCGGGCGGGTGACGCGGATCTGCGTGCTGAACTGGTCCATCAGGAACACGTTCGGATAGAGGCAGAGATTGCGGGTCTGGTTGACGATGAAATCCGCCTTCACCTCTCCGACGCGCGCCTTGATCTCCTCGCGGGCGTGGAACACCGGCCGGACCTCGGGGTTCATGGTGTTGGTCCACAGCAGGATATGGCCGTTGTCGAAGCCGTAGACACCGGCGATCGAGCGGCTCCAGCTGGAGGCATCGACCGCCTTGGTGCCCTCCTCGTGGCGACGGCCCATGGTGGCGGCATAGTTCCAGTGAACGGAGCTGACGTGGTAGCCGTCGCAGCCGTTTTCCATCTGCAGCTTCCAGTTCCCGTCGTAGATGTAGGAGGAGTTGCCGCGCAGCACTTCGAGGCCATCAGGCGCCTGGTCGACGATCTGGTCGATGATCACCTTCGTTTCGCCGAGATAGTCTTCGAGCGAGGTGACATCCGGGTTGAGGCTGCCGAAGAGGAAGCCACGATAGCTCTCGAAACGGGCGACCCGCTTCAGGTCGTGCGAGCCGTCTTTTGCAAATTGTGGCGGATACTGCGTGGTCTTCTCATCCTTCACCTTGAGCAGCTTGCCGGTATTGGAGAAGGTCCAGCCGTGGAAGGGACAGGTGAAGCTGCCCTTGTTGCCGTGCTTGCGCCGGCAGAGCATGGCGCCGCGATGGGCGCAGGCGTTGATGACCGCATGCAGTTCGCCGGACTTGTCGCGGGTGACGACGACCGGCTGCCGGCCGATGTAGGTGGTGTAGTAGTCGTTGTTGTCGGGGATCTGGCTCTCATGGGCGAGATAGACCCAGTTGCTCTCAAAGATGTGCTTCATCTCCAGCTCGAAGAGGTCTTCGTTGGTGAAGATGTCGCGGCGGCAACGGAAGATGCCCGCCTCATGATCGTCTTCGACCGCTGTCGCGAGCAGCTGATCAAGGGCTTCGGCTTTGTCGATAATTGCAGACATGGTTCTTCTCCCGCAAACGGCGCGCCGCATTCGGCCTGGCGATTGCAACAATGTCGGTGGTCAGGGTGCGGCGGCTTTGTGGGCCGCCGCGGAAACGATCAGGCGGCGGCGCGCTTGCGCTGCTCGTTGATCTGGTTGTCGAGACCATTCACCAAAGCGGTGAGATGGATGTCGAATTCGATCTCGGCAAAGGGACCGGAAAGACCGTTCGCCTTGATGCTTGCCTCGTCGGTGCGCTCGGTGACATCGGGCACCAGCCCTTCACGGGTCGCATAGGCGAAGTCGTCGTTAACAAGCGGGTCGCCGGCAATGTTGATCTGGGTCGTCAGCTTGCGGTGGCCATCGGCGCTGATGAAGAAATGGATATGCGCCGGGCGCTGGCCGTGGCGGCCGAGCGCCGAAAGCAGCTGCTCGGTCGGGCTGCCCGGAGGCACGCCGTAGCCATGCGGCACGATGCTTTGAAACTTGTAACAGCCCTTGGCGTCGGTGACGATCGTGCGGCGCATGTTGAACGGTGCCTGTGCGCCTGTCGGGTCGAAATGCGAGTAGAAACCGCGGGTATCACAGTGCCAGACCTCGACCGTCGCGCCTTTGAGCGGCTGGCCGTCGGCATCGTAGACCTTGCCGTGCATGATCAGCGTCTGGCCGTTGGTGTCGCGGCCGTCGTCAAGACGGGCAAAGCCTTCCGACGCGGGGGCTCCGGCGACATAGAGCGGTCCCTCGATCGTGCGCGGCGTCGGGTTCTTGATGCCGAGTTCTTCATCGATCGCGTCGAGGCGTTCATCGAGGAAGTGGTCGAGACCGAGGCCGGGCGAGATCAGGCCGGCTTGGCCGGCAGCGCCGATCTCGTTCAGCCAGGCAATGCCGGTCCAGTATTCGTCCGGGGTAATGTCGAGATCGTCGATCGCCTTGAACAGGTCCGACATCAGCCGGTGCACGATCTGCTTGACGCGCGGATTGCCGCCGTCCTTGTCGAGACCGCTCAGGACCTTCAGGAAGTCTTGCGTCTCCGGCTTGTCGAAAATCTTCACACTCATATCAATTCCTCCACTTGGATAGCTTGAAAGCAAAGCCGCCTGCCAACCTCCCGGCGGCGGCACGACCTAAGTCTCAGGTATCGTCCTCACGGATTGCCGACGGATGCCGCAGCAGCGGCGTCACTTCGATCTGCATGAATTTGAACAACGGCAGGCCCGAGAGGATCTCGTGCAGCTCGGCGTTGTCCTTGACGTCGAAGACGCTGTAGTTGGCGTACTGGCCGGCGATCCGCCAGATATGCCGCCACTTACCGTTTTGCTGCAGCGCCTGCGAATAGGCCTTCTCTCGCTCGAGAATTTCGGCCACCTCTCCGGCGGGTAGGTCATGGGGGATACGAACATCCATCCTTACGTGAAACAGCATGACCCGATCCTCACTTTGCAACGCTGATCGTCTTGCGCAGCCCGTCGCGCGCAAAGAATTTCAGCCGCTCTTCGTCGAGTTCGATCCCGAGGCCGGGACCATCCGGCACGGTCAGCTCGAAGTCGCTGTAGTCGAGCGGCGTCGCCAGGATTTCCTCCGTCAGGAGCAGCGGCCCGAAAAGCTCGGTGCCCCATTGCAGGTTGGCGAAGGTTGAAAACACGTGGGCGGACGCCACCGTGCCGATGCCACCCTCCAGCATTGTGCCGCCGTAGAGTTCAATGCCGGCGGCGTCGGCGATCGCCGCCACGCGCTGCGCATTGAAGAGCCCGCCGCTCTGCTCGATCTTGACGGCGAAGACGTCGGCGCCCTTGGTCTTGGCAATCTCGAAGGCTGATTCAGGCCCGGTCAACGACTCGTCCGCCATCAGCGCCACCGGGAAGCGACGGACCAGGCGACCGAGTGCAGCGGTCGACGCGACCGGCTGCTCGACCAGTTCGCAACCGGCGTCCGCAAGCGCCGCCATGCCATAGGCCGCCTCGAATTCGCTCCAGGCCATGTTGACGTCGACGCGCACCGCGCCGCGGTCGCCGAGTGCCTTTTTGATCGCCGCTACATGGGCGATATCGTCCTTCAGCGGCTTCGCGCCGATCTTCAGCTTGAAGATCCGGTGGCGGCGAAGATCGAGCATTTTCTCCGCCTCGGCGATGTCCTTGGTCGTATCGCCCGACGCCAGCGTCCAGGCGACCGGCAGCCGCTTGCGTAGCGCTCCGCCCAGGAGTTCGCCGACCGACAGGCCCAGGCGCTTGCCGTGGGCGTCGAGCAGCGCCGTTTCGACAGCACTCTTGGCGAAGCGGTTCTCCTTCACCGCCTTGCCGATACGCGCCATCAGCGCCTTCACGCGGGTCGCGTCCTCGCCGATCATCACAGGCGCGAAATAGGTATCGATCGCAAGCTTCATGCTTTCCGGGCTCTCGCCGCCATAGGCGAGCCCGCCGATCGTCGTGCCTTCGCCGATCCCAACCGTTCCGTCGCTGCAATGAACCTTCACCAGCATCAAGGTCTGGCCGGTCATGGTCGCGACCGACAGCTTGTGCGGCCGGATGGTCGGCAGGTCGACCAGCATCGTCTCGACCCGTTCGATGACGGGAAAGAGGGCTGCTGTCGGGGCGATGGGTGCAAGGGTCGTGTTCATGGCGTAACTGTGCGCCGCTGCCCCTGCGGCGTCCAACACCAAATAGGTTCGCCACGATACCTTTATGGTATAGTATAAAAGAGAATATGCGGATTCATGCGGTTACCGCACTGCAACATACCGCAATGATAGGCAAAAGAGGGTGGGAACATGGATCTGCGGCAGCTTCGCTACTTCGTCGCCGTCGCGCGCGAGCGTAACTTCACCCGCGCCGCCGAGCAGCTGCATATCGCCCAGCCGCCGCTCAGCCGGCAGATCCAGTTGCTGGAAGAAGAATTGGGCGTGCCGCTGATCATCCGGCAGAGCCGTCCCGTGCGGCTGACGGAGGCAGGCCGGCTGTTTTACGAACAGTCGCTGCAGGTTCTCGGGCGGGTCGAGCAGATGGTCGAGGCGACGCGCCGCGTCGGCCTCAACCAGAACCGGGTGCTGTCGATCGGGTTTGTCGCCTCGACGCTCTATGGCGGATTGCCGACGCTGGTGCGCAAACTCAGGCAGAATGCACCGGAACTCGATATCCGCCTGCTCGAAATGGTGTCGGTTCAGCAGATCGCAGCTTTGAAGGAAGGCCGTATCGATGTCGGCTTCGGCCGGCTCCACCACAACGATCCCAATGTCGTCGGCATCCTCATGCGCGAGGAGCGCCTTGCGATCGCGATACCCCAGGGCACGCCGCTGGCTGACGAGATGTCTCCACTGCCCTTGAGCGCGCTCAATGGCCAGAAACTGATCGTGTACCCCAAGGAACCGCGCCCGAGTTATGCGGACCATGTGTTGAGCCTGCTTCACGCTGAGGACGTGCGCCCGACCGAAGTGCTTGAAGTGCGCGAGATCCAGAGCGCCCTTGGTCTCGTCGCCTCGGAGGCCGGCCTCTGCGTCGTGCCCTCCTCGGCCCGCCAAGTCCGCTCGGACGTGCACTACCGGATGGTCGAAGGCGAACGCGCGACGTCGCCGGTTATCCTCAACCATCGGGCCGGCGACAGTTCGGGCCATATCGAGCTGATCAAGGATCTGATCGTCGAGATGTATGCGGAAAACCCGCCCTGGCTAGGCCTCGAACACAACCTCCCCTTCCGGCCATCCTTCATCAAGTGACAAGGTCAGGGATGCGCGCGCTCCGGTTCGCAGACGTCCGCACTCTCGGCCCAAAGGTCCCGCACCATCTGTCGAAGCAGGAGCGCTTCCGCCCAGCGGTCCGTCGTGTCGTTGCCGTCCCGGTCGGTGATGGCATAGGGCCTGGGACCGAGTTCGCAGGTCATGACCAAGTCGGCGTCTTCAGCGGCACGTGATCGCCAGTTGCGCAAGCCGTAGGCCCACCAGCCACGGAAGAGCTCGACCCAGGGACGATGCTGCGGAAAGGACATCTCGATCTGGATCTGCTGGCACGAGCCGATGCGCCCGTGGAAAGCTTCAGCGTTCTCAAGGATGCGCCGGATCTGGGCATGACTTTCGCCCTCCACCGGATAGGCGAATTCGCGGCCGACCAGATAATGCGAGAGATCGGCGAGCAGCGGCAGATCCGGTCGCCGGTCGAGCAGATCGAGCGTGAACAGGAGGTCGCTGGTGATCCGGTGGCGGTGGGTTTCGATGTAGACGGGGACACCAGCCTCCTCGGCGAGCCGCATCCAGCCGTCGAGAAGCGGCAGGCAATCCTCGACCCGGCGCGGGCGGATATCCGCCTGAAGGTCGATATGGCTGACCGGGAATTCTGAAGCCAGTTCCAGTGTCAGGCACAGGTCTTCGACCGTTCGAGGGAAACAGACACCCTCGATCTTCAAGCCGGTTCCGCGGATCGCGTCGTTGAGGCGGACGACGTCGGCGCGGTTGGTGTAGTGCGCACTGATACCGTCGAACCCAGCCTCGACGATGTCAGCGATGTTGTCTTCAAGGCTGCGCTCAAAGCCGTCCGGGTGCCGACGCTCCATCGCCCAGAGCGATTGAAAGACATGTAGTGTCTGCATCAGGCGGCCCGCGCGCTCTTCAGCAACGCCTTGAGGTTCACACCGGGATCGGCGAGCGCCGCCGGATCCGGGCTGATACCTGCGGCAATCAGTATTTCTGCAAGTTTGATGTCCTTGGCGACGCTGTTTCCAAGACCGAGGCCCGCCGCCGCAACAAGACGTCCGCCATCCAGGTAGAATTCCAGCTCGCCGCCGTCGAGCGGGCGGATCACGCTCTGATGCACCGGCTGCGGCAGGCCCGCCACCTGCAGGCCGAGATCGTATTGATCGGTCCAGAACCAGGGGATGGCACCAAAGAGCTCCTTGCCGCCGACCATGTTGCGGGCCGCGACCTCGGCCTGATTGCGGGCATTGCGCCAGCTCTCGAACCGCATGTGGCCGCCGCCCGGCTGCGCCACAGCGGCGCAATCGCCCGCGGCGAAGATGTTCGGGTCGCTGGTGCGAAGGAAGCTGTCCGTCAGGATGCCGTTTCCGACGGTTAGGCCTGCCGCTTCTGCGAGTGTGATATCCGGAAGCACGCCGATGGCGGAAACGACGATATCGGCCGGCACCGCGCTGCGATCAGCGAGCAGAACGGCATCATCGGTGATTTCACCGATCCCCTGCCCGAGATAAAAGACGACGCCTTCCGCTTCGTGCCGAGCATGGAGCTTTCCGGCAAACCGTGGCGGAACGGCACGACCCAGCGGCTTTAGCGCCATCTCGATCACGCTGACGGTGACGCCCTTGGCGCGCAGCACAGCCGCGAGTTCCATGCCGATAAGGCCGCCACCGACGATGCCGACGTTTTGCCCCGGTTCGACACGCGAGAAGATGGATTCCGCATCACCGAAAGTGCGGAAATCAAGCGCCCGCTCTGACCCCGGACATTTCAGCCGTCTCGGACGGGCGCCGGTCGCCAACAGCAACGTGTCATAGGCGAGCGTTCGACCATCGCTCAAGGCCACGCATCGGGCGTTCGGATCGATCTTCAGCGCCGACACGTCCTGCACGTACTCGATACCGGCAGCCTGAAGCGCCTCGGCGCCGCAGATTTGTTTCATCTGCACCGCGCCATCAAGCGGTTTCGACAGCGGCGGGCGTTCGTAGGGCAGGTGCGGCTCGGATCCTGCGAGCGTGACGCTGCCGATAAAGCCCGCTTCGCGCAGTGCAAAAGCTGCCCTTGTGCCGGCTTCGCCGGCGCCGATGATGACGATGCGGTCCATGGACTGGCTCCCTAGATCAATAGGCTGGAACGGGACGCGGGTGGAACTCATCCCGTTAAAAAAGGTGGCCGGCGCAGGCAGGAGGAATGCGCCGGCCTGCAGCGCCGCGCGTCTTGTCAGACGCGCAAAGGTCGCTGCAGAACTTTGTAGTCCTGCATGTTTTGTCCTTTGGTCGGCTGTGACCAAAGGAAACATGCAGGAGGAGGATCAGTTGCGCGCCGCGTAATCGGCCATGTTCTTGGGCGTGACGAGTTCGAAAGGAACCCAGACGTTCTTGTCGACCGTTTCACCGCGCACGAGCGAGACTGCGGTGTCCACGGCGCTGGCCGACTGCCCCTTGGCGTTCTGGAACACGGTCGCGTCGAGGTCGCCGGCCGCCATGGCGGCAAGGCCATCCTGCGTCGCGTCGATGCCGACGACGATCACGTCGTCCATCGAGATACCGGCCGCTTTGAGCGCCTGGATGGCCCCGATGGCCATCTCGTCGTTATTGGCGAAGACCACATCGATCGGCCGGCCGGCCGTGACCCAGTTGGTCGTCAGGTCCATGGCATTGGTGCGGGTCCAGGCGGCCGACTGTTCGTCGGCGATGGTGGCACCCTTGCAGTCGCCGGCGGCCAGCGTCTCCTTGAACGACGAGGTGCGGTCGCGCGAGGCCTGGTGCGCAAGATCGCCCATCAGGATATAGACCTGCGCATCGCTGGCCTTGCCCTTATCCTTGAGCAGCGAACAGGCGGCCTCCGCGCCCAGCCGTCCGGAGTCCGTTTCCTTCGAGCCGACATAGGCCTGTTTTGCCGGCAGCGTGCCAGGGTTTTCCGGCTCAAGATTGAGGTAGACCAGCGGAATGCCCGCCTTCTCCGCCGCCTCGCTGATGCCGGGGGCGGCAGAGGTATCGGTCAGCGTCATGATGATCGCGTCGACGCCGGCGGCGATGAAGTTGTTCACCTGGTTCAGCTGCTTGGAGATATCGGTCTGGGCGTCCTCGATCTGGACGGAAGTACCGTTGACCTCCGAAGCGCGGGTGTTGATGCCCTCGCGCAGCAGGGTCTGGAAGTTGTTGTCGAAGCTCTGCATCGAGACGCCGATCGTCTCTGCAGAGGCAGCACTTCCCATCAAGGCGGCAAGCGCTGCCGCCAGGTACATGGATTTCATGATTTCCTCCCGATGGGTGCCGGATCACCCGAGCGCAATCCGGAGGCCCCGCGGGCCTGGTCAATGATTGCGTGGGTGGCCCTAGCTAAGGGCCACGCGAACCTCGCCGTCGACAATCTCGGCGGGGTAGGTCTTGAGGTTCTCACAGGCCGGAAGCCGGATGGCTTCGCCGGTGCGGTAGTCGAAGGCGCCGGAATGCTTGGGACATTCCACCTCGTAGTCCATGACCAGCCCATCGGCGAGATGGATCGCCTCATGGGTGCAGAGACCGGCGGTGCAATAGACGCTGTCGTCAGGGCCGCGGTAGATCGCGTAGGTGCGGCCGGCATGGTCGAAGCGGATCGCCCCTTCCTGTTCGATGTCGTCCAGTTTGCAGGCTGGAACCCAGGTGATCACGGTGCTCATTCTGCTGCCTCCCCTACTGTGTTGCGTGCCTTGCGGGCCGCGAGTTTTTCCTTGCGCTTGCGGTAGCGCTCCTGCATCTGCGCCTCGCCTTCCTTGGAGCCGTCGTGCCAAGTGCCGAACCAGCGATCGAGCGGGATCAGGGCGTCGCCGTAGTTCACCTCGAAATACTTGTGGTGCAGGTAATGCGCATAAGCGTGGCTATCGACGAGGGTCTCGTCCCCGACCTCGACCTTGTCGAAGCCGACATGGCCGGGAATGGCGCCGAAGCCCGCATAGTGAAGCTGGTAGAGCATCAGGATCGGGTTCGACGGCAGCACCAGATGATAGAAGGCGGTGCCGAAATAGAGCAGGTGCTCGATCGGATGCATCGACAGTGACGACCAGGGCGACGGGTTCACCGAATTGTGGTGGACCGAATGCACCCATTTGTAGAGAAATGGCGTGTGGATGAGCCGGTGAATGCAGAAGAAGTGGAACTCGTGGATCACAGGCACGACCAGCGCAACAAGCGCGAGCGTCCAGGGGTTTTCCGCAAAACTCAGCCACGGCGCATAGCCATTGGCATAAGCAAAGAGCATTCCGGCCTCGACGGCGGTCCAGATCGTCACGCCCGACAGGAACGTGCGCAGGATGTTGTCGAGGTTCTGGCTTTCGAACCAGAAAGCCTTGCTCTTCTGCTCGGCCGGAAACTTGCCGTTATACTTGAAGCGGTTTTCCTGCCGCTTCAGCACGTAGAGGTGCATCTCGAAAGCGCCGTAGAACAGGAAGACGCAGACGGCGTTGACCACATAAAGCCAGGCGATCCAGCCGAAACTCAAGCTCCGCATCGTCTCGATCGGTGGGATCACCCAGGCCCAATACGCGACGGCCGAGACAGCGAAGATCGCGTTCCAAGGAAAGAAGTAGTGCGGCAACCATTTGACCAGCGCCATCAGCTTTGGCGGAAAGGCAAACAGCGGCGCCGTCTCGATCGGCTCGTTCGGCACCCAATCGCCGCGCTTGTTGCGCGCTCCATATTTCAGATCATCCATGACGCTCTCTCCCGAGCGGACCGCAGGCGCTCCGCAAATTCACCGACGAAGGAGAGCGCCTCCGGGCGCTGTTTTTCCGGTACAATCCGCTTGGGAAGCCGGCCTCCTTGCTGAACAGAATCTAGCAGGGGGATCGTTGGATACCGAAGGCTTCCTTGATCAAATCAGATCAAAGGCTCTCGGCGGTGATGGTGATGAAACGGATCGGCGCCTTGTCCGGGTCCATCTCGGAAAGGCCGATCCGGCGAAGCACAAGATCCAGCGCCCGGCGGGCCTGCGCCTCGGGCGCCTGATCGAGCACCACGTCCATGATGCCGTCGGCTAGTGCCTTGCGGGTATAGTCGGTCAGTTCGTGGCCGACGAAGAAGATCTCCCTGCCGCGCGGATGCCGGCGCAGCACGTCGATCAGGGCCGCGTTTGCGCCGCCGGCGTTATAGAGCCCGGCCATATCGGGATACATGTCGAGTGCAGACCGCAACGCCTCGGCGCCGTAGTGTTCCTCGTCGCGGGTAAAGCCCAGCCACAGAAAATCGCGTTCGCCCAGATGCTCGCGGAAATAGTCCGAAAAGCCAGTGAGCCGATCACGATGGACCTGGTAGATCGGGTGGCAGAGCGCGACGACAGGCCCCGGCCGAGTGGCCATGCGCGCGATGAAGAGCGCGGCGGTTCGCCCTGCTGCATGATTGTCGATGCCGACAAATTCACCCAGCTTCTCCGAGGCCCTGGTCACGACATGGACGACCGGCACGCCGCGCGCGACCACGGCCTCGACGGCGGCACTGATCAGGGGATGATTGGGTACGGCAAGGATCAGGCCCGCGCGCGGCACGTCGGACGACAGAATGCGTCGGGCAATCTCGTCCGGCTTCATCTCCTCGGTGAAGCTGCGATGCACGACGACGAGCGGATCGAGCGTCTCGGCGATGCGCTGGAACGCTTGCGACAGGCGGCGATAGAAGGTCGTCTCCGGGCGCACCATCAACACGTCGATGCGCAACAGCCCACGATGGGCATCGGGCAGCGTGCGCGGATAATTGAGCGTGCGTGCCGCGACCACGACCTTTTCGACCAGGTCCGGCCGAACGCCGCCACGGCCGTTCAACACACGCTCGACCGTGGCAGTCCCGACGCCCGCAAGCTCGGCAATGTCGCGATAGTTCGGTTTGCTCACGAAGGCTTCCTCGGCAGGCCGGCGACACTCAACTCTACAGCGCCTTAGCACGAGACGGGTCCTGCTCGACAGAGGGGCATCACTGTTCGGCTCTCCCCTCGCCATCGTCTTTTCGCCGCCTATATCAAACCCTTGTCCAGAACCACTACCGAGGCGTCCATGACCTATGAGTTGTACTACTGGGACGGCATCCAGGGCCGTGGTGAATTCGTGCGCCTCGCACTCGAAGATGCCGGTGCGACCTATGTCGACGTCACCCGCGTGTCGGGCCGCGGCACAGGCGAAATGCTGAAACTGATGGAGAGTGCTGCCGAGGCGCACATTCCCTTCGCGCCGCCATTTCTCAGGGACGGCGACCAGATCATCTCCCATGTGGCAAACATCCTGTTCTACCTCGGTCCCAGGCTCGGGCTGGCGCCTGACGATGAGGCGTTGCGCTGGTTTGCCAATGGCCTGCAGCTCACCGTCACCGACTTCGTCGCCGAGGTGCACGACACGCACCATCCGATCGCCACCTCGAAATATTATGAGGAGCAGAAGGCAGAGGCGGAGGACCGGGCGTTCGAGTTTGTCGTAAACCGCATCCCGAAGTTCCTCGGCTACTTCGAGCGGGTGCTGCAACAAAATCCTGCCGGCAGCGGCCATTCGGTCGGCAATGCCACCACCTATGTCGACCTCTCGCTGTTCCAGGTGATCGAAGGGCTCCGCTATGCTTTCCCAAGAGCGATGCGCCATTATGAGCCGCAATACCCCGAGCTCTTAAAGCTGCATGCCGCGGTGCAAACACGACCGAACATCGCCGCCTATCTCGCTTCACCGCGGCGGCTGGCCTTCAACGAGAACGGCATCTTCCGCCGCTACCCGGAGCTCGACATAGAGCCCTGAGGAGATCGGCGGCCAGCGTTAGGCCGCGGCCGCTCTTTGCTCCCGCAGGAACTCGGAGACGCGCCTCAAGCCTTCGCGAAGCACGCTCTCGTTGTTGGCGTAGCCGATCCTGAGGCAACCCTCCATGTCCATCGCACTGCCCGGCGTGAACATCACGCCCGTTCGCTGAAGCAGTTGCAGGCAGAACGCCTCTGATGTCATCGGCAGGTCGTATTTCAGAAGCGCCGTCGTGCCCGATTGCGGCTTTATCCAGGAGATCAACGGCTCGTTCTCCACCCAGTCGGAAAGAATGGCGAGGTTGGTGCGGGTGATGTTCTGGCTGCGGGCGAGGATCTTGTGCTTGTTTTCAAGCGCAATGGCCGCGAAGTGATCGTCGAGCATGCCAACGCTGATTGTGTTGTAGTCGCGGTGAACGGATACGGCCTGGATCAGTTCCCGCGGCGCAACGATCCAGCCAAGGCGCAGGCCGGCGAGCGAAAAGGTCTTCGACATGCTGCCGGTGCTGATGCCCTTTTCGTAGAGGTCGGCGATCGATGCGGTCAGCCCGTCGCCTTTTTGGTCGGTGCCGCGATAGACCTCGTCGCAAAGGATCCAGGCGCCTGCGGCGCGGGCGATCGCGACGATCTTCTCGAGATAGGCGCGATCCATCAGCGCGCCGGTCGGATTGTTGGGATTGTTGATGGCGATCAGTTTGGTGCCTGGTGTCGCCAGCCGCTGCAATTCTTCAAGGTCCGGCAGGAAGCCGGTCTTTTCCGTCAGTCGCAGGATCTGCGTATCGGCACCATAGCTCTCCGGGATCGAATAGTGCTGCTGATAGGTCGGCAACACCGAAATCACCCGGTTGCCCGGCTCGACCAGCGTCTCATGCACCAGCGCATTGGCGCCGATCGCGCCATGGGTGGTGACGACATTGTCGATCCCCTGTTGCGCATAGAGGCCTGCGATCAGGCCGCGCAGCCGCTCGGAACCCTCGATCGCGCCATAGGTCAGCTTCAGCGGCAGCAGTTCGGAGAGGATGCTGTCCATCTTGCCGGCCATCTCGAGCAGTTCCGCCACGGTCAGGGACTCGACGCAGGTCTCAGCGAGGTTCCATTCGCAATGGTTTTCATAGCGGTTCATCCAGATTTCGACGCCGAAGTCGCGGATTTTCATGCGAAGGTCCTTTCGAACAGTTGAGATATGTTTCGAACATGCCGGCCCGGGCGGGTAACGGGCGCGGCCACGCGCGTTGAGAAATGCCGTTTCCTGTGACATGAACCGATATGCTGCCACGGCTCCGCATGAGCTCTCCGTCGCTGACGGGGCCCGGAAAAGCCTGTGGCATTTGGTGTTCGATCCCTGTAGAAAGACGTTATGAGCAATATATTGCACAGTCAAGATCGATCCGACGTTTTGTCCCATGTGGCCGAAAACCTCAAGCGCATCCGCCTGGCATCGGGGTTGAGCCAGACGGCGCTGGCAACGGCGTCGGGCATCAGCCGGCGCATGATCGTCGCGGTCGAAGGAGGAGACGCCAATATCAGCCTTTCAAGCCTCGACCGGCTGGCGGCAGCCATGAATGTCGGCTTCGTCGATCTCGTCAGGGACCCATCGCGCCAATCCCGCGACAACATCGACGCGATCACCTGGCGTGGACGGAAACCGGAAAGCGAAGCGCGGCTGCTTGCATCCACCCCGGCGGCGTCCGAAGCCCAGATGTGGCTCTGGTCGCTTGCTCCCGGTGAACACTACGGCGCCGAGCCCGACCCGCAGGGCTGGCACGAGATGCTGTTCGTAACGGAAGGGGCCCTGACGCTGGAGCTCTCGGGTGAGCGCAAGCGCTACCCGACCGGCACCTTCGCGGTCTACAGCTCGGCCCAGCCCTATTCCTACATCAATGAAGGCGATGATATCGTGCGGTTCGTCCGCAACGTCATTTCCTAGCTCATCGGTAGCCGGCTATCAGGCGCCCCGCCAGATGGAATGGCTTCAGCGTGCACACGCCAATGTGACGATGCCTGTTCATCGTTTGCACAGGCCCCACCCCGAGCGCGCTTGATTCGCTGTAGCCCGAATGGAAGGATGCCGAGGTCTCGGCGAAGGGGATCCGCATGCTTTTGAAGGTCGAACCGCCCGACGGCTGGAACAGTCAGGACGGCCGCGTTCTGTTTGACGCCGAGCGTGAGGCCGAACGCTTCGCGTCCAACGCGCGGCTCGCCTTTTCGCTGGCGATCGCGGCGCTGATGCTCGCACTCGCGATCATTCTTGGACGGTGGAGCGACTGGGTTGCCCTGATCGCCGTCGCCAACATCTGCCTCTCGGCGCTCGGAGCATTTCTCGCGCACAGCTCGAACTATCCAAGGATCGTGCCCTGGCTCGGGGTCGTGGCGGATGCCTTGCTGCTGTTCGGCATAGGCTGGTTTGGTCCTTGGCTCGAAAGCCTGCCGGCCGGCATGCGCTCTGCATTGGTCTCGCCTTGGGCTGCCTTCCTGTTGCTTGCGATCACCTCTTTCGGGTTGAACGCCTGGCGCCTGTTCGTGCAAGCCTTCTTGCTCGTGCTCGCGATCGGCCTGCTCATCTGGTGGCCAACTCCGGCAGGCCTGGTCTTTCCCGTTGCCCCTCAGCTTCAGCCACTGTTTTCCGACGGGTCCAACATCACACGGCTGGCGATCGTGCTCCTGACCGGCCTTGCGATGGCGCTCGCAGCCTCCCGCGCGCGGCGGACGCTGATGCTGGCGATCCGCACGGCAAGGGAGAGAGCCGTGCTCGAAAGGTTCAATTCCGCCGAGATCAACCGCTATGTGCTCGCCAGCAATGTCGATACGTTGCGCAATGGCACGCGCCAGAGGGTCTGCGTGCTCTTTGCCGATATCCGCGGGTTCACCACCATGTCGGAGGCGCTCGACCCATCTGAGGTCGTCACGCTGCTCAACGCATTCCGCAGCCGGGCGGAGCAGGCGATCACCACCAATGGCGGCGTCATCGACAAATTCATCGGTGACGGCCTGCTGGCGATCTTCGGCCTGCCTTCGCCCGGCGCAGGCGATGCCCGCAACGCCATCAACGCCGCGACCTCGCTTGCAGCCGCCGTCGACAAATGGAGCCTCGAGCGCCAGGCGAGCGGCGAGAAACCGGTCGAGGTCGGCATCGGGGTCCATGTCGGAGAGGTCTTCGTCGGGCTTCTCGGCGACCACCGCTACGAATTCACGGTCATCGGCGACGTCGTCAATGTCGGCCAGCGGCTGCAGGCCGCCTCCCGGAACCTCAATGCATCGGTCGTGGTTTCGGCCGCAGCCTTCGCTGATGCCGGGATCGACGGTGACGGCGCCGACCGGTGGACAAGGCACGAAGGCCTCAGCCTGCGCGGACGCAGCGAGACCATCGACGCCTTTGCCTACACCTGAGCCCGGCCAAGGGCGCCCGGTTTACTCGACGTAGTTCCAGGGGACGAAGCGGTAGAGCGTCTCGTCGCGGGCGACGTGACCGACACCGGGAAACGGCAGGTGTGCGCCGGCAACGAGATAACGCCCATCGGCCGCATCCGATAGGGCCACGGATCGGGTCGCTGCCGCCGCCGTCCCGTCGACGTCGAAGCTGACAAAGACATCGGGCGCGTCGAACTGCACGTGATCGCCATGGATGATGTCGCCCCAGAAGACGAGACGCTCACCGTCGCCGGCATCAAGCACGATTGACGAATGCCCGGGCGTGTGTCCGGCCCGCAGAATGGACCCTAGACCCGGCAACACGTCCGCATTGTCGGCAAAGCGCTTTACCTTTCCGGCGGCAACGTAGGGAGCGAGAGCGTCATGGGCACGCTGGAAGTCGGTCTTCTGCGCCTCCGTCATCGCGGTCACGCCTTCGCGCTCGATCCAGTAACGGTATTCGCGATCGGCAAGGTGGACCACGGCGTTCGGAAACTGTAACTTGCCATCGCTCGTGAGGCCGCCGGAGTGATCGGCGTGGACATGCGTCAGGATCACGGCATCGACCTGATCGGCACGGTAACCGGAGGCCGTCAGGTGCCGCATGAGCTTGCCGGCGGCGGCACCGAGCAACGCACCCGATCCCGCATCGATGAGCGCCAGGCGTTCGCCGTCATTCACCAGGTAGGCGTTGATCGACAGATGCGTCTCCTTGCCGAGGAAATTGTCATCCAGCCTGCGCTGGAGTTCGTCGACCGGCTCATTCTGGTAGATGTTGGCCATCGGCAGCGCCAGCGTTCCATCCGAAAGGGCCGTGACTTCGAAACGCCCGAAGCGGAAGCGGTAGTAACCGGCATTGGCGACGGCCGAAAACGGCGCTGCGGAAAAAGCAAGGCGCGGGGCGAACGGCAGCAGGGCGGCGGCGGCGAGAAGGCCAAGGGCTTGTCTGCGGGTGGTCATGATCGGCTCCTTCGATTTGATGCGACGAAGCTATCAATTCAACCTTCAGTCGATTATCCTGCGATCATGGAAGTGATTGTTCCGGAAACGCATGAAATCCCCGCTATCTGCCGATCTCAACAGCCTCAGGATTTTCCTCGAGGTCGCCCGCACCGAGAGCTTTTCATCAGCGGCGCTACGCCTTCACCTGCCGCCAAGCACGGTCAGCCGGCGCCTGGGCGAGCTTGAGACCGCGCTCGGTGTCGCATTGCTGCTGCGCTCCACCCGCCGCGTCTCGCTCACCGAGGCGGGCAAACATCTGGTGGAACAGATTGGCGGGGCGGTAGAGGTCATCGATCGCGGCATTGCCGGTTTCGGGCCCGCCGACGGCACCGCCCGCGGACGGCTGCGGGTGGCGACGTCAGTCGCCTTTGCCCGTACTTTCCTGCCGCCAATCCTGAAACGCTACGCAGAGCTTTGCCCCGAGGTTCAGGTCGACCTGCAGACGACCCATCACAATGTCGACCTGATCGGCGAAAGTGTCGACGTGGCGCTGCGCATGGGCGAGCCTGTCGACAGCGAGATGATCTATCGAAAGATCGGAACGATCGAACAGCGCCTCTATGCGGCACCTAGCTACGTCACTCGACTGAGCATTGCCTCCCCTGAAGACCTGATGCATGTCGCACTCGTCGCGCACCGGACACGCATGCGACGGGACCTTGTGCACTGGGTGCTTACGGATGGGAACCGGCATTTCACCCTGGAGCGCCCGCCATCCATCGTTGTCGACGATCCGGCGATCGGGGAACGGCTGATCGCCGAAGGTCTCGGCGTCGGCCTCTTGAGTGATGCGCTGGCCGCGGATGGCCTCGCCACGGGGCGGCTCGTTCCGGTTCTCGCCCAATGGTCCGGACCAACCACGAATCTATACTATCTCTACCATCAGCAGTTGGGCGATCTGCCGAAAGTGGCAGAATTCCTGAAGGCGGTGCGTGAAACACTTCGCACGCGCTTCGAGTGACCCCCGCCGGGACGGCACTTCGAGCAATCAGTGCGTCGCCATTCAGCGTCAATGCCACTAGCGATCGCTTGTTTCCGCCTGCAATTCCTCAATCAAGTCCACCCGATCGGGATAGAATGCCAACCGATCCCTGATATCGCCGACTGCGGCATGCGGGCGCTCATAGGTCCAGACGGCGTTTGTCAACCGCTCGCCGCCGATCGGAATGCTGTAATAGGACGCCCCGCCCTTGTAGGGGCAATGGTACGAATGATCCGTGCGCGACAGCAGCGACATGTCGACGTCGGTTCGCGGGATGTCTTCAGCTGTTGGCCTTCCGTGAACCGCTCGCCGCAGCAGGCACTGCCTCGATGGCAGGCTGCGTGCTCTCGTCGAGCAGCTTGCGCACCTCCATCACGCCCTTGGCCGCATCCGACCAACTGTGTCTCCAGACGAGAAGTCCCACCGAGCCGGCGATTGCGATGAGAAACGCGACAGGCCCCATGAACCAGAGCGCCGCGGCAACGGTGAAGTAGTAGGAGCGGACACCCTGGCTGAACGAGCGAAGGGCGGGATTGATCATCAGCGACAAGGCGTGGGTCCAGGCGTCAATATCCCGAACCTCCTCCCGCGACGGACTGGCTCCGATCGCCGCAAGGCAATAGTTGATCTGCCGGACCGCCCAGATGAATTCGGAAAGCCCGCGCAGCAACGTCGCCATGACAAGCAGTACCTTGCACTGAAACAGCCACAGCGGTTCGATCGGCGCGAACATCGTGATGATGCCTGACTGGAGGCCGGCCGTCGGCTGCATGAAAAGGGCACTGCTCATCGCGACGATGACAATGAGATTGGCCGAACCGAAGAAAGAGGCCGAATTGATCGTGTGACCGAGGATGGCGGCATCGCCGATGAAATTGGTGTCGCGCGTCAGGACCTCGCGCATCCAGGCCCGCCTGATATGCACCATGTCCAGCATCAGGCTGTCCTTTCGTCGCGGCCAGCCAAGCGCCATCAACGGCTCCAGCGCCGCCCAGGTCACGAGGAACAGGGCAATCGCAATCCAATCGAGCATCTGCACGTCTGACCTCCCAGCATGATCCCTCCTAATAGAAGCATGTGCGACGAGCGCGTCAACGCATTCGCGACCGGCGATAAGGTGGAAGCGCCAGTCCTAAGTCTGTGGGGCTTGCATCCGAAGAAACGCGGATCGCTGGGCGATCTTTCCCTTTCCAAAAGCCCGTTTGGTCGTCCTGACCGCATCGCCGCGGGGCGGCGTTGAGCAGACCGCGTTCCAGTTTTCGTCGCCGGCGGCGAAACCCAGAGGCGGCACGCAGCTTGTGTTTCGCCGGACAGCCAATCGTTCCCACCCGCCATGTAGCTTCTGACTGATTGACATCGCCTGTATCCTGGATACAATTTGCCTCGATCTTGGGAGGGATCGATGAACCAATCCTTCGAATGGCGAAGCCAGTCACGCCTTCTCGACGAAGTGGCCCAGGCCCTTCGCGAACGTATCTATGCCGGCGTCTATGCCCCGGGCGCGACGCTGCGCCAGGAAAAGATCGCTGCCGAGTTCGGCATCAGCCGCACGCCGCTTCGCGAAGCCTTGCGGGTGCTGGAGCGCGACGGTCTCGTCGTCAACAAGCCGGGCAGCGGCGTTAGGGTCGCAACCGCCGACCTGCCGAAGCTGCTCGACGCCTATGCGGTGCGTGAAGCGATGGATGGCGTGGCCGCGCGAAACGCCGCGGAACGTGCGACATCCTCCGAGATCAAGGATCTGGCAAAGCAGGTCGAGCGCCAGCGCAAGATCGTCGAGCGCTGGGATCCCGCCGCCTACACCCAGTCCAACGTCGTCTTTCACGAGGCGATCGTAGCCGCGTCCCGCAATGCGTCGCTGGCGCCGCTCGGGCCGCTTTTGCGCATGACCTCGCAGGTCTTTGCACCGGCCTTTTCGCTGTCCAGCGAACGCGCGAGAACGGCCGTTGCCGAACACGGGCTGATCGTCGAGGCGATCGCGGCACGAAACCTCGACGAGGCCGAGAAGCTGGCGCGCGCCCATATCAACGCGACGGCAATGAGATTGAAGGCGCTCCTCGAGGGGCGCGAGACTGACAAAGAGGCATGACGTGAAGACCTACGGCAATTTCATCGCAAACACCTGGCAGGACGCAACAGGCGGCGAGCTTATTCCTGTCCGCGACCCTTCCAACGGCGAGCAATTCGCGCAGATCGCCCGGGGCACCAGCGAGGATGTCGATCTCGCCGTGCGCTCGGCACGCGCGGCCCTCTCCGGTGACTGGGGCCGCATGACGCCGACCGAGCGCGGCCGGGTCCTGACCCGGATTTCGGCGGCGGTGCTCAACAACATCGATCTCTTGACCGAACTCGAGGCGCGTGATGTTGGCAAGCCCGTGACGCAGGCGCGCGCCGACGTCGTGGCGCTTGCCCGCTATCTCGAGTTCTACGGTGGCGCGGCCGACAAGGTGCATGGCGACACAATCCCCTACCAGAACGGCTTCACCGTCCTGACCGTCTACGAGCCGCATGGGGTCACGGGGCACATCATCCCCTGGAACTATCCGATGCAGATCCTCGGCCGCAGCCTCGGTGCAGCCCTTGCCATGGGCAATGCCGCCGTGGTCAAGCCGGCGGAAGAGGCTTGCCTGACGATCCTCGAATTTGCCCGCATCGCCGAAGAGGAAGGCCTGCCGTCGGGCGCGCTCAACATCGTCACCGGCTTCGGCTCGGAAGCGGGTGCGGCTCTCTCGGAACACCCCGACGTCAACCACATCTCCTTTACCGGCTCGGTTCGGACCGGCGAGATGGTGCAGGCGGCGGCGGCGAAAAATGCGGTGCCCGTGACGCTCGAACTCGGCGGCAAGTCGGCGCAGATCGTTTTTGCCGATGCCGACCTCGACCGCGCCGTTCCCTTCCTCGTCAATGCCGGCATCCAGAACGCCGGCCAGACCTGCTCGGCCTCGTCACGCATCCTCGTCGAGCGCGCCATCTATGAGGACGTCGTCGCACGCATGAGCGAGCGCTACCGCGCCCTCAAGGTCGGCCCAGCAGGCGCCGATCTCTCCGTCGGGCCTGTGGTCTCGCAGCGACAGAAGGCGATCATTGAAGACTTTCTTTCTGGTGCGGTAAAGGACGGCCTGAAGGTTGCGGCGCAAGGCGAGATCGTCGCCGATGCGCCCTCCGAAGGCGCCTATGTCGCCCCCACCCTTTTGCGCGACGTGCCGCACGAACACCGCACGGTGCAGGAAGAGATCTTCGGCCCGGTTCAGGTGATCATGCCGTTCGACGGCGAAGAGGAAGCGATCCGCCTTGCCAACGGCACCGCCTACGGCCTCGTCTGCGGCGTCTGGACCAATGACGGCGGCAGGCAGCTCAGGATGGCGCGCGCCGTCCATGCCGGCCAGGTCTTCATCAACAATTACGGCGCCGGCGGCGGCGTCGAGCTGCCCTTCGGCGGCGTCAAGAAATCCGGCCATGGCCGCGAGAAGGGTTTTGAGGCCCTCTACGGTTTCGCCAGCATGAAAACCATTTCTGTCTACCACGGCTAGGGTGGGACGAGGAAAAGGGCGGATTTCCGGCCGCGTCCCGCTCCACCCCATGATGCAAGATTGCCTTAGGAGGAACACGTGTCACTAGAAGGTAAAGTCGCTCTCATCACCGGCGCAGGCTCCGGTTTCGGCGAGGGCATTGCCAAGCGCTTCGTCGAAGGCGGCGCCAAAGTCGTCGTCGTCGATCGCGACGCCAAAGGTGCCGAGCGCGTGGCGAGCGAGCTGGGCGGCAATGCCTTTGCCGTGGTCGCTGATATCGCCAAGGAGACGGATGTCGACGCCGCGGTTGCCGCAGGCATCGAGAAATTCGGGCGCGTCGATATCCTGATCAACAATGCCGGCATCGGCCACAAGCCGCAAAACGCCGAGCTGGTCGAACCGGATGAGTTCGACCGCATCCTCGGCGTCAATGTGCGCGGCGTCTACCTGATGACGCGGGCGCTGCTGCCGCACATGAAGCACAACAAGGCAGGCGTGATCGTCAACATTGCGTCGACCGGCGCCAACCGGCCGCGACCGAACCTTGCCTGGTACAATGCGACCAAGGGCTGGGTGGTCTCAGTCACCAAGGCGCTCGCGATCGAGGTCGCGCCTTTCAACATCCGCGTCGTCGCGCTCAATCCCGTTGCAGGCGAAACGCCGTTGCTCACCACTTTCATGGGCGAGGACAGCGAAGAAATCCGCAAGAAGTTCCGCGACTCCATTCCGCTCGGACGCCTGCTGAAGCCCGAAGATCTCGCCGAGGCCGCCTACTTCGTCGCCTCGCCGCAGGCGTCGATGATCACCGGCGTGGCGCTCGACGTCGACGGCGGCCGCTCGATCTGATTACTGGAAAACATAAACAACCAACCGCAAAGCGGGGGAACCATGATGAACTTGACGAAATGGGCACTTGCCTCGTGCTTCATCGCCGCGTCGCTGACGACGGCGATGGCCAAGGATACGATCACCGTCGGCCAGGTGCTCGAACCGCCGGGCCTCGACCCGACCGCGGGCGCTGCAGCGCCGATCCGCTACATCACCTACGGCAACCTGTTCGAGGGCCTGGTGCGCGTGGTCGAGGACGGCAGCGTCAAGCCGCTGCTCGCTGAAAGCTGGACGATCTCCGACGACCAGAAGACCTACAGCTTCAGGCTTCGTCAGGGCGTCAAGTTCCACGACGGCACTGCGTTCGACTGCTCGGTCGTCAAGTTCTCCTATGAGCGCGCCGTCTCGGCGGATTCCACCAATGCGCAGAAGGGCCTGTTCGAGCCGATCGAAAGGACTGAATGCCCGGATCCGGCAACCGCCGTGGTGACGCTGAAGCGCCCGGCCTCCAACTTCCTCTTCAACATGGCCTGGGGCGATGCGGTGATGATCGCGCCGTCATCTGCCGCCGGCAACAAGACCAATCCTGTCGGCACCGGCCCGTTCAAGTTCAAGGAGTGGGCCAAGGGCGACAAGGTGGTGCTGGAAAAGAACGCCGACTACTGGGGCGAACCGGCCAAGCTCAGCGAAGTGACCTTCAAGTTCATCAGCGATCCGTCGGCCGCCGCTGCCGCCGTTCTTGCCGGCAATGTCGACGCCTTCCCGATGTTCCAGGCGGCCGAACTCGTCAGCCAGTTCCAGAGTGACCCGAACCTGCAGGTCGAGGTCGGCAGCACCTCCGGCAAGGTGGTGCTCGCGCTCAACAATGCCCGCAAGCCGTTCGACGACGTCCGCGTCCGCCAGGCACTCGCTTACGCGATCGACCGCAAGTCGCTGGTCGAGGGCACCTATTCGGGCTTCGGCACGACGATCGGCTCGCATTATTCGCCGGTCGAACCCGGCTATGTCGATCTCAACGACACCTACCCCTATGATCCGGGCAAGGCGCAGCAGTTGCTCCAGGAAGCGGGCGTTCAGAACCTCGAGATCACCATCATGCTGCCGCCGCCGGCCTATGCCCGTCGTGGCGGCGAGATCATCGCGGCGATGCTCGCCGAAGTCGGCGTCAAGGTGAACCTCGTGCCGATCGAGTTCGCGCAGTGGCTCGATCAGGTGTTCAAGAACTCGGATTTCGACGCGACCATCATCGCCCATGCCGAGGCCCGCGACCTCGATATCTATGCCCGCGACAAGTACTACTTCAACTACCAGAACCCCGAGTACAAGGCGCTCTACAAGTCCTTCACGCAGGCTTCGACCGAGGCAGAGCAGATGGATCTCGCGGGCCAGCTCCAGCGCAAGCTTGCGGCCGACGAGCCGAACGTCTTCCTCTACGCGCTGCCGAAGATCGGCGTCTGGAACAAGAAGGTGAAGGGCCTCTGGAAGAACATGCCGGTTCCGGCCGACGACCAGACCCAGACCTATTGGGAGAACTGACGATAGGCGCCTGCCCCTCCTCATCGTCGGGAGGGGCAGATGCAGTTCTGCCGTTGACCGCCGCACCCGGCGCCGGTCGACGCCCGCTCTTTCCGGGAGGTTGATGTGATTTCCTTTATCGGCGGTCGCCTCGTGTCGCTCATTCTGACGACGCTCGCCGCTTCAGTCATCGTCTTTCTGCTGATGCAGGTGCTACCCGGCGACCCCGCCGTGCTGATGCTCGGCATGAATGCCGACGCCGACGCGATCGCGGCACTGCACCGGCAGCTCGGCCTCGACCAGCCGATCTGGATCCGCTACCTCCACTGGATCGGCGGCTTCGTCGTCGGCGATTTCGGCATGAGCCTTACCTATTCGGTGCCGATCCGCGAGTTGCTCGGGCCGCGCATCCTGGTGACGCTGCCGCTCGCTCTGCTTTCGATGGCAATCTCCGTCGTCGTCGCCATCGCCATCGGCGTCTATGCCGCCGCCAACCGCGGCAAGGCCGGCGACACGGTCGTCATGGGCATCGCCCAGGTCGGCGTCGCCATCCCGAACTTCTGGCTGGCACTGCTCTTCATACTGCTCTTTGCGCTGAAGCTCGCCTGGTTCCCGGCCTCCGGTTTTGCCGGCTGGGAAGGCGGCATCTGGAACGGCCTGCAATCACTGATCCTGCCGGCCTTCGCGCTCGGCCTGCCGCTTGCCGCCATTCTGGGGCGCGTCACGCGTTCGGCCGTCATCGAGACGCTCGGCGAAGATTTCATCCGCACCGCCCGCGCCAAGGGGCTTTCTCGCTCCGGCGCGCTCTGGAAACATGCGGTGCCGAACGCGCTGATCCCGGTCGTCACCATCATCGGCCTGCAGTTTTCCTTCCTGCTTGCCGGTACGATCATCATCGAGAACGTCTTCAACCTGCCGGGCATCGGCCGCCTCGTCTTCCAGGCGATCGCGCAGCGCGATCTGGTGACGGTGCAGACACTGGTGACCCTGCTTGCCGCCTCCGTCATCACCATCAACTTCCTCGTCGATCTGGTTTACGGCTACCTGGATCCGCGGCTGTCGCGGGGAGGCCACTGATGTCCACCGCCGCAACCACCTCCGAACCCGGCCTGATCTCGAAGCTGATCGGCAGCCGCAGCCTGACGATCGGCGCCACCGTGACCCTTATCCTGGTGGCGATGGCGCTCGTCTCCTTTATCTGGACGCCCTATTCGCCGACCGCGATGAATTTTCGTGACAAGCTGCAGGGGCCGAGCCTTGCCCATTGGTTCGGCACCGACAATTTCGGTCGCGACATCCTGTCGATGATCATGGTCGGCGCCCGCAATTCGATATCCGTCTCAATCGTCGCGGTGCTTGTCGGCGCCGGCATCGGCGTGCCGCTCGGCGCCTGGGCTGCCGCCCGCGGCGGTTGGGTCGACGGCCTCGTCATGCGCATGAGCGACCTTGCCTTTGCCTTTCCCGCACTTTTGACCGCGGTCATCATCACCGCCATCTTCGGCCCGGGTGCCACCAACGCGATGATCGCAATCGGCATCTTCAACATTCCGGTCTTTGCCCGGGTCACCCGCGGCGCCTCGATGGGTCTCTGGAAACGCGAATACGTGCAGGCCGCCCGCTGCGCCGGCCGCGGCGACGTGGCGATCACGCTTCTGCACATCCTGCCCAACATCAACCATGTGCTCTTGGTGCAGGTGACGATCCAGTTTGCGCTGGCGATCGTCGCGGAAGCAGGGCTCTCCTATGTCGGCCTCGGCACCCAGCCGCCGATGCCGAGCTGGGGCAAGATGCTGAACGACGCCCAGACCTTCATCTACCAGGCGCCGTGGCTCGCGATCTTTCCGGGACTGGCGATCACCTTCGCCGTGCTCGGCCTCAACCTGCTTGGCGACGGCCTTCGCGACATTCTCGACCCGCGCGTGAGGCGGCAACGATGACAAAAACCTTGCTTCACATGGCCGGCATGTCGGTCGAACTCTCGGCAGGCGCAAGCCGAGTCGATATCGTCTGCGATATCGATCTCCAGCTCAACCGCGGCGAACGCCTCGGCATCGTCGGTGAATCCGGCAGCGGCAAGTCGATGACAGCCCTTGCGGTGATGGGCCTCTTGCCGCAGCGCATGCGTGTGCGCGGCGAGCTTTTGTTCGACGGGCGCAATCTCGCCGGCTTGGCCGAAGCCGACTATTGCGGCTATCGCGGCCGGCGCGTGGCGATGATTTTCCAGGAACCGATGACGGCGCTGAACCCGGTCAAGTCGATCGGTGCGCAGATCGCCGAGGGGCGGCGCCTCCATCTCGGCGAGACCAAGGCGGACGCTGAGAAGAAGGCGCGCGCGCTGCTTGACCGGGTCGGCCTGCCGGCGCCGCGCTTCGATCTGGACCTCTACCCGCACCAGCTTTCTGGCGGCCAGCGGCAGCGCGTGATGATCGCCATGGCGATCGCCTGCGAACCGGACCTCTTGATCGCCGACGAGCCGACGACGGCACTCGACGTGACCGTCCAGGCGCAGATCCTCGACCTGCTCGACGAACTGATCGAGGACACCGGCACGGCGCTGATGCTGATCACCCACGATCTCGGCGTCGTCTCGGAAATGACCGACCGCATCGCCGTCATGTATGCCGGACGCATCATCGAGACCGGGCGCACGGACGATGTCTTTGCCCGCATGGCGCACCCCTATGCCCGCGGCCTCTTCGCCGCCTCACCGCATGGAGCAGCCCTCGGCGCCCGCCAGGAAGGTCACGGCCGGCCGAGGTTGAACGCCATCCCTGGCATCGTTCCGGACCCGTTTGGCCGGCCACCCCACTGTTCCTTCGCCGAGCGCTGTTCGTTCGCCGAGGCCGATTGCCGTCAGGCGATCCCGGCACTCGACCTGATCAATACCGATGGACATGTGCCGCATCGTGCCGCCTGCTTTCATCCGCGTGAAAAGATGGTGGCACCGTGAGTAAGACCATTCTGAAAACCACCGATCTCGTGCGTGAATACGATCTGCCACGCCCGTCGATCTTCTCGAAACACAGCCGGCTGCGTGTCCTGCATGGCGTCAGCATCGAGCTTGCGGCCGGTCAGAGCCTCGGCATCGTCGGCGAAAGCGGCTCCGGCAAATCGACGCTGGCGCGCGCGGTCATGGGGCTCGAACGGCCGCAATCGGGCGAGGTCAATATCGCTGGCAACAACATCTACGCCCTCGATCGCGCGGGCTTGCGCGAGGCGCGTAAAGGCTTCCAGGCGATCTTCCAGGATCCCTACGGCTCGCTTGATCCGCGCCATACGGTCCGAACGATCATCTCCGAGCCGATCGTCTCTCTGGAACGCGGCACCAGCACGGCGGAGCGGAATAAGCGCATCGCCGAAGTGCTGGAAGCGGTCGGCCTGCCGCTCGCGTCGGCCGACAAGTATCCGCACGAATTCTCCGGCGGCCAGCGCCAGCGCATCGCCATCGCCCGGGCACTGATCACAAGGCCGGCGCTGATCGTTGCCGACGAGCCGGTCTCGGCGCTCGACGTTTCGATCCAGGCGCAGGTGCTGAACCTGATGATGGACCTGCAGGAGAAGCTCGGCCTATCCTACCTCTTCATCAGCCACGATCTCGGTGTGGTGCGCGCCATCACTGACCGTGTCGCCGTCATGCATCTCGGCCGCATCGTCGAGGAAGGGCCGACAAACGACGTCTTCGACAACCCGCGCCATCCCTATACCCAGGCGCTGGTCGCCGCCGTGCCGAAACCCTTCTCCGGGCGGCGCAAGCGGGAGCGGTCCGACACGCCGCCGCAGACGCCCGTCCATACCGCCACAACTGCAGCCGGCTGCGCCTATGCCGCCGTCTGTCCAGTGAGGCAGGAAATCTGTCTGACCCGCACGCCCGTGGCCAAGCCGGTAACGCCGGCCTGGTCCGCCCGTTGTCATTTCTCCTAGGGAATTCATGCCATGTCCGATCTCGCCGATCTTTCCGCCATCGACCTTGTCGAGGCCTACCGCTCGAAAAAGCTCTCTCCCGTCGAGGTCACCGAAGCCGTCATCGTGCGGATCGATGCCTCCGAGCCGAAGTTGAATGCGCTCTGGGCCTATGATCCCGCCGACGCGCGCAAGGCGGCGAAGGCATCGGAAGAGCGCTGGGCAAAGGGCGAACCGCTCGGTGCCATCGACGGCGTACCGGTGACGATCAAGGAAAACATCGCCACCAAGGGCACGGCCGTGCCGCTCGGCTGCGCCGCCGTGTCGCTGACGCCGGCCGCAGCCGATGCGCCGCCGGCAGCGCGCACCCGCGAGGCAGGCGGCATTCTGCTCGCCAAGACCACCATGCCCGACTACGGCATGCTCTCTTCCGGTCTTTCCAGTTTCCACAAGCTCGCACGCAACCCGTGGGACATCTCGGCCAATCCGGGCGGATCGAGCGCCGGTGCGGGTGCTGCGGCCGCCGCCGGCTACGGACCGCTGCACATCGGCACGGATATCGGCGGTTCGGTCCGCCTGCCGGCCGGCTGGTGCGGCGTCGTCGGCCTCAAGCCCTCTGCCGGTCGCGTGCCGATCAATCCGCCCTTCATCGGTCGCGTCGCCGGCCCGATGACCCGGACCGTCGCCGATACCGCGCTCTACATGTCGGTGCTGTCGAGGCCCGACGCCCGCGACACCATGGCCCTGCCCTATGCCGACATTCCCTGGCTCGATCTCGACCGTGACGTGAAGGGCCTGAAGATCGGGCTCTGGCTCGACGCCGGCTTCGGCCAGGCGGTCACCGAAGAAACGGAACACGCAGTCAAGCGGGCAGCTACGCTTTTCGCCGATGCCGGAGCGATCATCGAGCCGATCGGCCCGTTCCTGACCCGCGAAATGATCGACGGTCTCGACCGCTTCTGGCGGGCGCGCGGCTGGGAAGACGTGTCGCGTCTTTCGCCGGAGAAACAGGCGCAGATCCTGCCCTACATCTTCGACTGGATCAAAACGGCCGAGAGTTTTTCCGGCCGCGAGGTCTATACCGGCTTTGCCCAGATCGAGGCGATGCGCAACGCGCTGCACGCAGCGCTTTCCGGCTATGACTTCATCCTGTCGCCGACAGCACCCACGGCATCCTATCCCGCCGAATGGGCCTCGCCGGTCAACGATCCGCAAAAACCGTTCGAACACATCGCGTTTACCGTCGCCGTCAACATGGGCGGACAGCCGGCGGTCTCGATCAATTGCGGCTATACCGCCGGCGGGCTGCCGATCGGCTTGCAGATCATCGGACAGTCCTTCGACGATATCGGCGTGCTTCGCCTGGCACGCGCCTTTGAGACCATGCGCCCCGAACAGCGTCCCTGGCCGAAGGTGGCGGCATGACCGATACGATGCGCTACACCGTCGAAAGCGGCGATCTCGAAAACATCGTTTCGCGGCTGCTCGACATCGTTCGCCGGCTCGGCGTCAGCGTTTCGAAACTTGCGGTCGAAGTGGAGGGCGGCAAGGCGAGCCTCGAAATCGCTGTGTCTTCGGCCTCGCAGGCTGTCGCCAACACGCTGCGCGAGCGCATCGGGCAGATCGAAGGCGCGAAGCCAGCGGCTTAGCCGCGACCGCATCATCTTCAATGCGGCTTTGCCGCTTTATTTCAGACCAGACACAGGAGTGCCGAAAATGGCCCGCAAACTTTTCATCCTCCCCGGCGACGGCATCGGCCCGGAAGCCATGGCGGAAGTCCGCAAGATCATCGCCTACATGAATGCCGAGCTTGGTGCCGGCTTCGTGACCGACGAGGGCCTGGTCGGTGGCTCGGCCTATGACGCCCATGGCCAGGCGATCTCGGAAGAGGACATGGCAAAGGCGCTTGCCGCCGACGCGGTGCTGTTTGGCGCCGTCGGCGGTCCGAAGTGGGATGCGGTGCCTTACGAGGTGCGCCCGGAAGCCGGCCTGCTTCGGCTGCGCAAGGATCTCGAGCTCTTCGCCAATCTGCGTCCGGCGATCTGCTACCCGGCGCTGGCTGCCGCCTCGTCGCTCAAGCCCGAGCTCGTTGAGGGCTTGGACATCCTGATCGTGCGTGAACTGACCGGCGGCGTCTATTTCGGCGAACCGAAGGAGATCATCGATCTCGGCAACGGCCAGAAGCGCGGCATCGACACCCAGGTCTATGACACCTACGAGATCGAGCGCATCTCAGGCGTCGCCTTCGAGCTGGCCCGCACAAGGCAGAACCGCGTCTGCTCGATGGAAAAGCGCAACGTCATGAAGTCGGGCGTGCTCTGGAACCAGGTGGTGACCGAGACGCACAAGGCGAAGTATTCCGACGTTCAGCTCGAGCACATGCTGGCCGACGCCGGCGGCATGCAGCTGGTGCGCCAGCCCAAGCAGTTCGACGTCATCGTCACCGACAACCTGTTCGGCGACATGCTGTCGGATGTGGCCGCCATGCTCACCGGTTCGCTCGGCATGTTGCCGTCGGCCTCGCTCGGCGCACCTGATGGTGTCACCGGCAAGCGCAAGGCGCTCTATGAGCCGGTGCATGGCTCGGCGCCTGACATTGCCGGCAAGGGCATCGCCAACCCGATCGCGATGATCGCCTCCTTTGCCATGTGCCTGCGCTATTCCTTCAATCTCGTGAAGGAAGCCGACAATCTGGAAAAGGCGATCGCCAACGTGCTCGATAAGGGCATCCGCACCGGCGACATCATGGCCGAAGGTGCCAGGAAGGTCGGCACCACGGAGATGGGCGACGCCATCCTTGCCGAGTTCAAGGCGCTGTCGGCCTGATCGGCAGACGATCCGCGCACGGTCTCAAGCTGATGCGAAAAAAACACCTCCGGAGCACATCCGGAGGTGTTTTGCGTTTCACGGCCCTTGATGAAATGGCCCATCGGACCCACGCGCGCCTGCTTGGCCCAAAGCGTCCGCTCACTTCAGCCGGCTCAAATCCACCGGCCGATTGTTGATGATCGCTTCCATCGAGAAGAAGCCGGTGACGGTTGCGAGATCGAAGTTGGTGATGAGCTTCTGATAGAAGGCGTCATAGCCGCGCATGCCCCGCGTCACCACCTTGATCAGGTAATCCCAGTCGCCGCCGATGCGATAGAAATCGATTACTTCCGGCAGCCGCTCGACATGCTGGCGAAATCCGTCACTCCATTCCTTCGAGTGGTGGCGCGTGCGGATCATCACGAACACGGTCAGATCCAGCCCGAGCGCATCAAGATCAATGTCCGCGTGCGAGCCCTTGATCATACCGATCGCCTGCAGACGTTGGAGCCTGCGCCAGCAGGCGTTTTGCGACAAGCCGACCTTCTCGGCAAGATCCCGTTGCGACAACGACGAATCTTTTTGCAATGCGGTAAGAATGTTCAGATCGAAAGCGTCGATTTTGAACGAAGACTCGATCATTTGACACAATCCATTGGCGGAACTGCAGAAAAGAGGTGAACTTTTCGACCCTGGACGGGATTACAATTGCTGTCAATGTCCGCTCCGAGGAGTAAGCGAGATGATCGTGCCCGCCGTCCACCGCCAGCCCTGCGAGGCGCCTTCCCCCATCGCCCGCTTCCGTCAGGCTCTGAACCGGCCCGGCCTGATCGCCGATCTGCGTGACGATCTCGTTGGCGCCAAGGCGAAGATTGCCGGTCCTTACGGTACGAGGGAGCTGGTCTATGCCGACTATGTCGCCTCCGGCCGCGCTCTGCGCGTGATCGAAGACTTCGTGCTCGAAGAGGTTCTGCCCTTCTACGCCAACAGCCACACTGAAGCCTCCTATTGCGGGGGCTTCATGACCCGGATGAGGCGGGAAGCACGGGCACTGATCGGCGAATTCTGCGGTGCGACCGCCGACCATGCCGTGATCTTTACAGGCTCCGGCGCGACCTCGGGCATCAACCGGCTGGTCAATCTGTTCGGCATCACCGAGGCCGTTGCCGCGGGCAAGAACGTCCGGGTTATCATCGGCCCCTACGAGCATCACTCCAACATCCTGCCCTGGCGCGAAAGCGGCGCGGAGATCGTCGAGATCGCAGAATGCCCGACCGGCGGTCCGGACCTTGTTGAGCTCGCGACAGCGCTTGGCGACGGTTCGCGGGACCTGACGGTCTGCACGCTGTCGGCCGGCTCGAACATCACCGGCATCACCAGCGACGTCGCGACGATCACGCGCATGGTCAAGACGGCCGGCGCGAAGATGATCTGGGACTATGCCGGCGCTGGCCCCTATGTGGCAATGTCGATGGCGCCGGAAACCGGCGCCGAAATCGACGCAATCGTCGTCTCGCCGCACAAGTTCATCGGCGGCCCGGGCGCCTCCGGCATTCTGATCGTTCGCCGCGACAGCGTTCTGACCGCAAAGCCGACATGGCCGGGGGGCGGCACGGTGAAATTCGTCTCGCCCGATGCCCACGACTACAGTGGCAACCTCGAGGCCCGCGAAGAGGCGGGAACGCCGAACGTCGTCGGCGACATCCGCACAGCCCTCGCCTTTATCGTCAAGCACGCTATCGGCCTTGAGGAAATGGGCAAGCGTAACCGCGCGCTGACCGAGCAGGCATTTGCCGCATGGAAAGCCGTGCCGCAGTTGGAACTGCTCGGCCTTCAGGAGCCGGACCGGCTGCCGATCTTCTCCTTCCGCATCCAGAACGGAAGGGGCGGCTACGTCCACCAGCAGCTCGTCACCCGCATGCTCAGCGATCGCTTCGGCATCCAGGCGCGCGGCGGCTGCGCCTGCGCCGGACCTTATGTTCACCGGTTGCTGTCGATCGATGCCGAGCACTCCGAAGAGATCCGTCAGGCGATCCTCGCCGGCGAGGAGATCGAGAAGCCCGGCTTCACCCGGCTGAACTTCAGCGTCCTTCTCTCCGACGAGAAGGTGAAGTTCATTCTCGACTGCGTGGCAAAGCTGGCCGCTGACGCTCCGGCCTTCGAAGCCGACTACGATTTCGATCCGGCCCGCGCGATCTTCTTTCCGCGCGAAATGGCCGAAGAGGCGCGCGCCTATGCTTGAGCCTGACGTCACCGGCTTTTACGACGCGCGAACCGGCAGCATTCAATACGTCGTTGCCGACCCGGCCACCGGCAAATGCGCGATCATCGATCCGGTGCTCGATTTCGACGAAAAGTCGGGCTCGACCGCTACGAAGAATGCCGACGCCATCCTTGCGCATGTCGAGGGCAAAGGCTTGACTGTCGAATGGATCCTCGACACCCATCCCCATGCCGATCATTTCTCGGCGGCGCGTTACCTCAAGGCTAGGACCGGCGCGCCGACTGCAATCGGCGAGCATGTGAAGGGCGTGCAGCGGATCTGGAAAACGATCTACAACTGGCCGGACTTCGCCTGTGACGGCTCACAATGGGACCGGCTTTTCGCCGACGGAGAGACGTTTCGGATCGGCGAGCTCAAGGCCCGTGTCCTGCATTCGCCGGGCCATACGCTCGCCTCAATCTCTTACGTGATCGGCGACGCGGCCTTCATTCACGATACGCTGTTCATGCCTGACAGCGGCTCGGCCCGCGCCGATTTCCCCGGTGGCAGCGCGTCCGACCTCTGGCGTTCGATCCAGGCGATCCTGGCGCTTCCGGACGAGACACGCCTCTTCACCGGCCACGACTACTGCCACGGCGGCCGCGAGGCGCACTGGGAAAGCACGGTGGCGGAGCAGAAGGCGACGAACCCGCATGTCGCCGGCAAGTCTGAGGCCGACTTCGTCAATCTGCGCGAGGCGCGTGACCGGACCCTGCCGATGCCGAAACTCATCCTGCACGCGCTGCAGGTGAATGTTCGCGGCGGCGAGCTGCCGCCGGCAGAGGAGAACGGCAAGCGCTACCTGAAGATACCGCTGGACGCTCTCCCCGGCTCGGTCTGGGGGTAGAGGCGCGCCATGGCGGACCCCTTTCAGCAGATGTTGCTCGCGATCGGCTCCGGGTCACTCACCGGCTTCACCCTCGGGCTGGTCGGCGGCGGCGGCTCGATCCTTGCAACACCGCTGCTGATCTATGTTGTCGGCATTCGCGACGTGCACACGGCGCTCGGCACCGGCGCGCTGGCGGTTTCCGCCAACGCCTATCTCAACCTCATCAGCCATGCGCTTCGCGGCCATCTCTGGTGGCGCTGCGCCCTTGTCTTTACCATCGCCGGCTCGCTCGGCGCCTACCTCGGCTCCAGCCTCGGCAAGTTGATCGACGGACAGCGCCTGCTGTTCCTGTTCGGGCTCGTCATGATGTTCGTCAGTTTTGCCATGAAGAAGGTGAAGTGCGACACGTCAGCGACACCACAATCGCTGTCGATCGGGACTCACGGCAAGACGGGGCTGACAGCGCTCGTGACCGGCACCTGTTCCGGCTTTTTCGGTATCGGCGGCGGCTTCCTGATCGTTCCGGGCCTGCTGCTTGCGACCGGCATGCCGCTGATCAACGCGGTCGGCACCTCGCTTCTCGCCGTCGGTACCTTCGGCCTGACCACGGCGATCAACTACGCAGCCTCGGGGTTGGTGGACTGGCGCATCGCCGGCTACTTCATCGCCGGCGGCATCGCCGGCGGTGTGATCGGCACCATCGTTTCCACCCGGCTTGCAACCCAGCGCGACACGCTGACCCAGATTTTCCGTGCTATCATCTTTTCCGTCAGCCTCTATGTTCTCTGGCGCAGCTACGGAGCGGCATGACCGCAGCGGTCGATCCTTAGCCGACAGCGCTTGACCGGGAAGTGCTGCCAGATGCTATTGCTGGCATGCTCGGGATTCTCCAGTCGCCTGCGGCTGCGGCGGAAACCTGATCACCGCCACACCGGGAGGCACCAGCCATGTTCGACCTGATCATCCGCAACGCCAACCTTCCCGACGGACGCGAGGGAATCGACGTTGGTGTTGCGGGCGGAAAGATCGCCGCAATCGAGCCGCGCCTCGCCGCAACATCAGGCGAGGAGATCGACGCCACCGGCCGGTTGCTGAGCCCACCCTTCTGCGATCCGCATTTCCATATGGACGCAACGCTTTCGCTCGGCCTGCCGCGCATGAACGTCTCCGGCACGCTGCTCGAGGGCATTGCGCTCTGGGGCGAACTGCGCCCGTCCCTGACGAAGGAGGCACTGGTCGATCGGGCGCTGCGCTATTGCGATCTCGCCGTCAGCCAAGGGTTGCTCGCCATCCGCAGCCATGTGGACACGTCCGATCCAAGGCTGGTCACCGCCGAGGCGCTGCTGGAGGTCAAGGAAAGGGTCGCGCCCTATATCGACCTGCAGCTCGTCGCCTTCCCGCAGGACGGCTATTTTCGCGCGCCCGACGGCGTGGCATCTCTTGAGCGAGCGCTCGACATGGGCGTCGACATCGTCGGCGGCATCCCGCATTTCGAGCGCACGATGGAGGACGGCACGCGCTCGGTGGAAGCGCTCTGCCGGATCGCTGCCGAGCGCGGCCTGCCCGTCGACATGCATTGCGACGAGACCGACGACCCTTTATCGCGGCACATCGAGACGCTGGCGGCCGAAACCGTGCGCTTCGGGCTTCAGGGACGCGTCGCCGGATCGCATCTGACCTCGATGCACTCGATGGACAACTATTTCGTCTCCAAGCTCATCCCGCTGATGGCGGAGGCCGAAATCAACGTCATCCCCAATCCGCTGATCAACATCATGCTGCAGGGCCGCCACGACACCTATCCGAAGCGCCGCGGCATGACCCGGGTACGCGAACTGATGGCGGACGGTCTCAACGTGTCCTTCGGGCACGACTGTGTCATGGACCCCTGGTACTCGATGGGATCGGGCGACATGCTGGAGGTCGCCCATATGGCCATCCACGTGACGCAGATGGGCGGCATCGAGGACAAGCGCAAAATCTTCGACGCGATCACCGTGAATTCGGCGAAGACCATGGGCCTTGAAGGCTACGGGCTCGACGTCGGCTGCAAGGCCGATCTCATCCTGTTGCAGGCGGCCGATGTCAACGAGGCATTGCGACTGAAACCGAACCGGCTGTTCGTCATCAAGGCTGGCAAGGTCATCGCGAAGACGGCACCACGCATCGGTGAACTCTTCCTCGGTGGTCGACCGGCCTCGATCGACATTGCCCGGGATTACATCCCGCAGGCGGCTCGGGGCTGAACGCGGCGCCTCAGTCCTCGAAGTCGCCGAAGACGTTCTGCAGCCGCGTCAGCTGGGCGACGCGTTCGCCGACCTCGTCGCCGAGCACGACGATGATGTTGCTCAAAAGCAGGTCCATCACCGCGACCGTGGTGGCGGCACCATCCCAGAGCGGGCCGTGCGAGCCCGGAACGACGAGGCAGATGTCGGAGACTTCGGGCGCCCAAGGGCAAAACTCGTCGGTATAAAGGATGACCTTGACGCCGGCGCGGCGGGCTTCCTCGGCGAGCGGCCGCGCCTTGGCGGCAAAGCGGCGAACATCGTGCAGGAACAGCACCCGCCCCTCGACCGAACCGTCGAGCAGTTCGGCATAAGTGCCGTTGAGGCCATCGACGAACTGCACCCGCGGCCGGGTGTAGGAAAGCTGGCTGGCGAAATATTGCGCGATGCCGCGAACGTTCTGGTAGGCCGCGACATAAACTTCGCTGGCGGAAATCAGGGCATCGATGGTCTGCTGCCATTCCGGCGCGGTCGTCAGCTCGTAGATCATGCCGAGATTGTCGACCTGCTGCTGGATCAGGCCGGCGAGCAGCTTGCCCTCGCGGTTGTCCTCCCTAAGCCGGCCGACCGAGCCCTTGACCTGCCAGGCAGGATTGTTGGAGCCGTCGCGCCTCAGCGCATGCTTCAGCTCGTCGAGGCCGTCGAAGCCCAAACGCCGGAGATAGCGCCCGACGGTCATCGGCGACACCTCAAGCCGGGTCGCGATCGAGCGCGCCGTCTCGAACGGGATGTCGGAGAGATTGCGCTCGATATAGTTGGCGATGAGCTTGTCCGACTTCGAGCGTCTCATCTCGTCGCTGCGCAGCAGCTTCAGGATGCGCTGTGCCACGTCCCCTCCCATTTTACAGAACCAGTCGTGTTGCCAGACGGACAATGGCGGCTGGAGCACGTCGTTGCATGTTTATCCTCAGCCAGCGGGTAAGGAAACATGCCTTGGGAGCGGATGCCGGGCAACAACGCCGCATCCGCTCCTGTCATCGTCTCGCGTCTATTGGGCCGTCTTCACTTTCGTCCAGACCCGATCAAGCTGGCGCACGCCGGGGCCAAGATCTTCGAAGATCTGCAGCTTCTGCATGGTTTCCGGCGGCGGGTTGATTTCCTTGCTGTTCTTGATCTGCTCGGGCGTCAATTGCCGCGCCGGCACGTTGGCCGTGCCGTTGGTCTGCTGTTCGATGTTGAGCGCGGCCACTTCCGGCCTTGTATAGAACTGCAGGAACTTGATGGCGTTCTCCTTGTTCGGAGCCGTCTTCAGGACGCAGATATCCTCCTGGTACATCGTCGCCCCCTCCTCGGGGATCACGTAACCAAGGTCTTTTGGATTGCCGAAGACGTCGACCATCGAGCCGACGAAGAAATGCCCAGCCGCCACGTCGCCGGCGGCGACCATCGGGCGGGTATCATAGGTAAAGGCGGCAACTTCGGGCTTCATCGCGATGATCGTATCGGCCGCCTGCTGCAGTTCGGCCGGATCGGTCGAGTTGACCTTGTGACCATTGAGGATGAGGCCGACCGACAGCACCTCGCGCATGTCGTCGAGCAGCGTGAACTTCAACCCCTTGGCCTTCACCGTCTCGATCAGGTCGCGCCAGCCGGTCACGTCCTTGCCGAGCAGCTTGCGGTTATAGAGGATGCCGACCGAGCCGAAGGCGTAGGGCAGGCAATATTCGCCCTTCGGGTCGCTCTTGGCGCGCAGGAAGGTCGGGTCGATGTTCTTGAAACCCTCATAGGCGTTGATGTCGGTCTTCTCGAGCAGGTCGAGCTTGGCCATGATGTCCTGCATGTGCACCGACGGGAAGACGATGTCATAGCCGGTGGCGCCGCCCTGGATCTTCGCCAGCATCTCCTCGTTCGAAGAGTAGGTCGAGAGGTTCACCTTGATCCGGGTCTCTTCCTCGAACTTCTTGAGGACGGCCGGATTGATGTATTCGCCCCAGTTGTAAATGTTGAGTTCGGCCGCTTCGGCAGGGCCGAACAGGGCTGCCAGCGTCGCCAGCGACAGCGCCATACTGCGTGCACGGGCGGCAAACGGCTTCTTGCCTTGACGGGCCACCCCATGTGTCATTGTCATCGATAGTCTCCTCTGAAGGTTGATGGCCGGACGGCCCTCAGCGGCCCTTGCAGGCCACTTCCGGATCACGGCTTCTCGCGGCCGTTGACTCCGATAGGCAAATGGTATCCATATATCGAAAACGCACAAGCGTTATTTGCATAACATTTTGGGGAACAGAAGTATGCAGAATTCCATCGTCCGGCTGGTGGAGGCGAGCAAGGCCTTCACCACTCCGGAAGGCGGCACCGTGACCGCACTCGACCGCATCGATCTCGATGTTCGCCGCAACGAGTTCCTGACCTTGCTCGGCCCGTCCGGTTGCGGCAAGACCACGTTGCTTCAGGCGATCAGCGGCTTCGTCGAACTCGACCAAGGCTCGATCCTGATCGACGGCGAAGACATGACCGAGCGGCCGCCCTATCGCCGCCCGGTCAACACCGTCTTCCAGAACTACGCCTTGTTTCCGCACATGACGGTCGGCGAAAACGTCGCCTATTCGCTGGAGGTCGCCGGCATCGCCAAGCCGCTGCGGCGGGAAAAGGTTGCGTCCGCGCTGAAGATGGTCGGGCTCGAAGGCATGGAAGGGCGCAAGCCACGCCAGCTTTCCGGTGGCCAGCAACAGCGCGTGGCGCTGGCCCGCGCGATCATCGCCCGGCCGAAACTGCTCCTGCTCGACGAGCCGCTCTCGGCGCTCGACAAGAACCTGCGCCAGGCGATGCAGATCGAGCTGAAGACGCTGCAGAACGAGCTCGGCATCTCCTTCATCTTCGTCACCCACGACCAGCAGGAAGCGCTGACGATGTCGGACCGCGTCGCGGTACTTTCCGGCGGCCGCATCCAGCAGCTCGATACGCCGCGGGCGATCTACGACCACCCCGTGAACACCTTCGTCGCTACCTTCATTGGCGCGAGCAACCTGTTCGAGGGCATGCTCGACGGCGACCGGCTGATGACCGCTGACGGCATGGCGATCCGCCACCAACCCTGCGATAAGAAAATCTCGACGAAGGCGACGGCGCTGATCCGGCCGGAACAGTTCTTCCTTGCCGAGGACAACGCGCCCTTCCCGACGATCGACGTCGATCTCGACCAGATCGTTTTCGTCGGCTCCACCTTCGAGCTCTTCGGCCGAACCGCCGAGGGTCGCAAGGTCGTGGCCGAGGTTCCGGCCAACCGGCGCGGCCTCGTCGGTACGGTCGAGCGGACCCGAAAGGCGCGGCTTGCCTATGATCCGGCCGCCGTGCACCTGATTAGCGAAAGCGCAGGTGCCTGAGATGTCGATCGCCAGCCGCCGCCGCGTTCAACTTGGGCTCCTGCTCGGACCCGTCACGGCCTTTCTCGCCGTCTTCTTCCTCGGGCCGCTGGCGATCATGGTCGTGACCAGCTTCCTCGCGCCCGGCCTTTATGGCGGGGTGGAGTGGACCTTCTATCCGCACAATTTCGGCCGCATCCTCGGTTTTGCCGATCCGATGTTCGAGGAGTTCGATCCGATCTACATCGCGATCTTCCTGCGCTCGGTCGAGATCGCGGCGCTGACGGTGCTTGCGACCCTGCTCGTCTGCTATCCCGCCGCCTTCTGCATCGCCCGACTTTCCGAGCGCTGGAAGAATTTCTGCCTGTTCCTGATCACGCTGCCCTTCTTCACCAGCCTGATCGTGCGCCTCTTCGTCTGGGTGCTGATCCTGCGCCAGACCGGCCTCGTCAACGAAGTGCTGTTGTCCTCAGGGCTGATCGAACGGCCGCTCGACCTGATCTACACCAAGGGCGCGATCATCCTCGGCATGACCTACGTGTTCATTCCCTTCATGTTCATGCCCGTCTATGCCAGCGTCGAGAAGCTCGACTGGACGCTGGTGCGCGCCTCGCTCGATCTCGGCGCCGGCCCGCTGCGCACCTTCTGGCGCATCATCCTGCCACTGACGGCCCCGGGCATTGCCGGCGGCGCCGTCATCGTCTTCATCCCGGCGCTCGGCAACTTCGTCGTGCCGGCGGTGCTTGGCGGCGCCAAGGTGATGATGTTCGGCAACCTGATCGAGCAGCAGTTTCTGGCCGCCCGCAACTGGCCCTTCGGTGCAGCACTGGCGATGATGGTGATGAGCGTCATGCTGATCATGATGGTCGCCCATGTGGTGCTTTCCGGCCGGCGCAGCGCCGCCGCGGCGCTGGCACAGTGAGGTGAGCCATGAAGATTGCTCGATCCCTCTTTGCCGGCGGACTGCTTGTCTATACCGGCCTCTTCTTCGCCTTCATCTACATTCCGCTTGTCGTCATCGCCGTCTATTCGTTCAACGCCAACCCGGTGAACATGATGACCTGGACCGGATTTACCACCGAATGGTACGCCCAGGTTCTCGGCTTCAAGACCAAGGTCTCCGAAAGCGCGCTCTATATCGAATCGACGGGGCAATTGCTCCAGGCGGTGTGGAACAGCCTTGTCATCGCCGCCTCGACGACCGCGATCGCCACGGTATGCGGCACCGCGATCGCGATTGCGCTCTACCGCTTCGAGTTCGTCGGCCAGCGCTTCTACCGGGTGGTGATGTTCATGCCGATGCTGATGCCGGATATCGTACTCGGCATTGCGCTTCTGATCTTCTTCGTCAATTCCGGCATCCGGCTCGGCCTGACGACGATCATCATCGGCCAGTGCACCTTCCTGATTTCCTACGTCTTCATCGTCGTTTCGGCGCGCCTTGCCGGCATGGATAGGACGCTGGAACACGCATCCGCCGATCTCGGCGCCAATGAGTGGATGACCTTTCGCCGGGTGGTGCTGCCGCAACTGTTTCCGGCGATCGTCGGCGGGGCACTGCTCGCCTTCATCATCTCGATGGACGATCTCGTCATCACCTATTTCATCGCCGGCGTCGACGTCACCACGCTGCCGATGTTCATCTTCTCCATGCTTCGGCGCGGCATCAAACCGGAGATCAACGCCATTGCGGTGATGATGCTCTCCTTCTCCTTCGTCGTCGCCTCGCTCGGCCTTTACCTTCGCTCCCGGCAGAAATGATCATGAACGACAAGACCTCTACGCCTTCCTCCGCTCGCGCCCGCGATATCGGCCTGCCCTTTTCCGGCCGCACCGGCCGCTTCAACGCCATCACCGATGTCGAAGGCATAACCGTCGGCTTCCGCACCATTGCGGAAGAGATCCCTCGCCCGGGCCGCAAGCGCCCGGTGCGCACTGGTGTTACCGCCATCCTGCCGCATGCCGGCTCGGCGACGCCCGTTCCCGTCTATGCCGGCGTGCACCGCTTCAACGGTAACGGCGAGATGACCGGCACCCACTGGATCGAGGACGGTGGTTTCTTCCTGGGACCGGTCATGATTACCAACACCCACGCGGTCGGGATGACGCACCACGCCACCGTTCAATGGATGCTGGAGCGCTACAAATCGACCTATGACAGCGACAATTTTCTCTGGCTGATGCCGGTGGTCGCCGAGACCTATGACGGTGTCTTGAACGACATCAACGGCCAGCCGATCACCGAAGCCGATGTGCACGCAGCTCTCGACAGCGCCACATCAGGCCCGGTTGAGGAGGGCAATTGCGGCGGCGGCACCGGCATGATCGCCTATGGCTTCAAGGGCGGCACCGGCACCGCCTCGCGAGTCGTCGAGTTCGGCGGCCGCGACTACACGATCGGCACGCTTGTCCAGGCCAATCACGGCCAGCGCGACTGGCTGACGATCTGCGGAGTTCCGGTCGGCGAGCACATGCGCGACGGCACGCCGCAAAGCCAGATGCAGGAGCGCGGCTCGATCATCGTCATCATCGCCACCGACCTGCCGATGGCGCCGCATCAGTTGAAGCGCTTGGCGCGCCGCGCAGCGATCGGCATCGGCCGCAACGGCACGCCCGGCGGCAACAATTCCGGCGACATCTTTCTTGCCTTCTCCACCGCCAATACCCAGCCGATGGCGCACAAGGCACCGCCGCGCCTGTCGCTGGAGATCGTCAACGATGAACTTCTCGACCCTGTCTATTTGGCGACGGTCGACAGCGTCGAGGAGGCGGTTGTCAACGCGATGATCGCAGCCGAGGATTCCGGTGGCACACCCCATGATCGCTTCAAGATCCAGGCGATCCGGCATGAGCCACTGATGGAGGTGATGCGGGCCTATGGCCGATAGCCAGCCGCCTGAGCTCTCGGGGCCAGTGACTTAGCCGGCTCCGGATGTACTCGCGCGCGCCCGGCGCCAGTCGCTGGGCGCTTCCCCCACGCGCTGCCGGAAGAAACGTGAGAAATAGGCCGCATCGGCAAAGCCGATCTCGTAGGCGATGTCTTCCAGCGGCCGAACGGTGAAGAGCAATAGCCGCTTGGCCTCGAGCAGGCGGCGCTCGTTGATCAGTTCCTTGACCTGCATGCCGAACGCTTCCCGGCTCGCCTTGGCGATCAGATGCGGCGTCGTCGCCAGTGCGTCGGTATAGTGCCCGACGCTCCAGTTTTCCCGGAAATGCAGATCGACAAGCCGACGCAGTTCCGTGGCCAGCGCCGCTTGCGTCGGCTGGCCGGCCGGCGTGGCGGATGCCAGGCGGGCGATCTGGGTCAACGCGGCAGCGACGAGCGAGGCAAGCATCTGTTGGGCGCCGGCGGCACCGCCGGCGTATTCATCGGCGATGATATCGAGCAGTTCGGCAAGCCGGCGCCAGCCCCTGGCCTCAGCCTCGCCACGGATCATCGTCGGCCGATCGAGCGGGAGCATCGTATTCTCCCGTATCGAAAGCAGCGCACCGTCGGCGACCGAAACGACGATGGCATCGCTCGTCTCCGGATCGACAGAAAAACCGTGCACGATGCCGCTCGGCACGAAGCTGACGGCCGGTGCAGAAAAGTCCAATGGCCTGTCATCGATAAAGTAGGTCCCGCGGCCGCTGAGCCAGAAGGTGATCTGCCCCATCTGGTCGTGTTTATGCGCCTTGACCTGCCCCTGATGCAGGCCGCGCCGTGCCATCACGGTCTCGACATGAAAGAACCCTGGTTCGAGCTGCTGCTCCGGCTCGCCGTAGACGAAGAAACTGGGAATGCTGCTGCTCATGCCTCACCCGAAAAAGTCCAAGCCATTTTGCCATTCTGTCCATGGCGGCTGACGATTTCAACGCCTAGCCTTGACGAAACTCAAGGAGGAGAAAATGAGAGCAGAGGATTTCCGCGCCGACCGGACGCGGCCCTTCACCGGCGCCGAATATCTGGATAGCCTGCGCGACGGCCGCGAGGTCTATATCAACGGCGAGCGCGTGCACGACGTCACCAGCCACCCGGCCATGCGCAACTCCGCCCGGTCGCTCGCAAGGCTCTACGACGCGCTGCACGACCCGGCGAAGAAAGAGATCCTGACCTCACCGACCGACACCGGCTCCGGCGGCTACACCCACAAATACTTCCGTGTCGCCCGCTCCTCCGCTGACCTAGCCGCCCAACAGGGCGCGATCGCCGAATGGGCGCGCATGTCCTATGGCTGGATGGGGCGGACCGCCGATTACAAGGCGGCGCTGATGAACACACTCGGCGCCAACGCCAACTGGTACGGCCCCTTCAAGGACAATGCGCTCGCCTGGCATAAACGCGCCCAGGAAGCTGCTCTCTTCATGAACCACGCGATCGTCAATCCGCCGATCGACAGGCACAAGCCGGCCGACGCGGTCAAGGACGTCTTCGTCCACATCACCAAGGAAACGGACGCCGGCATCTACGTCTCCGGAGCCAAGGTGGTCGCGACCTCCTCGGCGCTGACGCACTATAATTTCCTCGCCCAGAGCTCGGCGACTGTGACGGAGGATCCCTCTCTTTCAGTGATGTTCATCGTCCCGATGAATGCGCCCGGCATCAAGATGTTCTGCCGCGTTTCCTACGAACAGACCGCCAACACCGTCGGCCACCCCTTCGACTATCCGCTGTCGTCGCGCTTCGACGAGAACGACGCGATCCTGGTGCTCGACAATGTCTTCGTGCCCTGGGAGGACGTGCTGGTGCTGCGCGATGCCGCCAAGATCCTCTCCTTCCACCCGGCTTCCGGCTTCATGCATGGCTATTGCTTCCAGGGCTGCACCCGCTTTGCCGTCAAGCTCGACTTCCTGGCGGGCCTGCTTGCCAAGGCGCTGAGGGCGACCGGCGGCGATGCGTTCCGCGGCAACCAGGCAGCGCTCGGCGAAGTGATCGCCCTTCGCCACATGTTCTGGAGCTTCTCCAATGCCATGGCGCACAACCCGATCCCCTGGGCCGATGGCGCCGTTCTCCCCAATCTCGAAGCGGCCCTTTCCTATCGCACCTTCATGTCGGAGGCCTATCCGCGTGTCGTCGAGACCATCCGCAAGGTCGTTGCCTCGGGGCTTATCTACCTGCCGTCTTCGGCGCGCGACTTCGGCAATCCGGAGATCGATCGTTACCTGGCGCAATATGTCCGTGGCTCCAACGACATGGGGCACATCGAACGCATCAAGATCATGAAGCTGCTCTGGGATGCGACCGGCACGGAGTTCGGCGGGCGCCATGCCCTTTATGAGCTGAACTATGCCGGCGCACCGGAGGAAGTGCGGCTGCAGGTGCTCAAAGGGGCCGAGCGCGGCGGCCGGCTGAAGGAGATGGAAGCGCTGGTCGACCAGTGCATGGCTGACTATGACGAGAACGGCTGGACCGGGAACACCTGGCTGCCGCCGCTCGAAGACGGCCAATCTCTGCGCAACGCAGCCGAATGAGGTGCGCCATGGAACCGCTCGTCTCGAAGACCGAGTTTCGCAACGCCATGGCGCGGGTCTGCGCGCCGGTCAATGTCATCACCACAAACGGACCCGCCGGGCGCGGCGGGTTCACCGCCACCGCCATGTGCTCGGTGACCGACGAGCCGCCGACGCTGCTCGTCTGCATGAACCGCAACTCGGCCCAATGCGGTCTGTTCATCGAGAACCGCCGCTTCTGCGTCAATGTGCTCAGCCACGATCACCGAGATCTCGCCGGCCATTTCGCCGGCGCAACACAGGATATGGCGGCGCGTTATGCGGCGGCCGATTGGGTGGAGATGCAATCCGGCAGCTTCGCCGTCAAGGATGCGATCGTCTCGCTCGACTGTGAGCTGGCCGAAGCGCGGCTTCTGGGAACGCACCATATCCTGATCGGCCGGGTCGTCGGCATCCGCTCGCGCAGCGACGGTAATGCGCTGCTCTATTTCGACCGCAACTACGTGCACGTGCCGACCCAGATCGGGAGTTTTGGCGGCTAAGCGACGCCATTCCTTCGCCGCGCCGCCGGGTCGCACAATTCCGCAAGCGCGGCGACCCGGAGATCGCGTACGCCGCAGCATATCCGCAGGTTTCGCCGCAGAGCCGACGCAATCGCCGTCCACATGCTGACCAGCACCTTTTGCTTTTTTGCAAAACGCGTCTATTTGCTTGGCGCGGAACGAGAAAGGAAAACGGAATGGTGGTTGCTGAGCCGACCGGACGACCGACAACGGATGCGAGAGGCAGGGAATTCGACCGCCTGGTCGCCCTCGAACAGCTCGATATCCTCGATACACCGAGGGGTGAGGGCATCGATCGTGTCGTGCGTCTGATCAAGCAGGTCTTCGCCATCGATATCGGCATCGTCTCTCTGATCGACGCGCATAGGCAATGGTACAAGGCCTGCTCTGGGCTCCCTTTTGACGAAGTCCCTCGTGAGGGCAGTTTCTGCCGATATGTTGTCGCGTCGGAGGAACCTCTTATCGTGCACGACACCACGAAAGACCGGCGCTTCTCGAGCCATCCTGCGGTCACGGGTGCGGAGCATATCCGGTTCTACGCCGGCGTTCCGCTCAATACGCGGGACGGGCACACGGTCGGAACCGTATGCGCGATCGACCGCAAACCACGGCATTTCGCGGAAAGCGATCTCGCGATCCTCATGGAACTGGCCGGCGTGGCGATGGATCGTATGGAACTGCTGCACTCGGCCGCAACGGACGGTCTTACCGGAACGCTTACGCGGCGCGCATTCCGGGAGGAGGCCGACAAGCTGATTTCACTCGCCGTGCGCCACGGGCATGACCTTTCGTGCATCGTCCTTGACGTCGACCATTTCAAACGGGTCAATGATACGCACGGGCATGCGGCAGGCGACGAGGTGCTGAAGGCCGTCGCCTCCACGTGCCAGGCCAGTCTTCGGGCCAGCGACCTGGTCGGGCGGCTCGGCGGCGAGGAATTTGCCGTGATGCTACCGCATGTCGATGCGAAAAGAGCACAGGCCGTAGCAGAAAAACTGAGGGCGGCGATTGCAGCCCAAACGGTGCATGGCGAATTTGGCCAGCTTACAGTCACAGCGAGCTTCGGAACATCGGCGCTGTCGATCACGGGCAGGGACAGCGGGACAATACTCGCTCAGGCCGACGCGGCGATGTACCTCGCCAAGGCGGCTGGAAGAAACCGCTGTGTCGATTGGAGCAGCCTCGACACCCGTTATCACGTGGGCCCAAGGCAACGTGTGCTGAAGGCCGGCACCATCCTCTACAACGACCGTCATTCAAGCGTCGACTGTACGATCCGGTCTCTTGGCGCCGATGGCGCCGCGGTGACGGTGTCAAACGCAGCCGGCATTCCGCCGGAACTCGTGCTGGTTGTCGCCGGCGATGGTTTCGAGACCAGATGCCAGGTGGTCGCACGCGACCGGCAGAACCTCGAACTCGCTTTCGGATAGATGATCATTTGCCGGCTGGTGCCGGCTGTGTTGCTGGTAATCCAGAAAGCACGAAGGAGGGCCGCCGGCTCGGCCGCCCTCCTCGATCACACAACAAGGCGCTACTCCGCGGCAGCTTCCAGCCCCTTCGGCGAGGTCGATGCCTTGCGGGCCTGCATCTTCCTGAACAGGAAGAAATAGAGCTTGATGTATTGCCCGACGAGGATGGCGTTCAGGATCGTGCCTTCGCGAATGAACTTGACCTCGGCGAGGAAAGCCAAGCCGATGCAGGCCGAAAGCACAAGCAGCGTACAATCGAAACCGGTCTTGATGTTGCCCCACTTCCAGCCGGTGCGCTTGAAGATGGTGTTGACGAACATGTCGATCGGCATCAGCACCAAATTGGCGCGGATCATCAGGAACAGACCGAAGGCGAGCGCCGCATCGGCGAAGACCAGCAATGCCACCCGAAGCGGATAGGCGTCGAGTTTAATGAACTCGGTGATACCAAGATTGAAATCGAGGAACACCGCCAGCACGAAGGCCGGGATCAGCGAGGCGAAGTTCTTCAGCTTGAAGTCCTTCGGCAGCACCAGATAGGTCAGGAACAACATGATCAGTTCAAGCATGAAGTTGTAGGTGCCCTGGCTGAACGGCGGGTAGACCAGCGTCATGGTTCTGGTCAGGCTGCTCTGGGGCGAGATGCCGATGCCGGCCCTAATCGCCAGGCTGACGCCGAAGGTCAGCACATAGATGCCGACGACATACATGATCCAGCGCCGCGTCAGGCTGCCGGTATCGACGATCTCGGCTTCCGCCGCATTGTGTTCCATTGTTTTCCTCCCTTGAATTCATGCGGGCTCCTCTCGCCCGCCTGATCATCGCCCCCTCAGCGATGAGTTTTTGAACGTTCTGGCATCTCCGCCCATGGTGGCGGCGACAAAGCCACTTCCGAGCCGACGGGCACGTTAACACCCGTCGGCTATCTCCGGACCGGCTCTAGGCCATGAAGCGGAACCGATGCAACGAGATGAACAGGCTGAGCAGCTTGTTGACCACCGGCTCGCCTTCGTTGCGGTTGCCGAGCGCCTCGAGTGCTGCGTCGATCGCGCCGGCGCTCGCCGTCAGTTCCTTCACCGTCATGTTGGCCATGACGCCGTAGATCTCGAGCGGCATGACCGCCTTGTCGACCTTGCCTTCGGTGACGATGCAGGCACCGGCATAGCTGTCCACGCGCTTCAGGCAGTGGCACATTTCAGCGCTGTCTTCGCCGACGACGACGAAATAGGGCTTCGGCGCCGGCCAGAAGGTGGCGACCGCGCCGCGCTCGATGGAGACGCCCTTGAACAGGCCGTTGACGATGTGACGCTTGCCATCGGCATAACGCTGCACGACCGACAGCCGGCTCAGTTTCGCGCCGTCATGTTCCGCGGCGACCTTGCCATCCCGCAGCGGAACCCAGATCTCCTGGTAGAATTTGGCGTGGCCGCGACCGTAGACGTCGAACAGATAGACCTTGGCCTGTGTGCCGTCCTTCGATACCTCCAGAGGAACAATGTCGAGCTGGTCGGGCGTCAGGTCCGCAAGGCCGGTGACGCCGTCCTTGCACATGCCGGAATAGTCGATCTCGGCGTTTTTCAGCAGCTTGCGGTCCTTGGCGACGAGCTCGCCGTCCTTGAACACGTAGAGGGGATTGATGCGCGACAGGCTGTCGGTGAGGACGATGTCGGCGAAGCGGCCGGGGGTCAGCGAGCCGATCCTGTCTTCCATGTGGAACGAGCGCGCCGTGTTGTAGGTCGCCATCTTGATCGCATGGATCGGATTGATGCCCATCTCGGCGCATAGCGAGATGATCCAGTCCATGTGACCCATGGTCAGCAGCCGCTCGATCGAGATGTTGTCGGTGCAGAGCATGAAGTTGTCGGTCGGCCATTTGCGGTCGACGATGGCGCGCAAGAGCACCTTGATCACCTCGCTGCTGCCGACCCCGAACTTGATATGCGTCGGGAAGCCGTAGCGGATGCTCTTTTCGATGTCTTTCTCGTTCCAGACGTCGTGGTTGTTGGATACGCCGATCGCCGGCAGGTAGTTGAGGATCATGTCGGAAAGGGCGGTGACGCCCCAGTGGCCATTCATGAAGCCGCCTTTGGCCCGAACCCAGGCGGCCTTGCGAAAGTCGTCGTCATTGCCGGAACTGTAGGTGAAGTGTTCGAACTCGCCGAGCCCGATCACCGGCTCCATTTCGAGCACGGCCTCCGTCACCGCTGCTGCCGTCTTCTTGCCCGGCGCGAAGGCATAGAGCCTGTAGGGAAGCTGATCGTAATCCTTAAACAGCGCCCCTGCCGCCTCGACGCCTTCCTTGCCGGCGGCGCTGAGCAGATCCAGGCATTCGGCATAGATCGTCGTCGTGCCGCAGGGCACCATCGCCTCGGCGAGTGCTGTCGGATGGGCGAGCTGCGATTCGAAATGAATGTGCGCGTCGATCAGACCGGGGATTGCATAGAGCCCCTGGCCGTCGAAAACGTCCTTGACCTTCAGAACCGCCTCATCCGGGTTCAATGCGATGATGCGCTTGTCATAGACGAGAATGGATCCCTGATAGACGGTCTCTCCGTGAACATCGAGGATGTTCAGGTTCTTCAGCAGCAGATCGGCTTCTTTCTCGCCGTTCAGGATATCGAAGATGGCGCGCACCGTGTCGTAGTGCGCAGCTTCAATGTTGTTCACGAACAATCCTCCACTTTCATTTCGCTCGGTGCCTGCGGACAGGCATCCGGATCGGCCGCGCCGGCCGTCGTTCGAGCTCCCGCGAGCGCTGAGACCGCGCCCCTCGCCGGCCATATGAGGTCATTGCACCGCTTCCGAAAAGCAGTATTTTCTGCTCGTATCGTTCGCTTTTCGAGAACGCTTGGCAAGGAGGTCCTCATGCTGCACTCGCGCGTGCTGCGCTATATCGACGAAGTGGCGCGTTGCGGCTCGATCCGTGGCGCAAGCGAGCGGCTGAACGTCGCCGCCTCGGCCATCAACAAGCACGTGCTGCAATTGGAGGAGGATATCGGCGAGCCGCTGTTCGAGCGGCTACCGCGCGGCCTGCGGTTGACGCCGGCTGGAGAAATCCTGGTCGCGCATGTGCGGCGCACGATGAAGGAATACAACCAGGTCGAGGCGGAGATCCGCGACATCAAGGCGCTGCAGAGCGGCGAGGTAATCATCGCCACCATGAACGGCCTTGCTGGCGGCATCGTCCCCAAGGCTGTCGCCACCTTCGGTGCCCGCCATCCGCGCCTCAAGATCACAATCCGGGTGATGTTTGCCCGCGATATCGTTCAGGCGGTTTCCGATGGCGAGGCCGATCTCGGCTTCGCCTTCAACCTGGCGGCCTCGCCGCAACTCGAAACTCTCTGGAAGATGGATACCCGCCTCGGCGCCGTGGTGGCGCCGGAGCACCCGCTTGTCGGCATGGAAACGCTGCCCCTGGCCTCTTGCCAGCCATACCCGCTAATCTTTGCCGACAGGTCGATGCAGATCCACGGCATCGTCGCCGACGCCTTTGCGCAGGCCGGCGTCGAGGTCGAGCCGACCTATCTCACCAACTCCATCGAGGCAATGAAGTGCCTTGCGGCTGCAGGCGATGGCATCGCCTTCCTCAGCAAGTTCGACATAACCGAAGAACAGCGCAACGGCATGCTCACCTACCTGCAGATCCGCGACCGGGCATTCGGCAAGAACGTGCTCTCCCTCGTCCAGCGCGAGAAGCGCAGCCATGGTCTTGCCGCGTCCATGTTTGCCGAGGAGATCATGCGGTCGTTGCGGACCGCGATGGAGTGAATTTTCTCACGGAGCCGGACGTGGCCCGTTGTCCGCCCGGCCCCGACATCAGATCGCTCCGCAATCCTACAGCTGGATCCAGGCGGTCTTCAGATCGGTGTATTTGTCGAGCGCGTGCAGCGACTTGTCATGGCCGTTGCCGGACTGCCTGACGCCGCCGAGCGGCACCGTATTGTCAGCGCCGCCATAGGTGTTGACGTGCACGACACCGGCACGGATGCCGCGAACCATCCGGTGCGCCCGCGACAGGTTTGCGGTCCAGACGGCCGACGCCAAACCATAATCGGTCGCGTTGGCGATCTTCAGCGCCTCCGCCTCGTCGTCGAAAGGAATGATGGCGAGAACGGGGCCAAAGACTTCTGCCTTCGCCAGCTTCATATCGGGTTCGACATCGAAGACGGTCGGCTGCATGTAGAAACCGCCGGTTTCTTCGAGGATGCGTTTACCGCCCCAACGAAGCTGCGCGCCTTCCGCCTCCGCTTCGCCAACGAACTCCAGGTTTTTCCGAAGCTGGACCTCGCTCGAAATCGCGCCCGCCTCGGTCGCAAGAAGCAGCGGGTCGCCGATTTTCATCGACGCCGCGATCGCCGCGACTTTCTCGGCGAAAGCTTCATGGATGGAGCGCTCGACCAGCAGTCTTGAGCCGGCGACGCACACCTGGCCGGAATTGCGGAAGATGCCATAGGCCGAGATGCGCGCTGCCTGATCGAGATCGGGCGCATCGGCAAAAACAACGTTGGGCGACTTGCCGCCGAGTTCGAGATAGACGCGCTTCAGGTTCGATCGTGCCGAGTATTCAAGCAGCCGGCGACCGACACCGCCGGAGCCTGTGAAGGCGAGAACGTCGATATCGCCGTGCAGTCCGATCGCCTCGCCTGTTATGGCACCCCGGCCGGTGACGACGTTCAACACACCCTCCGGCAGACCAGCCTCGGCACAAATTTCGGCAAGCCTGAGCAGGCTGAGCGAAGCGCCTTCGGCGGGCTTCAGCACCACCGAGTTTCCGGCCGCGAGCGCCGGCGCGATCTTCCATGCGCCGATCATCAGCGGGAAGTTCCAGGGCACGATCGCTGCGACCACGCCGATCGGTTCACGGTGCACGAGCCCGAGAATGTTGTCGGCCGTCGGCGCAATCTCGCCATAGACCTTGTCGAGCGCCTCGGCATAGTAGCGGAATGTGCCGGCGGCACTGCCCGGCTCGGCCTTCAGCGCCATCGAAATTTCGGTGCCGTTGTCGCGCACACCGAGCACGGCAAGCTCCAGCGCTTGCGCCTCGATGATTTCGGCAATGCGGGTCAAAACCTTTTTGCGCACCGCCGGTGCTGCCTTCGACCAGCTTCCCTTTTCGAAGGCCGCGCGGGCCGCACGGACCGCGGCATCGACATCGACCGCACCCGCGTCGGCAATCGTCGTCAGATGGCTGCCATCGATCGGCGAGACGACATCGAGCGTTTGGCCGGACAGATTTTCCTGCCAGCGGCCGCCGATGAACAGCTTCTGCGCTGCCAGGGGGAGGTGCCGCAATTGATCGATCTTGTCCTGCATGATGTCCGATCCCGTTTGGCTTGGGGGGACGGCGGATATCCCGCCATCCCTGGTTCTTGGAGATACTGCAGTTCCCGGAATTCCACTTCCGAGGACTGCAAGCCTTGGTTCAGATCTCCTGGCCGGCGCCGAGGCGGGCGAACTCGAGCGGGTTGCCCGACTTCAGGGATGCGGCAAGCGCCAGACCGATAACGCCGAAGATCACGACCAGCCCCGGCAGGAACACGGCAAGCATGCCGGTTGCACCGGCGAGGTCACCGAAGTTGACGGCGATCGCGATGATGACGGCAACAAGGATCAGCCCGGTGACGACGGGAATGATCTTGGTGACCAGCGGGTTGCGTTCAAGACCGGGATTGCGACCGAAGAAGGCGACGATCGCAAAGGCGGTAAAGGCCATCAGCGTCATGACCGCGAGCGTGCCGACATTGGTGAGCCAGGAAAACAGTGCCAGCACCGGATCCTGACCGGTTGCGGCAAAGAGTGCCACGACCAGCACGGCGATCACCGTCTGGATCAGCGAGCCGACATGCGGGCTGTGATAGACCGGGTGGGTGACGCCGATCGAGGCCGGCAGCAGCCGCTCGCGGCCGGCGACATAGAGATAGCGCGCAACACCATTGTGGAAGGCCAGCACGCCGGCAAACAGGCTGGTGACGAAGAGCGCATTCATCAGCGGCGGCAGCCAGCCGCCGGCATAACGCTCGGCGAGGCCGAAGAGGAAGGTGGTCGGATCAGCAAGGCCCTGCAGTTCCGGCACCAGCTTGTCGGCACCGGCGGCATTCACCATCAGCCACGAGGTGAACATGTAGAAGACGCCGATGACGAGGACCGAAATGTAGGTCGCGCGCGGCACGGTCTTGTGAGGCTCGCGCGCCTCTTCGCTGTAGATCGTCGTTGCCTCAAAACCGATGAAGGCGGCAAAGCAGAAGAGGATGCCGATCGACGGCGAGCCGGAGAGGATGGCCGTGGGCGTGAACGAGACGGTACTCAAGCCGCTGTCACCGCCCTTGGCGAGGATTGCGACATCAATGACCAGCACGACGAGGTATTCGAGAATGACGAGTACGGTCAGCACCTTGGCCGAGAGGTCGACGCGGCGATAACCGAGGATGCCGACGACGGCGATGCCGATGAAGGTCCAGACCCACCAGGGCAGGTCAATCCCCAGGCCGGCGAAGAGCCCCGCCGTTGCGGCGCCGAACAGGCCGAAGACACCAATCTGCATGGCGTTATAGGCGAGGATTGCGATCATCGCCGCAGCACCGCCCATCAGCCCGCCGAGGCCTTGAGCCGTGTAGGCGTAAAAGGCGCCGGCGTTGCGGATGTGCCGGGCCATGGCGACATAGCCGACAGAAAACAGAAGCAGGATCAGCGTGACGAGCAGGAAGGTGCCGGGTATCCCGGCACCGTTTCCAAGCATCATCGATAGCGGAACGCCGCCGGCGACCGCGGTCAGCGGTGCGGCAGCGGATACGACAAGAAAGGTGACCGCGCCGACGCCAAGGGCGTTCTTGCGCAACTGGTTTGCGCCGGTCACGGGCGCTGATGAATTGTCCATGGTTCTTAAGCTCCCCTTGTTGGCGATGACGCCTTTGTTGCCGCTGGTCCTTCTCTCCAGCGGCCGCTCCCTGAAGCGGACTGAGGCACGGGGGTTTGCTTTTTATCTTGGCCGCGCAAGTCTTTCGGTTCAATATGTGAACCTTAGCTTCAAATATAGACTTGCAAATTGCGTTCGGTCCTGTCAAGTTATTTCGCATGTTAAGTATCTCGACCAGAGACAATGAGGGCGGACGCACCGCCCCATGACGGAACAGGCGGGATGACTTGCGACGGCGCTCAACGACGGAGGAATGGATGAGCACCATCGGTAAGGCCCTGACTTTGCTCGACACGATCTCGCGCCTGGAGAAAGAGGCGGGCTTGAGTGACATCGCCAGGCATTGCGCGCTCGACAAGGCAACCACCCGACGCTTTCTCGTCGAACTGGAAAAACACGGGTTTGTCGAACAGGATCCGGAAACCCGACGCTATCGCCTCGGTGGCGCGCCCGTGCGCCTTGCCCGCATCCGCGAGACGCGTTTCCCCTATCTGAGCGTGGCGACACCCTTTGCCCGGGAACTGGCAAACCTGACGGGAGAAACGGTCCATCTTTCGGAGCATGCGGCCGGACGACTCTCGACCATCCACGTGGAAGACTCGCAAAGGGCGCACCGGGTCATCGTCGATGTCGGCAGCATCCTGCCGTTTCACGCCACCGCGTCTGGCCTCGGCTTTCTGGCCTTCTGCCCGCAGAAGGAGATCGATACGGCCTTGTCGATGCCGCTTCAAGCCTTCACGGACCACACGCTGACCGACCCGGCGGCATTGCGTCAGACCTTGGGCGAGACGCTCCGTCGCGGTTACTCGATCTGCCATCACAGCCTTGAAACCGGCGTCGTCAGCGTTGCCGCACCGATCCGCGCACCGGGGAGCCCACCGGTCGGCGCCATCGCTATCGCGGCGCCTGCGACACGGGCCGAAAAAGAGACAGTGGAGCAGATGGGACGCGCCGTGATGGCGACGGCCCGGCGTATTTCCGAAAGACTTTTCGGATTGGAGCAGGTTGCTGCCGATCCGCTGGCAAGGAGGGCCGGCTGATGAATGCAATGAACCGTCTCCCCAACATCCTCGTGGTGGGTACCGGAGACACCAAATGCGACGAACTCCAGTTCATGGCGTCCGTCATCCGCGAAGCCGGCGGACTGCCCGTTATGATGGATGTCAGCATTCTTAGCGACCCACCCTATAAGCCCGAATATTCCCGCCATGACATCGCCGACGCCGCGGGCGTTACCATCGAAGCAATTGCGGCGAGCGGCGACGAACACAGCGCCATGGCGCTGATGGCTGAGGGCGCTGCCGCCCTCACCCGCTCGCTCCACGAGGCCGGCCAGGCTGATGGCGTCATCATTCTCGGCGGCTCGATGGGCACGGATCTGGCGCTGGACGTCGCCGCCGCCCTGCCGCTCGGCGTGCCGAAATTCATCGTCTCGACCATCGCTTATTCGCATTTGCTGCCGCCGGAACGCATCGCCCCGGACCTGATGATGATCCTCTGGGCCGGTGGTCTCTACGGCCTTAACGGCATCTGCCGCTCGGTTCTCTCCCAGGCCTGCGGCGCGGTCGTCGGCGCCGCCCGCTTCGGCACGAAGCCGGACGGCTCGCGACCGCTGATCGGCATGACCTCGCTTGGATCCAGCTGCCTCAAATACATGAAGTACCTGAAGCCTGAACTCGAACGCCGCGGCTATGACGTCGCGGTCTTCCATGCGACCGGCATGGGCGGACGCGCCTTCGAGGCGATCGCCGCGCAGAAGGGCTTCACCGCCGTCTTCGACTTCTGCATCCAGGAGGTCAGCAACCATCACCACGGCACCGTTGTGACGTCAGGACCCGACCGGCTGGAGAATGCCGGCCGCGCCGGCATCCCACAGATCGTCGCCCCCGGCGCCGTCGACATGGTCGACCTGCCGGCCTGGCAGCCCGTTCCGGAAACCTTGGCCGACCGCCCCTACCACGCCCATAACCGGCTGCTCGGTTCCGTCACCACGTCATCGGAAGGACGGCGGGAAATCGCCCGCGTCATCGGCGGCAAGCTCGTCGGCACTGGCGCCGAGGTTGCCTTCATCCTGCCGCTCAAGGGCATCCAGGAATGGGATCAGCCGGACGAGCCACTCTACGAACCGGACGCGCTCGACGCCTTCGTCGACGAGATGCGTCGCCAGATCCCGACGGGCGTCGCCCTGCACGAAGTCGACAGCCACATCAATGCACCGGCTTTCTCGCAAGCGGCGCTTGAAATCTTCGACGACTGGGTGGCGCGCGGCATCGTGCCCGAGGGCCGCCCATGACGAGCACCATACCCGGCTTCATGAGCGACAAGGCACTGATCCTCGATTTCGGCGGCGTCGTCACCCGCACGCTGTTTGAGACCCACGACATCACCGAACGCGCTCTCGGGCTCAAGCCGGGCACGCTCACCTGGCGCGGTCCATTCGATCCCGCCACCGATCCGCTCTGGACCGCCATGCAGCGGCGCGAGATCACAGAACGGGACTACTGGACGACACGCACCCGTGAGGTCGGGCAATTGCTCGGCGAAGACTGGAGCGACATGAAGACCCTTGTCCAGCGGGCACGCGGTGCCGAGCCGGAACTCGTGCTCAGACCCGAAGCGCGTGACGCGATCCTCGCCGCCCACAGCGCCGGCATCCGGCTGGCAATCCTCTCCAACGAACTCGACCTCTTCTATGGCGTCGCGTTCCGCGAGCGTTTTCCCCTGATCGAGCTTTTCGAGACGATCATCGACGCCACCTACACCAACATCCTGAAACCGGACCCGCGCGCCTACGAGCTGGTGCTGAGCCAGCTCAATTTGCCGCGCGAAGCCTGCGTCTTCGTGGATGACCAGTTGAAGAATATCGAGGGTGCGCAGGCCGTCGGCCTGCCTCACGTCCATTTCGACGTCACCCGGCCCGCCGAAAGCTATGCCCGAGCGCTTCAAATGCTCGGCCTTGAACTGACAGGAGCATGACCATGCGCGAAACCAACTTCCTCATCGAGAACAATGCCCGCCACCTCTGGCACCCAATGGCGCATCCGGTCGAGATGCAGGCAACACCGCCGCGCATCATCAATGCCGGCGAAGGCGTCGAGATCGTCGACATCCACGGCAAGAAGGTGCTCGATGCGGTCGGCGGTCTCTGGAACGTCAATCTCGGCTACTCCTGTGAACCGGTGAAGGAGGCGATCCGACGCCAGCTCGACGACCTGCCCTATTACTCGACCTTCCGCGGCACGACCAACTCGCCGCTGATCGAACTTTCCTATGAGCTGTCCGAATGGTTCCGCGAGGATGGGCTAACGCGCTCCTTCTTTACCTCGGGCGGTTCGGACTCCGTCGAGACCTGCCTGCGCCTTGCCCGCCAGTACCACAAGCTCAACGGCCAGCCGGAACGCACCAAGTTCGTCGCGCTGAAGAAGGGCTATCACGGCACCCATTTCGGCGGCGCCTCCGTCAACGGCAACGCCAATTTCCGCCGCAACTACGAGCCGCTGCTGCCGGGTGTCTACCATCTGCCGGCGCCCTATACCTACCGCAACCCCTTCGACACGACAGACGGCGCCGCCATCGCCAAGGGGATTGCGCTGCTGTTCGAGGACGAGATCGCCTTCCAGGGAGCCGATACGATTGCTGCCCTGATCATGGAGCCGGTGCTTGGCGCCGGCGGCGTGATCGTGCCGCACGAAACCTTCATGCCGCTGATGCGCGAGATCTGCGACCGCCACGGCATCCTGCTGATTGCCGACGAGGTGATCACCGCCTTCGGCCGCACCGGCGCCTGGACCGGCTCGCGGCTTTGGGGGGTGAAGCCGGACTTCATGTCGACGGCCAAGGCGATTACCAACGGCTACTATCCCTTCGGCGCTGTCATGATCGCCGACAAGATCGCCGAGGCTTTCGAAAGCAACAAGACGGCGGCGGGATCGATCGGCCATGGCTACACCTATTCCGGCCATCCGGTCGGTGCGGCGGCAGCGCTCGCAACCTTGAAGGAAACGCGCAAGCAGAACGTGGCCGCCAACGCCAAGGCGCGCGGCGACGAGCTGATCGCCGGTCTGGAAGCGCTGAAAGTCCGGCACGAACTGATCGGCGACGTGCGCGGCAAGGGGCTGATGTGCGCGCTCGAACTGGTATCCGACCGCGAGAAGAAGACCGGCGCGGCGAAGGACGTCGTCCAGAAGGTTCAGGATGTGACCTATGACGCCGGCGTCATGGTGCGCACCTCCGGCGCCAATGTCATCCTGTCGCCGCCGCTGATCATCACCGCAAGCGATGTCGCCCGCATTCTCTCGGCGCTCGACGCCGGCCTCACCGCGGCACGAGGATAAGGGTATGGCCGACAACGCGGAACTGATTGCGCGCCGCGAGCGGCTGCTCGGGCGCAACATGTCGCTGTTCTACGAAGAGCCGGTGCATCTTATGCGCGGCGAGGGCGTCTGGCTTTTCGACGCCGACGGCCGCCGCTATCTAGACTGCTACAACAACGTGCCGCATGTCGGCCATTGCCACCCGCGGGTGACGGAAGCCATTGCCCGGCAGGCCTCGACCCTCAACACCCACACGCGTTATCTGCATGAGGGCATTCTCGACTATGTCGAGCGGCTGACCGGCACTTTCGACACAAGCCTCGACACGGCGATCCTCACCTGCACCGGCAGCGAGGCGAATGACGTGGCGCTGCGCATGGCCCAGGCCGTGACCGGCAGGACCGGGGTGATTGCCACCGACCACACCTATCACGGCAATACTGCGGCCGTGTCGCAGCTTTCGACCCGCATGCCGCCGGTCGGCGGCTTCGGCGGCCATGTCCGCCACGTGCCGGCACCGGACAGCTACCGGCCGCTCGGCGGCGAGCCGGGTGCCGCATTTGCCGCGGCGTTTACCGCCAAGGTCGAGGAGGCAATCGCCTCACTTGAGCAAAGCCCGCACGGCTTCTCGGCGCTGATCATCGATCCCTTTTTTGCCAATGAAGGTTTTCCGGAATTGCCCACGGGTTTTCTCGACGGTGCCGTCGCCGCCGTCAGAAGGGCGGGCGGCATTGTCATTGCCGACGAAGTCCAGCCCGGCTTCGGCCGCACCGGCGGCCACATGTGGGGGCACCAGAAGGCGGGCATCGTCCCTGATGTCGTCACGCTCGGTAAGCCGATGGGCAACGGTCACCCGATCGGCGGCGTCGTCGCAGGCACCGAGGCGCTCAACGCCTTCCGCAAGGCGTTTCGCTACTTCAACACCTTTGGAGGCAACCCGGTCTCCTGTGCGGCGGCCACGGCGGTGCTCGACGTGATCGAGGACGAGAAGCTGATCGCAAACGCCGCCGATGTCGGCGCCTATGCCAAGGCCGGCCTAACCCGGCTTGCAGCAAAACATGGCGTGATCGGCGATATCAGGGGCAGCGGCCTGTTCTTCGGTGCCGAACTCGTCACCGATCGCGCCGGGAAGGCTCCGGCCAGCACGCTCGCGACCAGGGTGGTGAACGCCATGCGCGAACGCGGCGTGCTGATGGGCAAGCTCGGCATCCACCAATGCACCACGAAAATCCGGCCGCCGATGCCATTTACCCGCGACAATGCCGACTTCATGCTGTCGACGCTCGACGACGTGCTTTCGGGCCTGTGAGCAACCGATGTCGGCCGACTTGCCCAAGACCTTTCGCGACGCACTCGACATCCGCGCGCGTCAGGCGCTCGCCCATTGGGGCGTCGCCGATCAGCAGCCGGAACTTTTGAAGTACCGCGAGAATGCGGTGTTCCGGGTCCATCTGGCCGATGGACGCCCGGCCGCACTGCGGCTGCATCGTGCCGGGTATCATGGCGAAGCGGCGCTCCGCTCGGAACTGCAATGGATGGCGGCTCTCGGCGATGGCGGCCTTGCAGTACCGCGACCGATCGCAGCGATGGACGGACGGCTGCTCGTCACCCTTCCCTCGGAGGAGGACTTTGCTGCGCAGCATGCCGACGTCATCGCCTGGGTGGACGGGGAGCCGCTGGGCGAAAGCGGAAGGCCGCTGTCGCATTCCCCCGAGAGGCAGGTCGAAATTTTCTCGGCGCTCGGCGCCACCATGGCCGAAATGCACAATCTTGCCGATCGATGGACACCGCCTGCGGGCTTCTGGCGCGCGGCCTGGGACAAAGAAGGCCTGATTGGAGAACGCCCGCTCTGGGGCCGGTTCTGGGATTGCGCGGGCTTGTCCGCTGCACAGGCGACACAACTTTCGGCATTGCGCCGTGACCTGCAGCAACGCCTCGCAACGTTGCCGACTCCGGCTAAGGATTTTGGGTTGATCCATGCGGACCTTGTTCGGGAGAACGTACTGGTCGACGCAGCCGCGGTGAAACTTATCGACTTCGACGATGCGGGCTACGGCTTTCGCCTTTTCGACGTTGCCACCGCGCTTTTGAAGAACCGACGCGAGCCGGCCTATGAAGCGATCGAGGCGGCGCTGATATCCGGCTATCGCGGCCGGCGCGCGCTCACGAACGAAGCGCTTGCCGCCCTGCCGCTGTTCCTCGTGCTTCGCAGCCTCACCTATATCGGCTGGTTCGCCGCACGACCGGAACTGCCGGGTGCGCGCGAGCGTGTCCTGCGCTACGCCGACGAGGCACTGGCGCTCGCAAGAGAACTGGGGCTGGCATGACGCCCTTGGAACTGAACCGATCAGTCGTTGAGGGTCGCCAACTCGTCCAGCATATCGAGCAGAACCTCGACACGCTCGCGGCCGTAGCGGGTTTCGAGCTGCTCATAGATCGCGCGGCTCTCGGGGCTGACATCGGCGATCACCCGCATGCCCTCGGGCGCAATCTCCAAGAGCACGCGCCGGCCGTCGTCGGCATCCTTGTGCTTGGAGATCAGGCCGCGCTCTTCGAGCGAGCGGATGATGCGGGTCAGGCTCGGAGCCAGGATAAAGGCCTTGTCGGCCATTTCCGACGCGTCGACCCTTCCAGCCTCGGCAAGGATACGGATGACCCGCCATTGCTGCTCGGTAATGTCGTGGCGCGCAAGCATTGGGCGGAAATGGGCCATGACCGCTTCGCGGGCGCGCAAAAGCGCGATCGGCAGCGACCGGCGCGTGTTGTGCGGCAGGAGGGCGTCGTGGCCAAGGTCATCAGGGTTTTTGTCGCGGCTCATGGGCGTTCTATCGGACATTTTCGTTCGTTCTGCAATTGGCTGGCGCTGCGGGAAGCAAGTTGCTTGACACCGTCGGCAATTTTGTTAACATGTTAAATATATAAGGGCGCATCGGGAGGAAAGATGCCGCATCTGACAATCGAATATTCCGGCAATCTCGACGGCCGTGTCGACTTTGCAAAGCTGTGCCGCACGATCCACGCGACCATCCTCGGCACCGGCCTCTTCGAACTCGGCGCCGTCAGGGTGCGCACCATTCGCAGCGCCGACTATGCAATCGCCGACCTTTTGCCAGAGAACGGCTTCATCGACCTGTCCTTCCGCATCGGCCGTGGCCGCACGGAAGCGGAGAAGAAGGTGACCGGTGACGCCATCTTCAAGGCCGTGAGCAATGAGCTTTCGGAACTCTTCGCCACGCCGCATTTCGCCCTCAGCCTCGAGATCCGTGAGATCGATCCAGATCTGAGCTGGAAGAAAAACGCCATTCACCCGCGGCTGCGCGCCGCCGAAGGCTGAGCGCGGCCCTCCCCCAGAAACACAGCAGTGCGCGGCGAAAGCCAGCGCCAGCATCGGAGAACACCATGTCCAAGCTCGACGAAAACCTCGCCAAGGCGGAACGCTACCTCGCCCGCTTCAAAAGCGAGGGCGTGCTCAACCACATCAACGGCGAGGCGGTGCCGGCACTTGACGGCGAAACCTTCGAAACGATCTCGCCCGTCGACCTGAAGCCGCTCGCAAGGATCGCCCGTGGCAAGGCCGCCGATATCGACCGGGCGGCCAAGGCTGCGAAAGCCGCTTTCGCCGATTGGGCCGCGATGCCCGGTGAGGCGCGCAAGAAGCTGCTGCACAAGATTGCCGACGCGATCGTTGCGCGCGCCGAGGAGATCGCCTTCATCGAGTGCATGGACACCGGACAGTCGATGAAATTCATGGCCAAGGCAGCGCTGCGCGGTGCCGAAAACTTCCGCTTCTTCGCTGACCGCGCGCCGGAAGCGCGTGACGGCAAGGTGCTGCGCGGTGGCAACCAGATCAACATGACGACGCGTGTGCCGATCGGCCCGGTCGGCATCATCACGCCGTGGAACACGCCCTTCATGCTGTCGACCTGGAAGATCGCCCCGGCGCTTGCCGCCGGCTGCACGGTCGTGCACAAGCCGGCGGAGTTCTCACCGCTGACCGCACGGCTGCTGGTGGAGATCGCCGAGGAAGCCGGCCTGCCGAAGGGTGTATGGAACCTCGTCAACGGCTTCGGCGAGGATGCCGGGCGGGCGCTCACCGAGCACCCCGCCATCAAGGCGATCGGCTTTGTCGGCGAAAGCCGCACCGGCTCGATGATCATGAAGCAGGGTGCAGAAACGCTGAAGCGCGTCCATTTCGAACTCGGCGGCAAGAACCCTGTGATCGTCTTTGCGGATGCCGATCTGGAGCGTGCTGCCGACGCCGCCGTCTTCATGATCTATTCGCTGAACGGCGAGCGCTGCACCTCGTCCTCGCGCCTTCTGGTCGAGGACAGCATCTATGATCGCTTCACCGCGCTCGTCGCCGAAAAGGCGAAGCGCATCAAGGTCGGCCATCCGCTCGATCCGGAAACCGTCGTCGGCCCGCTCATCCATCCGGTGCACGAAAAGAAGGTGCTCGACTATATCCGCATCGGCCGCGAGGAAGGTGCGACCATTGCCGCCGGTGGCGAGAAGTTCGCTGGCCCGGGTGGCGGCTGCTACGTCAGCCCAACGCTCTTCACCGGAGCCAACAACGGGATGCGCATCGCCCAGGAGGAGATCTTCGGGCCGGTTCTGACCGCAATCCCGTTCAAGGACGAGGCGGAGGCGCTTTCGCTTGCCAACGACGTACAATACGGCCTGACCGGCTATCTCTGGACGTCCGACGTCACCCGCGCCTTCCGCTTTACCGATCATCTCGAAGCCGGGATGATCTGGGTGAACTCGGAGAACGTGCGCCACCTGCCGACACCCTTCGGCGGCGTCAAGAGCTCGGGCATCGGCCGCGACGGTGGCGACTGGTCGTTCGACTTTTACATGGAAACCAAGAACATCGCCTTTGCCAGCTCGGCGCATGCGATCGCCAAGCTCGGCGGCTGAGCGCGCTGGCAGAACATTCTGGAGGAGACATCAATGCCCTTGCCGAAACCGAACCTCTACCCACCCTTCAACATCGTGCGGCTGAGCCACGTCGAGCTCGCCGTCACCGATCTTGCCAAATCGCGCGCCTTCTATGTCGACGTGCTCGGCCTGCAGGTCACCGACGAGACGGCGGACACGATCTATCTGAGGGCCATGGAGGAGCGTGGGCATCACTGCATCATCCTCAAGAAGGCGACGAGCGCAGAAGCGCGCGACCTCGGCTTCAAGGTCTATGGTGATGAGGATCTGGATAAGGCGGCGCATTTCTTCAAGGCGAAGGATTTGCCGGTCGAGTGGATCGAGCGCCCCTACCAGTCGCGCACCTTCCGCACCCGTGACCCGCAGGGCATTCCGCTCGAGTTCTATTCGAAGATGGACCGGCTGCCGCCGATCCACCAGAAGTACGCGCTCTACCGCGGCGTGAAGCCGTTGCGCATCGACCACTTCAACTGCTTCTCGCCCAATGTCGACGAGGCGGTCGCCTTCTACAACGAGATCGGTTTCCGGGTGACGGAATACACCGCCGACGAGGAAACCGGACGCCTCTGGGCCGCCTGGACCCATCGCAAGGGCGGCGTGCACGACATCGCCTTTACCAACGGCCGCGGTCCGCGCCTGCACCACACTGCCTTCTGGGTGCCAACGCCGCTCAACATCATCGACCTGCTCGACCTGATGTCGACCTCCGGTTGGCTTGCCAACATCGAGCGCGGCCCCGGCCGCCACGGCATTTCCAACGCCTTCTTCCTCTATGTGCGCGACCCGGATGGCCACCGCATCGAGATCTATTGCTCCGACTACCAGACCGTCGATCCCGATCTCGAACCGATCAAATGGGACCTGAAGGACCCGCAGCGCCAGACACTCTGGGGCGCGCCGGCGCCGAAGTCCTGGTTCGAGGAAGGCAGCGTCTTCGCCGGCGCCGAGATCCGGGACTCGATCCTGAAGGCCCAACCGATCGTCGCGCCCTGACGCGAAAGACGTATCGGGTACAGCGGCACAAACGACGGGAGAAGTAGATGGACCAGAAGAGTTTCGGCGAATGGTCGCTGAAGGCAGCGCAATGGGGGGCCGACTATCGGGCGTCGCTACGCGACCGGCCGGTGCGGGCCCAGACTGCACCGGGTGCGATTGCCGCTCAGATACCGTCGCAGCCGCCGCGGACGGGCGAGGATATGCAGGCGATCTTCGACGATTTCGAGAAGATCATCCTGCCGGGCATGACCCATTGGCAACATCCGCGCTTCTTCGCCTATTTCCCGGCGAATGCCGCTCCTGTCTCGGTCGTCGCCGAATATCTCGTCACCGCCATGGCGGCGCAGTGCATGCTCTGGCAGACCTCGCCGGCGGCGACCGAGCTTGAAACAAAAGTCCTCGACTGGCTGCGCCAGGCGATCGGCCTGCCGGAGGGCTTCTCCGGCGTGATCCAGGACTCCGCGTCTTCGGCGACGCTCTCGGCCGTGCTGGTCATGCGCGAGAAGGCGCTCGGCTGGCAGGGCAACAAGAAGGGTCTCGCCGGTCAGCCGCAGCTTCGCATCTACTCCTCCGACCAGGTCCACACCTCGATCGACCGAGCGATCTGGGTGTCGGGCATCGGCGAGGAAAACCTCGTACGCATCCCGGCAAAAGGGCCGCGGCGGGCGATGGACCCCAGCGCACTCGAAGCGGCCATCTTGAGGGACAAGGCGGCGGGCCTGCTACCGGCCGGCGTGATTGCCTGCACCGGCGGCACGAGCACGGGTGCTTGCGACGACATCGCCGAGGTGGTGCGGGTCGCGCACGCCCATGGCCTCTACGTCCATGTCGACGCCGCCTGGGCCGGTGCCGCGATGATCTGCGAAGAGTTCCGCGAGCTCTGGTCCGGCGTCGAGAAGGCGGACTCCGTCGTCTTCAATCCGCACAAATGGCTGGGCGCACAATTCGATTGCTCGGCGCATTTCATCCGCAGCCCGGATGATCTGGTGAAAACCCTGGCGATCCAGCCGGAATACCTGAAGACCCATGGTCGTGACGGCATCATCAACTATTCCGAATGGACGATCCCGCTCGGTCGGCGCTTCCGGGCGCTCAAACTCTGGTTCCTGCTGCGTTTCCATGGTCTCGACGGTCTGCAGACGATGATCCGCAACCATGTGCGCTGGTCCGAGCAGCTTGCGGAGCGGCTGGCCGACCACAAGGATTTCGAAATCGTGACGGCACCGATGCTGTCGTTGTTTTCGTTCCGCCATCGCACCGCTGGAGATGCGGACGCTCACAACATTGCTCTGGTCAACGCGATCAACGACGACGGCCGCATCTACCTGACGCAGACCCATGTCGATGGTCGCGTTGCGATCCGCTTCCAGGCCGGCCAATTCGACATGACGGAAGAGGATGCGGAAACCGCCTTCGAGGTCATCACCGAAGTTGCCGGCGCACTGGGTAAACACGAGAAAAGCACGAAAGCCGCCCTATGAACCATCCCCGTTTTGTGAGCTTTTCGGCCGGTGGAAAGAGCGGCTACGGCCTCGTTTCCGGCAACGGCATCATCGACTTGACGAGGCGGCACGGATCGACCTTTCCGACGCTGCGCGAGGTGATCGAGGCAGATGCCCTCGCCCGGCTTGCCGACGAAACGGCTGGGCTGAGTGCAGACATCTCGCTTGACGACATCCGCTACGAAATCCCGGTGCCGGCGCCCGAGAAGATCATCTGCGTCGGCGTCAATTTCCCCGACCGCAACGAAGAGTACAAGGACGGCCAGGCAGCCCCTTCCAACCCGTCGCTGTTCATCCGTTTTCCGCGCTCGTTTACCGGCCACGGGCAGCCGCTGATCCGCCCGCCTGAAAGCCCGCAGCTCGACTACGAAGGCGAGATCGTCATTGTCATCGGCAAGGGCGGCCGCCGGATTCCCGAGGCGAAGGCGCTGGACCACATCGCGGCGCTTTCACTCTGCAACGAAGGCACGATCCGCGACTGGGTGCGCCACGCCAAGTTCAACGTCACCCAGGGCAAGAACTTCGACCGCACCGGCTCGATCGGCCCCTGGCTCGTGCCTTTCACTGACGAGGCCCAGCTCGCCGATATCAGGCTCGAAACACGGGTGAACGGAGAAGTGCGGCAGCAGGACCGCACCAGCCGGATGATTTTCTCCTTCCGCAAGATCATCAACTACGTCTCGACCTTTACGACGCTGGTGCCGGGCGACGTCATCGTCACCGGAACGCCGACCGGTGCTGGCGCCCGCTTCGATCCGCCGATCTGGCTGAAGCCGGGCGATATCGTCGAGGTCGAGGCCGAAGGCATCGGCACGCTCATCAACCCCATTGCCGACGAGGCCTGATCCATGCTCGACAAGTCTCAGATCGAGGCGGCCGCAGCCGCACTCGACGCCGCCGAGCGCGAGCGCGTTCAGACCGCGCTGCTGTCGCTCAAACATCCTGAGATGACCATGGACGACGCCTATGCGGTGCAGGCCGCCTGGGTGAAACAGAAGATCGCTGCTGGACGGCGGGTGATCGGCTGGAAGATCGGCCTCACCTCCAAGGCGATGCAATATGCGCTCAACATCGACATCCCCGATTCCGGCGTTCTGTTCGACGACATGCTGTTCGAGGACGGCGCGCGCATCCCGGGCAACCGGTTCATCCAGCCGCGCATCGAGGCCGAGATCGCCTTCGTGATGAAGGCGCCGCTTGCCGGTCCCAACGTCACCGTCTTCGACGTGCTGAACGCCACCGACTATGTGACGCCGGCGCTCGAAATCCTCGACACCCGTATTCTCCGGATGGATCCGGAAACGAAAAAGGCACGCACCATCGTCGACACCATTTCCGACAATGCCGCCAATGCCGGCATCGTTCTCGGCGGCAGGCAGATGCGGCCCGACGCGATCGACATGCGCTGGATGGGCGCGATCGTCTCGCGCAATGCGGAGGTGGAAGAGACGGGACTCGGCGCCGGCGTGCTCAACCATCCGGCGCGCGGCATCGCCTGGCTTGCCAATCGATTGTCGATTTATGGGGACCGTATCGAAGCCGGGCAGATCGTACTCGCCGGTTCCTTCATCCGTCCGATCGAGGCCCGCCATGGCGACACCATCGTCGCCGATTTCGGGCCCTCCGGCTCCGTCAGCTGCTTCTTCGAATAGGACCGACCATGCCCGCTCCCCGCAACCTGTTCAAACAAGCCCTTACCGAAAAGTGCCCGCAGATCGGTCTCTGGCTGGCGCTTGCCAATCCCTACACCGCCGAGGTCTGCGGCGGTGTCGGCTTTGACTGGCTGCTCATCGACGCCGAACATGCGCCGAACGACGTACCGCTGCTGGCCGCGCAGTTGCAGGCGCTCGCAGCCTCGCCAAGCCACGCCATCGTCCGCCCACCGATCGGCGAAACCTGGATGATCAAGCAGATCCTCGATATCGGCGCGCAGACGCTGCTGGTGCCGATGGTCGAAAGCGCCGAACAGGCCCGGGCACTGGTACGAGCGGTGCGCTATCCGCCCCATGGCGTGCGCGGCGTCGGCGCGGCCCTTGCCAGGGCGTCGGCCTTCAACCGCATCCCGGACTACCTGCAGACCGCCAATGACGAGATCTGCCTTTTGGTGCAGATCGAAAGCCGCGCCGGCCTTGCAGCCCTCGACGAGATCGCCACGACCGATGGTGTGGATGGCGTCTTCATCGGCCCAGCCGACCTTGCTGCCGACATGGGCTTCCTTGGCAAGCCCGGCGCGCCCGAAGTGCAGGCGGCCGTCGAAGCGGCGCTGCTGGCGATCCAGTCTCACGGGAAGGCGGCAGGCATTCTCACGTCGGACCAGGCGCTCGCCCGCCGCTACCTCGAACTTGGCGCGACTTTCGTCGCTGTCGGCAACGACGTGAGCCTGCTGGTCGGCGCAACGTCGAAGCTGGCCGCGGAATTCAAAGGTGGCAGTGGCGATGCCGGAACGATGGGGCGATCGGGCGGGTCTTACTAGCGTTTCTACTATCGCGTGCCGCCCGTTAGATGGAGTCGAACACCGAATATCATCGACTTAATCAATGTTAATCACTATGATTGATGCCGATTAAAGGAGATGCACATGGAAACGAAAGTGCTGACTGCGCACGTTCCGTTGCCGCTTGCAGAAAAGGTGGATCAGCTCGCTGCCCGTTTGGAGCGACCGCGCGGCTGGATCATCAAGCAGGCGCTTGCAGCCTGGGTCGACCAGGAAGAAGAGCGACGCCGTTTGACGCTTGAGGCGCTTGCCGATGTGGATGCCGGAAACGTCATCGATCATCAGGCCATGCAGGCCTGGGCCGACAGCCTCGACAGCGACGCACCACTCCCCGTTCCGCAATGATGGAACTGAAATGGACGCCGAAGGCCTCGTCCGATTTGGGGCGCCTTTTCGAGTTTTTGGCGCCCGTCAACAGGAGGGCCGCGGCACGGACGGTGCAGTCCTTGATCTCCGCGCCGTCCCATCTGATCGAACAGCCCCGCCTCGGGGAACGCCTGGACGAATTCGCGCCACGCGAAGTTCGTCGCTTGCTCGTTGGACACTATGAAATGCGCTATGAGATAAAGCAGTCAACGATCTTTATCCTGAGCATCTGGCATACACGCGAAGACCGCTGAGCCAAGATACTCCCGCACGATACGCCATGACCGAATCCGGTTTGAGGAATCGTGGCGCGGGAGTATAGCGGTTTCACGCCCACCAGCATTGGATCCCGCCCATGACCGATACCGTTCTCGACCGCTTCCTCCGTTATGTCGTCATCGACACGCAATCCGACGCCAGGTCGAAGACGCAGCCATCGACGGAAAAGCAGAAGAACCTCGGTCGCGTGCTCGTCGAGGAACTGCGGGCGATCGGCCTTGCCGACGCGCATCTCGACGAAAACGGCTATGTCTACGCCACCATATCCTCGAATGTGGACAAGCCGGTACCGGTCATCTGCTGGTGCTCGCATATGGACACGGCACCCGATTTCACCGGCACCAACGTCAAGCCGCAGATCGTCAGCAACTACCAGGGCGGCGATATCCGGCTTGTCGGCGACCCACAGCAGGTCATCCGCGTCGCCGACCACCCGGTTCTGAACGACCAGATCGGCAACGACATCGTCACGACCGACGGCACCACGCTGCTTGGCGCCGATGACAAGGCCGGCCTTGCCGAAATCGTCACCGCCGCTCAGGTTCTCGTCGACAATCCCGACATCAAGCACGGCACGATCAAGCTGCTCTTCACCACGGACGAGGAAATCGGCCGCGGCGTCGACAAGGTCGACCTCAAGAAGCTCGGCGCTGAATTCTGCTACACGGTCGATGGCGAAACCGCGGGGCATATCGAAGACGAGACCTTCTCCGCCGATGGCGTCGAGATCGTCATTCACGGCGTGGCCATCCACCCGGGCTTTGCCAAGGACAAGATGGAGAACGCGATCAAGATCGCCGGCCATATAATTAGCCGGCTACCAAGAGATGTTTCTCCCGAGGGCACGGAAGGTCGCGATGGCTTCGTGCACCCGACCGGCGTGACCGGCTCGATGGACAAGGCGCAGCTTGGCTTCATCATTCGCGATTTCGATGAGGCGGGCCTCACCAAGAAGGAAGTCATGCTCGAGGCGATCGTCAAGGACGTGATGAAGGTTTATCCGGGCTCCACCTACAGCTTCGAGGTCAAGCAGCAATACCGCAACATGAAGGTCGTGCTCGACCGTCATCCGGAAATCGTCGAGAATGCCATGGAGGCGATCCGGCGCGCCGGCATGCAGCCCGTGCGCGGCAGCATCCGCGGCGGCACCGACGGCTCACGGCTTTCCTTCATGGGCCTGCCCTCGGCCAACCTCTTTGCCGGCGGTCATGCCTTCCATTCGCCACTCGAATGGGTCAGCCGCCAGGACATGGAACGCAGCGTCAAGACGCTGGTCGAACTGGCGAAGATCTGGGCCGAACGCGCGTAGAGTGTTTTCCATCGGGGGCGCGATCAGGACGCCCTCTTCGGCAAGGGGAGACAGCCGATAAGCACCGGGCGAAGGAGGGCTGGGCAATGAGTATGGCGCGAAACTCCAGGCGCGCGCCAGCCAAGCCCCCTTCGCTTGCGACCAACCCGCCGACCTTCGAGCACATCGTCACCGGCGTCAACGAGACGTTTCTCTGGCGCCTCGACGATTATCCCTGGGAGCGCAACGTCTGGAACTTCCACCCGGAGATCGAGATCCATCTCATCCGCAAGGCCTCGGGCCTTGCCTTCGTCGGCGATCATATCGGCCGGTTCGATCCGGGATATCTCACCGTCATCGGCAGCAATCTGCCGCATGATTGGGTGACGGTCACGGAGCCCGGCGAGGTCATCGTGGGGCGCGACATCGTCATCCAGTTCCATCCGGATCGCATGCGCGAGATCACCGACGCCTTGCCGGAATTCGCCGAACTCGAGGCCTTCTTTGCGCGCGCCGAACGGGGTCTGGTGTTTTACGGGCAGACCCGTGCGGAAGGCGCCGAACTGATAGAACGCATGGGCGCCTTGAAAGGGCTATCGCGCTTTTCATTGTTCATCCAGCTTCTCGAGCTCCTCGTGAACACCGAGGAATACGAGCTGCTCTCGTCTCCCGAATTTGCGCCGGAACTCGATCAGAAATCGCTCGACGTGCTGCGAGGCGCTCTGGCGTTCATTTACGAGAACATTGCCACCGACATACATCTGGCCGACCTCGCCCGACAGGCCGGCATGAGCGAGACGGCTTTCTCCCGCTTCTTCAAAAAGAACACCGGCAACACCTTCACCGACCACGTCAACAAGCTGCGCATCTGGCAGGCCTGCAAGTTGCTCGCCGAGACCGACATGCCGATCACCGACATCTGCTTCGAGGTCGGCTATCTCAACATTTCCAATTTCAACCGCACCTTCCTGCGCCAGCACAAGATGACGCCATCGGCCTATCGGCGGCTGACCAGCCAGCGTCGGACCTCCCGCTCCTAGGCGCGACTTTCGGCAAAAACGATGAATCCTTGCATTTGCTGCGCTGCAAACAGTCCCTCATGGGAAAAACTGCGCATGAAAGTATAGAATCGCCGCATCGCGCACGCTAGTTCGGCGGAGCGTTAGGCCTATCATCAGGATCAGCGAAACGGTTCGCTATGAGGAAAGCGCACTGGATCTGAGGAGTATCCGGCGCGCATCGATGACCTGGGGAGGTCTTTTCACAATGACAAAAGCCAAGACGCTCGTTTCGAGCATCGCCTTCGCATGCCTTGTTTCCACCGGCCTGACGACTGTCGCGGTCGCCGCCGAATGCTCCGGCACGATCAAGGTGCTCGCACAGCCGCGCGACGGCCTGACGCTGCTCGAAGACTACAAGTCCGAATTCGAGAAAATCTCCGGCGGCGCATCCTTCGAGATCGACTATCTCAACGAAAACGACCGGCGCGCCAAGACCAAGGCCGACGCCTCGACCATCGGCAAGTACAACGTCTATTACATCGACGAGGCCAATGTGGCGCTCTTCGCTTCGGCCGGCTGGGTCGCACCGCTGATGGATTATTATCCTGATGACTACGACTACGCCGACTTCGATCCCGGCCGGCAGAAGGTGGCGACCTATGACGGCAAGGTCTGGTTTGCGCCGGTCACCGGCGGCGGCGACTTGATGGTTTACCGCAAGGACCTGCTCGAAGCGGCCGGCATCGCCCCGCCGAAGACGCTCGACGAATACGTCGTCGCGGTGAAGAAGCTGAACCAGCCCGACCAGGGCATCTATGGCACGGCCCTTCGCGGCCAACGCGGCTCGGGCGCCAATGTCTGGCGCTGGATGCCCTTCTTCAAAGGGTTCGGCGGCAACTGGTTCGACGACAAGACGCCGGTCTTTAACGGCGAGCAGGCAGTCAAGGCGACCGAGACCTATCTCGAACTGTTCAAATACTCGGCACCGGGCAGCCAGACCGGAGGCTGGGACGAGGCGGTCGGCGCCTTCACCTCCGGCCAGGTGGCGATGCTGATCGAATCCACCCCGCTCGTCGGCATGGCGATCGATCCGAAATCGTCCAAGGTCGCCGGCAAGGTCGGCTACCTGCCGCCGCCGGCACCGTTGACCGGTGGTGGCTACGGTCATGGTCTGGCAATCGGGATGAAGGCCAACAAGGACGAGGCTTCCAAGGCCTGCGCCGGCCTGTTCGTCGCCTGGGCGACCTCGAAGGAGAACGAGGCTCGACGGCTCGAAGCCGGACAGTTCAGCGAACTCAACCGCACCAGCATCATGACCAGCCCGAAATTCGCCGAGCTCTACGGCCCCGACCTCGGCCAGGCGCTTGCCGATACCGGCAAGGTTACCGCCGTCAATTTCTGGCAGAGCCCGCAATGGCCTGATCTCGGCGACCGCTGGGGCATCATCCTTGAAGAGCTGATCACCGGAACGCGCAGCGACATCAAGGAAGGCCTCGACGAGCTCGACGGCTTTGCCAAGGACCTGGTTGCCCGCAGCCAGTAACACCGTTCCTCCTGGGGTCCATCGGCAAAGCCGACAGCCGCGCCGGTGGACCGCTGCACGATCGGCGCGACGAGCCGTAGGACGCATGACATGAAGACGAAAAACAGCCTGCCGGTGGTCTTTCTTACCCCGGCCATGGGGATCCTCGCCGTGTTGGCCCTCGTGCCCACGGCCTATGCGATCTACATCTCCTTCCAGAACCGGGAACTCAGCCGTCCCGACGGCAGCTTCATCGGCCTTGCCAACTACATCGACCTGTTCTCGGATCGCCGTTTCGTCAACGCCATCGGCGTCTCGCTGACCTGGGAAGCGGTGACCGTCGGCATGACGCTGCTGATCGCTGTCGGCCTCGGCATTCTGCTCTTCGAATGCGTATCGCCGCGCACGCGCAACCTGCTGGCGCTTCTGTTTCTGGTGCCGGTGATCCTGCCGCGCGTCTCTGCGGCCTTTGTCTGGAAATTCGCTTTCCATCCGCTCTATGGCATCGCCACCTATCCCTACAAGGCAATCACCGGACAGCCGCTCGACCTTTTGTCCAATCCCGCAACCGCGCTTGCGACCGTCGCCCTCGTCGACGTCTGGCAATGGGGCCTGTTCTTTGCGGTCATCGTTTTGAAACTGCTGGAAACCTTGCCGCCGCAGCCGTTCGAGGCGGCCCGGCTCGACCATGCCCGCACTTGGGAGATCTATACCTTCATTGCGCTGCCGATGCTGAAGGCGCCGCTGATCTCGCTTGCCTTCGTCAAGATGATCGAGTCGCTGCGCGCCTTCGACCTGATCTACGTCATGACCCGCGGCGGCCCCGGCATCGCGACGGAAACGCTCGACATGTATGCCTTCTCACAAGGTTTCATCGAGTCCGGCCGCATCTCCTATGCCTCCAGCATGGCCGTTCTGATGATGATCGCCACCTCGATCGCCTTCACCTTCATCTGGAAGAGGGTTCAGTGATGACCGTCCACACGCTTGGCCGCCTCATTGGCCGGCTGATCCTCGGCCTTGCCGCACTTTCCGCCGTCTTCCCGATGGTCTGGACGACACTCAACGCCTTCAAGAACCGCGTCGACATCGTCACGCCGACGCCGCTCTTCATTTTCGAGCCGACACTCGACAATTTCGCCTACGTTCTCGGCCGCGAAAGCGTCTTTGCCGGCCTCGTCAATTCGTTGCTGATCTCGGGTGCGTCTGTGCTGATCGGTGCCGTGCTCGGCTTGCCCGCGGCTTACGCCATCGCGCGTTACCCCAACCGCCGGTCCCGCGACATCCAGTTCTTCGTGCTGTCGCTGCGCTTCCTGCCGCCCGTCGCGATCGCCATTCCGCTGATGGTCATTTGGCTCGACTTCGGGCTTTACGACACGCGCCTGTCGATGATCGTCACCTATTCGCTGCTGACGCTCGCGACCATCATCTGGCTCGGCGTCCCCGCCTTTGCGCGGGTGCCGAAGGAAGTCGAGGAAGCGGCCCGCGTCGATGGCTACGGCCCCTATGCGATCTTCTTCCTGATTGCGCTGCCGATCGCGCTTCGTTCGCTGATCGGCGCCGTCGCCTTTGCCTTCGTGCTCGTCTGGAACGAGTTCCTGATCGCGCTGATGCTGACGACGTCGGACGCCAAGACGCTGCCGATCGTAGCCTCGGAGCTGACCCAGCTCGGCCGTGACGTGCCCTGGGGCATCCTCAACGCATCCGTCGTGCTGCTCTCCATTCCGCCGCTGCTGTTCATCGGGGTCTTAAGCGGCATGCTCAACAGCGCCTTCAAGCGCAAGACGCAATGAATCCCAAGACCGCGAAAACCAGATACGCTGAAACAAGGAATTCCTTCATGCAAGCATTGGTCCTCGAGCAAAAAGGCGAGCTCGCGCTCCGGGAGATCGATCTCCCGCTCACGCTCGGCCCGGATGACGTCAAGATCGCCATCCACACGGTCGGCGTCTGTGGCAGCGACGTGCACTATTACACCCATGGCGCCATCGGCCCCTATGTGGTGCGTGAGCCGATGGTGCTCGGCCATGAAGCGGCCGGCACCGTCGTCGCGGTCGGCAGCAATGTCGAAACGCTCGACGTCGGCGATCGCGTCTGCATGGAGCCGGGTGTTCCCGACCTTTCGTCCCGCGCCTCCAAGCTCGGCATCTACAATGTCGACCCCAAGGTGCGCTTCTGGGCGACGCCGCCGGTGCATGGCGTGTTGACGCCATTTACCGTCCACCCCGCCGCCTTCACCTACAAGCTGCCCGACAATGTCTCCTTTGCCGAAGGTGCGATGGTCGAGCCCTTCGCCATCGGCATGCAGGCGGCTGCCCGCGCCCGAATCGCGCCGGGCGACGTCGCCGCCGTCATCGGCTGCGGGCCGATCGGCATCATGGTCGCGCTTGCAGCCCTTGCCGGCGGCTGCAGCCGTGTCTTCATCTCCGACTTCTCTGCCGAAAAGCTGGCGATCGCCGCGCAGTATCCCGGTATCACGCCGGTCAACATCGCCGAGCGTTCCTTTGCCGATGTCATCACCGCGGAAACTGGCGGCTGGGGCACGGATCTCGTCTTTGAGGCAAGCGGCAGCGCCAAGGCCTTTTCAGGAATTTTCGATCTGGTGCGCGCGGGCGGTGCCGTGGTGCTGGTGGGCCTGCCGGTCGAAGCCGTCCAGTTCGACGTGCCCGGCGCGATCTCGAAGGAGGTCCGCATCGAGACGGTGTTCCGCTACGCCAATATCTTCGACCGGGCCCTGCAACTGATCGCGTCGGGCAAGGTCGACCTGAAACCCTTGATTACCGAAACCTTCCGGTTCGACGACAGCATCAGGGCGTTCGAGCGGGCGGCCTCGGCCCGACCGACGGACATCAAGCTGCAGATCCTCATGGACAGTGGGAGGGATTGAGCCATGGCAAACATCGTCTGTTCCCGCGTCGACAAGCAATATGGCGCCGTCAACGTCATCAAGGATTTCAACCTCGATGTCGCCGACCACGAGTTCATCGTGTTTCTCGGGCCGTCCGGCTGCGGCAAGTCCACGCTTCTGCGCATGATCGCCGGACTTGAGGATATCTCCGGCGGCACCGTCTCGATCGGCGGCCGCACGGTCAACCATCTGCCGCCGAGGGATCGCGGCGTTGCCATGGTCTTCCAGAACTACGCGCTCTATCCGCACATGACGATCTACGACAACATCGCCTTCGGATTGAAGCGCATGAAGGTGCCGAAGCCGGAGATCGACACCCGGATTCGCGCCGTTGCCGCAACGCTCGGGCTCGAGCCCTATCTCACCCGCAAGCCGACGGAATTGTCGGGCGGACAGCAGCAGCGCGTCGCGATCGCCCGCGCCATGATCAAGACGCCGCGCGTCTTCCTGTTCGATGAGCCGCTTTCCAATCTCGACGCCAAACTCCGCAACCACATGCGCGTCGAGATCGCCCGTCTGCACCAGAAGCTGAAGACGACGACCATCTATGTGACCCACGACCAACTCGAGGCGATGACGCTTGCCGATCGGATCGTGCTGATGAAGGGCGGCGCAATCGAGCAAGTCGGCACGCCCGCCGAAATCTATGAGCGGCCACGCACGCTCTTCGTCGCCGGGTTCATCGGGACCCCCAACATGAACTTCATCGATGTGACCGCCGAGAAGACGGAAGGCGGGTGGCTACTGCGTAGTGCCGGCGGCAGCTTCACCGTGCCAGGTGAAAAGTTCGCGCTTCGCCACCGCCAAGAACTGGTGCTCGGCGTGCGTCCGGCCGATCTCAGGACCGCAACGGAGGGTGTCGACCACATCTCGGGTACTGCCGATCTCGTCGAGTTCCACGGCAATGACGCGCTCGTGACCTTCCTTTTTGCCGACAAGGAAGTCGGAGCCCTGGTCAGGGCCAGCGCCTGCCCGAAGCCGGGCGATGCCGTCTCGTTCGCCGTCAGGCCGGAAGGCCTGCATCTGTTCGATCGGGAAAGCGGTCTCTCCTTATTGAAAGCTTGAGACGGACTGATCCCTGAAAATTGAGAGATCAGTTCAGCCTCAAGCTGGGCTGGCTTTGCAGCGGCGCGGCAACAATGCTGCGCGGCGACGATGCGGCAGGATTGGCGAACGAGGCCGCCGGCAGCGGTCCAGCTGTCATCATGGTGAAATCGAAGGACGCGCGAACATCGGCGTCCAGCACATATTGGCGGTGAACCCGAAGAAAATCGCGCTTTATCCTCCGGTAGCGTTCCGGAGAAAGCAGGTGTTTGACCCGGATGAAAACGATGGGTGGTTGCGGCGCAGTGGGATGCCCTGCGAGCGCAACGACCTGGCATCGGTAGAAATTGATCGCGTCCGTCAGGCACTGGACGTCGAACCAAAAGACCTCCCGGGCGCGGGCGATCGCACCGACTCGGGACCTCAACACGTCGGCTGAGCGCAGAAGGGCGCATTGCAGGATCGCTCCGCCAAGCGTCGCGAAGACAATGCGTTTTCCCTGGAGCAAGCTTGCGTCCCGCTCCACCAACGCGCCGACAACATGGGCAGCTATGCTCGAGCCCATGCTGTGCGAGCTGATGACATATTCGTCTGCCGGTTCGGCGAGTGCCGCCCGCACCGAGACCAAACAATCTTCAAGCCACTGTTTGAAATAGGGTTTCTCCATTGTGGCGACGGCAACGGCCAGCTCCCAATCGGCAAAGAGATGAAGCGTGTGCCACCTGTCCGACCAGGGAAGGAAAAGCTTGAAGAAAAAGAGATAGGCAGCGGGTCCGCTTGCGAGCAGCAGCCATGGTTCGAGCGCCAGCCAATAGGGCGCCGTACCGATCAGCGCGCTCAGAGCCAGCCCGATCGACACAAGCAGGAAGGGAAAGATGAAGAACAGGCCAAAACGCCAGGCGTGCCGGAAATAGGCAAGCGCCCCACCCTCCCAGACGACCCGGGCCGCACTGCGGAATCCGCCGACAATTCGGGAGAGCGTCGGCCGGCCGTTCAGATAACTGACGAGATCGTCGTGATCGAAGATGTAGACGCGGCTCTTCGTTTGCCAGTCGCGGCCCTCGCTGTCGACGTCGAAATAGCGGCTCGGCCCATCGGCATGCACGGCACCGACCTTTACGGCGAAATCCTGCAGTTTGGCAGTCTTGAGCGCTGATCGCTGGTAACGCGCCTGATGCTTGGCAGCATCCAGCGGCTCGAAGCCGGAAAAATGCAGCACGATGCGTTTCTTGACGGTCCCGGAGGATATGTCGTGTGACAAGCGGATGATCTTTCAAATAGGCGTGAAACGCCCGCCCGTACCGCCTCAAAGAGATACAGGGGGGCGCTTCGAAGAGCGCCGGGTGGTCCCAGCCTGGCGGAGACGTCAGCGATCTCGGTGTCGAGAATATGGCCAAATGAAACGATACAACGAAACGTGGAACAATTTCATGCCGCGATCGTCAATTGGCGACTATTTCCCGATTGGTGCGCCAGTGCCAGCAGGTCGAGCGCGGGCTCCCGGACCTTGGTCCTATGCGGGTCCGACGAATGTCTTGCCGACGCGAGGGGAAAGGTCTGGGAACGCAGGACCATTGACGACACCCGTTGACGGGACGTGGCGGGCGTGAGCAAAGTCGTGACGTCCAGGCGCAAGCCGGGCGTCGCCTGTGCAGGCACCAGGTATTCCAGGGGATTTGAAAAGGCGATGTGCCGGATTTTTCTTGCAGTATTCTTCTGGCCGATGGTCCTCCTTCTGGCAACCACCCTCCCCTACGAGCTCGATGTTACAAACGACGGGCTGAAAATCACCGAGAAGACCGCCTACGCCAAGAACGGTAACGGTAACGGCAATGCCGGCGGTAATGGCAATGGCAATGGCGGGGGAAACGGTGGCGGCAATGGTGGAGGAAACAGCAAGGGAAATGACAAATCCGGGGGCACTCAGTCCGAAGGAAAGTCGAAGGATTCGCGCGCCACTGAAGAGCCGGCTGGCGACAGCGACGGCTCCGAAGTCGGTGTTCGCCACAAGGGCGGCATAAGCGAAGAGATCATCAAGGGGCGCTATATCATGAAGGATGCCCGCGGCCGCACGATCATCAATCGACGGGCGACAACCACCGACAAGCAACGCTTGCAGTCGCTCGCCCACTAAAAACGCCGATTTAGCGCTTCATCAGACACCCGCGAAATGAATGTAGCAGGCATCCGAGACATCGGCCCTGGCAGGTCACGACTCACGCGCGTCGCGCAACACCATCGCGGCTTCGGTCCGGTTGGCGACACCCAGTTTCGTCATGATCTGGGTCATATGATGCTTCACGGTCTTTTCCTGCAGATCGAGCTCGATTGCGACATGCTTGTTGCTCATGCCGGCTGCAACCAGCTGCAAGACCTCTTTTTCGCGTGGCGTCAGGTTGGAAATCAAACCTGACTTGCCGGAAACCGACGGTGATCGACTGGACAGCAGTTTTGCAGACAAGGTCGGCGCCACGTAGCGCTCGCCCGAGGCCACCGCGCGGATGACATCGGCAAGCGCCCGCGCGCCCACCCCCTTGAGCACATAACCGGTGGCACCGCGGTCGAGCGCAGTTGTGACGTCGTCGCCGTCCTCGGAGACCGTGAGCATGATGATCTTTTGCGACGGGGCGACATCGAGAATCGGCACGATCGCCTCCAGCCCCCCGCCGGGCATGGAAATATCCATCAACATCACGTCCGGCTTCAGGCTCTCGGCGATCCGGATCGCATCGTCCTTCGAGCTGCCTTCCGCGATGATGTCGAAGCCATCGATCTCCGACAGGCTCCTGGCCACCCCTTCCCGAAACAACGGGTGGTCGTCCACCACGGCGACACGTATCCCTGCCATCATGTCGTTACATCTCCCTGACACTGGTCGTCATGCGCACGGTCGTGCCGGTCGCAGTCACGATGAGCTCGAACGTCCCTCCGAGACTTTCGATCCGTTCACGCAGTCCCGCAAGACCAAGGCTCGTCGGTTTGATCTGGCTTGGGTCGAAGCCGGGGCCGCCGTCGGCGACCTCGATCGTGACGCGATCGCCGCGCATCCACTGCGACACGCGTTGACCGACACCGTCCGCGTGGCGATAGCCGTTGTTAAGTGTTTCCTGCACGAAGCGGTATATGCAAATTTTGGCTGCCTGCGAGAGGCTATCCGGAGGATTCGCCAGATTCAACTCGACAGGAGATCCCGTCTGGCGCTGGTGAGCCTTCACGCAGCGCTGCAGGATATCGGCGAGCCCCGCCGTCTCTATCTGCGGCAGGACCAGACCGCCGCAAATTGTCCGGATCTCCTGCATGGCCTCGTCGAGGCTCGCCTTGATCGCGCCGATCTCGCGTTGGCGCGTTATGACAGGCGTCGCCTCGCTCTTCAGGGCTTCGCTATCCAACCTCAACGACGCATAGGCCACGAGCTGGGCCGGGCCGTCGTGCAGGTCCGCGCCGATGCGCCTGAGATAGCTTTCGTTCAGCGCGGTGGCGCGCTGTGAAGCGCGCTGAAGACGCTTGCGCAAGGTCTCGTTCTGCGCGAGCGATGCCGAAAGCTCTTCGACCCGTTGGTTGAGAGCATGCCGCTGGCTCTCGATCGTCTTGCTGCCGCGCAGAACGATCGCAGATAGCACGACGAAGAAGGCAAGCGTGAAGGCAGCGACCGCCAGCCAAGTGTGGGTCCGGGCCTCTGTCAGACTTTGCTGGAAGTCGTTCGCGACTTCATGAAACTCCGAAACGGCAACCACCTGCCCGGACCAGGGCTGCAGCACCGGGTTGTAGATCGCCAGCGCAGGAACGCCGTCTTCTACCGTCGCGGCGTCCCCTACCTGGTCGAAACGCGCAGCCATCTTGCCCGAGAACGCCGTCTGCAGTTCGCGACTAAGCTCGGCCTTCTGGCCGATTGCCTTCTGATCGCTCGAATAGAGAAGCGTGCCATCCGCGCGCCAAAGCCGGAACGAAAGAAGTCGATCGCCCAGCGCACCTTGACCAAGCGTCTCGTCCAGCGCGCGCGACACCGTTTCGTCGAGCACCTCGTTCTTCTGCATGTCGGGGAGCAGCGGCGCAATCACGCTGTCCACGTAGAGCGCGGTCGTCGCAGCCGAATTCCGGGTGACCGCGTCCTCGATGCGATTGGAAACGAAGGCACCAACCAGCACCATGGCGCAGGTGGCGACCACACCGCCGATTAACAGAAACTGGGCAGCGAGGGACTGCGAATTCCAGCGGGAAATAAGTTGTTTAACGCGCACCGGGTCTCTCGGATCGGTCGCCGCTCATAAGGCGCCGCGATTGTAGCAAGGCTGCGCTACCCTAACCACTATCGAGTAGCGGTCAATCCGCGATGGCTCCCGTTGGTCCGATCGGACCTTTGATGCGTCCGGCCCGGACCTAAGTCCTAGAAGGGGAGGCAATAGTCGGGGGCCGATAGCGCCGTGAAAGGGGCGCAGATATCTTCCGCATTTGTATACGTCGTTCTTTCGGTCCGCAGGACAAGGGAATGGCTAAACTGAACGTATGGAGGTTTTTCATGGCTATGACGCACATAGTCACCCGGAGCATCATGATCCTGACGCTGGCGGTCGCGCCGGTTGCAGGCGGTACCCTTGGGCTGATCGACAGCGCCTATGCCAAAGGCGGCAACGGTGGTGGTGGCGGTAGCGACCATGGCGGCGGCCGCGACGGGGGTCACGGCGGTGGATCCGAGCGCGGCAAATCCGGCAAGTCGGGCGGAGCCACGGAGACGAAGGGCCACAAGTCCGGCGCGACATCGTCCCGCAAGCAGCAACCCTCTCACGCCAAGGCTTCCGAGAAGGCCACCAAGCCGGTAAAGGTCCAGAAGGCAATGCCCGAGAAGATCGCCAAGTCGCCTGTTCTCTCCGATCCTGTGGTGGATGAACCTGTGGCGCCCGGCTCGACACCGGGGTTCCGCTCTCTCAATCGCAATTACCACGCCTATCTCAACGCCAATGACCCGAAGATGGCAGCGATTTCCGCCTATGCCGTCGCCTATGCGGAGTTCGAGGCCGAAAACGGCGAAGACGCCATCCCGACGGATCCGGCATTGAGCGATGAGGCTCTGCGCGACGCGCTTGCAAGCTTCACCAAGGACGGCGTGGTGACAGACGAGATGGTCGATGAGGCCAAGGGCATCCTTGGCGTTGGCCCGGACGTCGGCAAGATCGACGAAATCCGTGACACGCTCCCACCTCCGACCGAGACCAAAGAGGAAGCAGTCCAATAAGCGATAGACCGCGGCCCATTTCGTGTGGAGCCGCGGTCAGACCGGGACATGGATCCGTGGAGGCTGAATGTTTGACCGCGTTGTGAATGTGTTTGATCACGCTGCGATGCAAGGGCGCGTCGGGTTTTCGCTTCAGCACGTCAATTGCATCGCCGACGTCGGTCGTGTTCTCTACTCGGAATGTCTGAGCCGGATCGTCAAGACCGACGGCGAGATCATGGTCGCCAGCGAATTCATCAGCTATCTGGAAGCGACCGGCCGCGCCGCCGCACTTGACCGGCACATGCTCTCGCTCGCCTTTGACTGGCTGGCGGGTCACCCATCCGGCGACCTCGGTTGCAACCTGTCGGTCGAGAGCATTGCCGACGAACGAAACAGGGCGCTCCTTTTCGACATGCTCTGCGCGAACCAGTGGCTCGCGCCACGTCTGGTGCTGGAACTGACGGAGAGCCTGCCGATTTCCGCTCTTCCCGTGGCAAGCCGCTTCCTTCAAGCCGTGCGCGACCTTGGCTACAGAATTGCCGTGGACGACTTCGGAACCGGCTTCTCGACGCCTGAGGCGCTGTTGTCCTTGCCGGTCGACATCGTGAAAATCGATGGATTGTTCCTACGGCTGGGGTGTGGTGAAGCGGAACGTTTCCTCTTGCACATGGTCGGTCTTGCGTCGTGTGTCGCCCCGGTCGTGGTGATCGAAGGCGTTGAAACCTATGCGCAGTTCGAAGCCGCCGAGACTGCCGGTGCGACCCATGTGCAAGGATTTCTGCTGTCCGAACCAACCCTGAACCCGTTGTTTGGCGGCGAATTGCGGCACGCGCGAAACGCGATGCTGTGCTGACAGAGGGCGGGCTTCCCGCCGCTTGATGTTTTCCTGACGTTTACGCCCCACCTTCCCAAGCGATTTTCTATGTCGATCCGGCTAAACGTGGCTTCGAAGGACCGGCCGATGGAAACGCCCTTCGACCTTCGCCTTCTTGGTGCCGCTTTTCGGTGGCTTGAAACGCGCCGTGCCCGCCGGAACACCCGGCGCAACGGCAAAGGTTTACCTTTGCAATCGGCCCCAGCGCGGCTGGCGGGTTACCCGCCGCAAGACCGAAGGGCCAGGACAACAAGAGAACGCAGACGCTCTGCCGCAACCGGCCCTCCCCCGGTTCTCGCAAGCGTGTGATGGCGATGAAGACGATGAAGTTCAGCAACGGGTTCAAACTCACCTCCAAACCGAGCCGCCGCCTGCCGACGGAATATTTCATGCTGGCGGATGTGCAATTCGAAGGGGCTGTCATCGGCTATCTCGCGGACCGGCCCATCCGCGAGGCGGTGACGGACGGCGATGGCCTGCGCTACCGTTTCGTCGGCGTCGCGCCACGTCTGGCAAGCGGCGGTTTCGACGTGCTGGCGCTGCGTTCCGGCGAATGGATCGTTCAGCCCGGGCTGGTCTATGCAGCCGACACCAAAGCGATGCCCTCCGCCAGTGGCGCCGATCGCGCCGCCTGACGGCACGCACGCCTCTTCCTTGCGCAATGTCCCTGTAATCTTGGCCCTTTAGCTCCCGGTCTGTTGCTGCATCACGCCTGGAATCGCGAGCGATCGGGCAGTGCGGCAGATCAAGCACGACAACGGGCTCGTCGTGTCCATACGGACATGACACCGTGAAAAACCGGGATCCGTCATGTTCTTCAGCAAAGGGCGTCGCGCCCTCGCCTGTCTTGCCGCCGCTGCCATTCTTCTTTCCGGCTGCGCATCCGATACGATGAAAACCTATATCGGCCAGCCGGTAGAATCCGTCATCATCGACTATGGGCCGCCAACGAACATTCTCGATCTCGGCTGGAACGAGAGGGCCTATCAATGGCGCAAGATCTCGACCAATGTCGTCTCCGGCAGCTCGAGCGGCGAAATCAAGGACACCCGTCGCGGAATGCGCTACGAGGAGTACACAACTCCTGGATATGTCGAGGAGCAGGAGTGTTTCTACACCTTCTATGCCCGCATGCAGCAGGGCCGCTGGTACATCACCAACTTCCGGCAGCCGAAGCTGGAATGCGAATAGGACGTCGAGGCTGACGGATCGGCGCGCCGACGCAACGTGGGCGCAAAAGGAGGACTGGCATGCGCATCTTGCTGCTGGAGGACGAGCCGGAAATGGCCTCGGCACTGAAGGCGGCTCTCGCCCGGCGCCAGGTGATCGTCGACCACGTGTCGACACTCGCCGATGCCGAAGCCGCCGCAGAGCTTTGGCCCTATGACGTCGTCGTGCTCGACCGGCGGCTGCCGGATGGCGAAGGCCTCACGCTCATTCCGAAATTGCGGACCCTTGGCGTCGAGGCCCCGATCCTGATGCTGACGGCGCTCGGCGCGATCAACGATCGCGTCATCGGCCTCGATGCCGGCGCCGACGACTATCTTTCCAAGCCGTTTGCGGTGGAGGAACTGATGGCCCGGTTGCGGGCGCTTGCACGCCGGCCGGTCACGTTGAAATCGGAGCAGGCCAAAGTCGGGCGGCTGACTTACGATTTCCGTCACCGCGAGGCCGCCGTCGACGACAAGCCGCTCGACCTCTTGCGCCGGGAACGGCTTGCACTTGAAGCGTTGATGCGGCGGCCGGGACGAACCGTGCTCAGAGCGACGCTCGAGGAATCAGTCTACGCCATGGAGGACGAGATCGAGTCCAATGCGCTCGACTCCCACCTCTCGCGCCTGCGCCGCAAGCTCGACGAAGTCGGCGCCGGGGTCGAAATCAGGGCCATCCGCAACCTCGGCTATCTCCTGCGCGCAACGACATGACGACACCTCGTCCCCGCTCGCTGCAATGGGTTCTCGTGCGCCGGCTGATCCTGCTCCAGGCAGCAACGCTCTTCGTATTCATCGGCCTCGTCATTTCGGCCCTGTTCATCGCCCAGCCGCGGCTCGTCGTCGACAACGAAGCGGCGGTGGACATTCTTAAGCGCGCGGTCGGGCGCGACGGCAACGGAATGCTGATGATCCGGGAGAGCGAGGAGCTACGCGATTTTCGCCGGTCCTATCCCAATCTCTGGTTCGTGATCCGCGACACCGGCGGCCAGGTCGTCAAACAGGGAAACGTCCCCGATCCCTACAAACTGAGCAGCGGCGACCTCCTTGGCAGCGTGCAAGGAGCAACATTGTCTTTTGGAGATGGCGGGACGCTGCCTGACGCCATCCTTCACAACGCGGAAACCAACGCGGGTCGGGTCCAGATCATCGCCTCGACCGTATCTTCGCGCCGCGATGGGGGGCCGCTGGACGTACAGATCCACATCAACGTCGATGTCGCGCGCGATCTCGACGGCACGACGACCTGGACCGAGGTCGTGCCGGTGCTGGCGCTGCTGGTCCTCTGCTTCCTTCTGCCGATCGTGCTGGTGATGGGGGTGACGACGCTGGTGACAACGCCGGCTGTCGTTCGCCGCGCTCTGGCCAGTCTGGTTTCAACCGCCGATCAGGCGGGTCGCATCGACATCGACAATCGGGGCGTCCAGCTCAAGACCGAACAGGTCCCAACCGAAATCGCCCCGCTGGTGCGGGCTTTCAACAAGGCGCTTGCACGGCTTGGCGAGGGGTACGACCAGCGCAATCGCTTCCTGACCGACGCAGCGCACGAGTTGCGTACGCCAATCGCGATCCTGCGCACCCGCGCCGAACTGCTCCAGGAGGAGCCCGAAAGCGCGCGGCTCCGCCTCGACATAGAACGCCTTTCGCATCTCGCCCAGCAACTGCTCGACCGGCAGGTACTCGAACACGCAGGCGGGACGCCCGAGGTGATGGACCTCGTCTCGCTGGCGCGCAACATGGCCGCAGATTTCGCACCGCTGGCATTCGAAGCCGGTTACGAGCTGGCGTTCGAAGCCGAAGTGTCAACAGCACTCGTCAGTGCCCGGCCGCGTCAGATCGAGCAGGCTGCCGCCAACCTGTTGCGAAACGCCATCGACCATGGCGGCGGCACAGGCACGATCACCGTTTTCGTCGACGCCGATGGCGCTCTCGAAGTCCAGGACGAAGGGCCGGGCATTCCTCCCGAAGAACACGAGCGCGTCTTTGAACCCTTTTATCGGCTGAGGCCGCGGTCGACCGGTGCCGGGCTCGGGCTAAACCTGGCGCAAGAGATTGCCCGCCTGCACGGCGGTCGTGTTGAAATTCTCGCTGGCTCCTGGCGGGGGGCGCGCATCCGTCTGCAGCTGCCACTCATTGACGCCGCTCCATCGGCGCGGCAATCAGCACCCGGTTCCCTTTAGTCCCGGGGGTGGCATCCTTTTCTCAAAAGCTTTCGGTGTCCCCCTTATCAAGGCGCAACGGATGCTCCACATTTGCTCCGATACAGAGCGAACGTTGCCTCCCGCGTTCGATTGCCACGGAGAATTGAAATGCAGACGTCATCTCAGGCCCCCTCGCCTTCTCCTGATGAACGAAGCTGGCCGGTCCGACGCAAGAGCGTACTCGACTGGCTGATCATCGAGACGCGCGACCAACGGTTCATAGACAATATCCTGGTTGAGATGTGCGAACGGTTGCAGGCAGCAGGCGTGCCGGTCGCACGCGCGACGCTGCATTTCCGGATCAACCATCCCCAGTGGCTCGGCGCCCGTATCCTTTGGCGCAAGGGCCTGTCCGAGGCCGAGATAGACCTCTATGACTACGGGACCCAAAATACGGCCTTGTACCTCAACAGCCCGCTATACGTGATCAACAATGGTGGCGCCGAGGTGCGCACGAACCTCGAGGCTCTGACAGAGGAGCAATCGCAAAACTCTCTCTACGCCGATCTGCAGGCGGAAGGTTTGACCGAATACGTCGCCTGGCCGTTGGAACACACGCTCGGCAAGCGCCACGTGGTCACCTTCACCACCGACCGCAAGGGCGGGTTCGAGGACGAGCACCTTGCCTTTCTGTCCGAGCTTCTGCCGGCCCTGGCGCTGGTCAGTGAAATCAGGCTCAAGAACCGGTTTGTCCGGACGCTGCTCGAGACCTATGTCGGGCCGCATGCGAGCGAACAGATCCTGGCCGGGGCCACGACCCGCGGTAGCGGCGTCACGGTCGGCGCCGCCATTCTGATTTGCGACCTCAGGAACTTCACCAAACTGTCCGACCTCTGGCCGCGTGACGACGTGATCGATCTGCTCAACGCCTATTTCGACGCCATGTCGGAACCGATCGAGCGCCATGGCGGCGAGATCCTCAAGTTCATGGGCGATGGTCTGCTGGCGATCTTCCCGCTCAGCAACGCGAATGCAGCCGAAAATCTGCTCGAGGCCATCCGCGAAGCGGAAGCGGCGATCGCCGCGTTGAACAAGGACAATCAGCAGAAAGGCCGTGAGCCTCTGGGCTACGGCATCGGCGTGCATGTCGGCGATGTGATGTACGGCAATATCGGCTCGCGTCGACGCTTGGATTTCACGGTCATCGGCCCTGCGGTCAACATCGCCTCGCGACTGGAGAGCCTGACCAAGGAAACCAAGCGTCCCGTGCTGCTGTCGCGCGCGTTTGTGGAACTGGCCGGCTGCTCCGCCAGCATGGAGCATCTCGGCGCCTATCCGGTCAGAGGTATCGGCGAGCCCATCGATGTCTTCGCCTTCTCCGGCAATGGTCCGACGCCGAGCTTACGTGTGGTCGCTGGATAGCCAGCCATACGCAGTTGGTTGTCCGCGGACAACCAACTGCCATCGGGCTGCATTCGGTAGCCGGCTACCCGATCGGACTTGGGGCGAACTGGGCGACGAGCTCGTGGCGATCGCCCGGATAGGTCAAACGCACATGCGTGACTGGCGCGCGGCCGCTCCAGGTGCGCCGCTCGATGACCAGGCAGGCGGTGCCGGTGGAAATATCAAGCGCCTGCGCAGCCGCTTTGCTCGCCGCCACGGCCCGGATGCGATGTTCGGCCGTACTCCATGGCACTTTACCGAGCAGCCACGAACCAGGCGCTGCGGCCTCGAACAGTTCGTCTTCCGCCTCCGGCACGGCGGAAAGGCTGATGAGGCGTTCCTCGAAGCAGAAGGGACGACCGCCAGCGAAGTGCCGGCACGTCACATCCAACAGTCTCTGGGAGGTTGGCAGGTCAAGGCGATCCACGTCCTTGCCTTCGACTTTGCGGACCTTTCGCTCCTCCAGCCGGAAGCTGTAGTCGAGCCCCAGCGATTGCACCTCGAGCTTGACGTCATGGATCTCCATGACTGCCGACTGCACCTGCGGAAAGGTTACATAGCTTCCCGATTTGCGTCGCCGCTCGATCAGCCCACGCTTGACGAGTTCGGTCAACGCCTTGTTCACGGTCATCCGCGAGCAGTCGTACTGCTCGGTCAGCTCGTGCTCGAATGGAATGCGGTGACCCGGCGGCCACTCGCCGGAAAGGATGCGCCCTTCGACCTCTCCGAGGATACGTTGGTGCAGCGACAGGGGTTGCCCCTGCTCGCCGGCGGCGTCCTTCGAAACGGTAGGATCTTCAATGGTGTCCATGACACCAAACTTAAACATTTCACGGCGGCGCAACAGCCCTTCCCTGTCGGTTTCACGTTTTTCCACGGGAGGTAGTGGCGCGCATCGTTTCAGCGGCGGTTCACAGGCAGGGCCTGTGTGTCCGTTTAGCAACCCCGGTGGGCACGCGTTGACAGCTGTCAACGGGCGACATCAGCGCGAAAAGGGATCGCGCAACGATCAATAGAAGAGATGCCACGGCGTCATGAAGGCGCGCGCCCATTCCTGGTCCCGGTCGGCGTCATCGTTGTCGTTCGCCTTCACGTTAGCGACAGCCTCTGTCTTTGCCGGCTTCAGGGTCGCTTTCGGCGCCGGCGGCGCCAGGTAACCAAGGGTCATTCCGCCAAAATAGGACATAGCAGGCCTTTCGCTCGGATCTCGTTGAACACAATCCTGACACAATCGGAGCCGCTGTCAATGGTCTATAAATTCTATGCCTTAATCAGATATTTTCTCCCACCACCCAAGACGCCTCTCGTGGCCAGGAAACGAGCCGCTCGCCTCGCTGTTGCGGCGCCCGCGAAAATCGGTTGTCCGCGGACAACCGGCCGGAAAGTGATTGCTAACCAAGCCTCTGAGGATCGCCAAAGTCCGGCTTTGCTATGCATTTGTAATCGCGCACCGAATCGGAGCATAGTGCATCTGCGCATATTGTTCCGATATGACGATTTTTGCGCAGTTTTCGGAGAACTCGATGTTGCAACAGAAAATTCAGAGCCACGACGCACAGGAGCATCTGCCGACGCTCTTGGCCGCCGATGCTTTGGAACTCGCACATCAGCTTCAGCAGCACCAAAAGAAAATCTTCCCTCCGCAAGCGCAAAAGGCAATGCGCCTCTTCAGCCCGGCCGAAGCCGCCGCCTTCATTGGAATCGGCGAAGGTTATCTGCGCCAGATCGCCTCAGAGGGCCACGGCCCGGCGCCCTTGTCAAACGGCCGACGCATGTACGCCGTGTCCGACATCGAGCGGATCCGCCGCGTCCTCGATGATGGCGGCAAATCGGGCAAATACATCCCGCATCGTCGCGCTGACGAGAAGCTGCAAGTCATATCCGTGATGAACTTCAAGGGCGGCTCGGCAAAGACGACGACTGCGGCCCACCTTGCCCAGTACCTGGCCCTTCGCGGCTACCGGACGCTCGCCATCGACCTTGACCCGCAAGCGTCGCTCTCCGCACTCTTCGGTCACCAGCCGGAGCTGGATGTCGGCGAAGGTGAAACACTTTACGGTTCCATCCGCTACGACAACCCGCGGCCCGTTACCGATATCGTCCGCTCGACCTACACGGCCAATCTGCACCTTATCCCCGGCAATCTCGAGCTCATGGAGTTCGAACACGAGACGCCGAAGGCGATGATGACGGGTGGTGCGGCCGAGACGCTGTTCTTTGCACGCATCGGCGACGTTCTGGCGGATATCGAGAGCTTCTACGATATCGTCATCATCGACTGCCCCCCACAACTCGGCTTTCTCACCATGTCCGCGCTCTGCGCCGCCACATCGGTGCTGATCACCGTGCATCCGCAGATGCTCGACGTCATGTCGATGTCGCAGTTCCTGTCGATGACGAGTGAACTGATGAGCGTCGTTGAAAAGGCTGGCGGTCGGACCAGTTACGACTGGATGCGCTACCTCGGAACGCGCTTCGAGCCGAACGACGGGCCGCAGAGCCAGATGACCGGCTTCATGCGGGCCATTTTCGGCAATCGCATGCTGCAGAATGCGATGGTGAAATCGACCGCCATCTCCGACGCCGGCGTGACCAAGCAAACGCTCTATGAGGTAGAGCGGTCGCAATTCGTCCGCGGCACGTATGACCGCGCCATGGATTCCCTCAACCTCGTCAACGGCGAGATTGAGGAACTCATCCGCAAGATCTGGGGGAGGAAGTAATCCATGGCCCGCAAGAACCTTATCGGCATTTCCGACGACCGGGCCATCGAGGCGGAAGCGGACCTCGGCCGTTCGTCGGTCGATCGTCCGATTTCCGGACTGATTTCCGCCGCACGACCGGCAAGCCCGGTTGGCGGCATCACCCGGTCCCTCTCCAACATCACGCAGAAGGTCGAGCGCGCACAGGAACTGGAACGGCAACTTGCCGAAGGCCTGGCGGTGGTCGAACTGGACCCGGCACATGTCGACGCGTCCTTTGTCGCCGACCGTCTCGGGGTTGCTGCCGACGCGCAGTCCGCGCTCGCGCAGCAGATCCGCGAGCATGGCCAACAGGTTCCAATCCTGGTTCGACCGCATCCGGCCGAGGCTGGGCGTTTTCAGGTCGCCTATGGACATCGCCGGCTTGCCGCTGCCCGTGAAATCGGCGCCAAGGTCCGCGCGGTTGTCCGCGATCTCAGCGACGAGCAACTGGTCATCTCTCAAGGACAGGAAAACAATACCCGCACGGACCTTTCATTCATCGAGCGATCGCTGTTTGCGACCCGCCTCGAAGATCGTGGTTTCGCGCGTGACGTGATCATGTCCGCCCTTGGCGTCGACAAGGCCGCCCTTTCAAAGATGATCACGGTCGTTCGTCGGTTGCCGATCGATCTGATTGAGGCGATCGGCCCGGCACCTTCCATCGGCCGCCGTCGCTGGACCGAACTCGCCGAACTCCTGGAACAGGACGGCAAGGCTGAAGCGGCCGCAGATTTCACGAACGACGAGACGTTTCAGGCACGAGACAGCGACCAGCGCTTCGAGGTCCTCTGGGCATTTCTCAGGGCTGCCAAAACGAGGACCAAGGCTGTTCGATGGCTCGCGCCGGATGACACGGCTCCGGTCAGAATACGGGAAACAGAGAGCGAAACGACGCTGTCCTTCAATCGGAAACAGGCGCCGGGCTTTGCAGATTTCGTGAGGCAGAGGCTCCAGTCTCTGTACCTCGAATATCAACAGGAAACAGGAGACTAACTGAGCAAAAGAAAAAGGCTTCCGAACGACTAGCGCTGCGGAAACCCTTCTCTCGTGTAGCAACTAGAGAATCCCATTTCCGCGAATCGGTGTCAAGAGTTTTAAACGTCGTTTCGGCGAACGGATTTCTTTTGCCTTGGAAAAGGTGAAGAAAAATGGATTGCGGGATTGTCTCGACGCCCTTCGGGCGGCGGTCGATGACGCTTGGCATGTTGGCCCACCAACTTTCCAGCGTTCCGACTGTCGACGATGGGGCCGTCGATAAGTGGAAACTATTTCGTACGGTTTGCGCTGCGAAAAAGAACCTCGGGGTTTCCGATCGTTCGCTCGCGGTGTTGAATGCCTTGCTGTCATTTTACCCCAAGACCGAACTCGATGCGGCCAATGGCCTGGTCGTGTTCCCCTCCAATGCACAGCTGTCGGTTCGCACGCATGGCATGGCAGAAACGACGCTCAGGCGTCATCTGACCGCCCTGGTCGACGCTGGCCTCATTGTCAGGCGTGACAGCCCCAACGGCAAACGCTACGCCCGTCGCGACCGCAAGGGTGCCATCGGGCAGGCCTTCGGCTTCGATCTTGCGCCGCTGCTTGCGCGGGCCTCAGAGTTCCAGGCAGAGGCCGCACGCCTCGAGGCAGATCGCCGTTACCTGCAGACGATGCGAGAGCGGTTGAGCCTCTGCCGAAGAGACGTCATCAAGCTGCTCGAACTGCTGCACCAGTTCGACATCGACGCTGCCAATGTCGCCGAAGCGCGTTGCCAAGCAGTCTATGCCACCCTTTCGCGCAAACCGACCATCGTTGAAGTCGAGCACGCCCTCGCTGTTTTCGCAGCACTCCGTGATGAACTGACTAATCGATTGGAAAATTTGTTAAAAACACAAAATGCGGCTGCCAATGAACGCCAATATGAGCGGCACATACAGAATTCAGAATCCGATTATCTTTCTGAATCTGAACCGGCTAATGAAAAGGCTAAATGCGATTTTACGGCGGGAGAACCAGGTGAGCGCCTGACATCGGCACAACAGGCGATGGCTCCTCACGCCACGGGCCACATTCGATCTGACCGAACATCATCACCGGGAAAACCTGGTCCCTCTTCTCACGATAGACTGGTGCCGCTCGCCCTCGTTTTGAAGGCGTGCCCACAGATCAGCGATTATGGCCCGTCAGGCCGCATCATGAACTGGCGCGACCTGCAAACGGCTGCTGTTGTCGTCAGAACCATGCTTGGGATCAGCCCTGACGCCTACGACGAAGCCTGTGCGGTTCTCGGTGCCGAGACTGCCGCCATCGTTCTTGCTTGCGTGCTCGAGCGCATGGAGCACATCCATTCGGCAGGCGGGTATTTGCGCGACCTGACGAAACGGGCACGGAGCAGATCATTCGCCGTATCCGCCATGTTGTCAGCACGTCTGCGTGTTCAGACCGGACTGAGGGCGGCGGATGGCTGATCTACCCCGCGCCGAAGCTTCTCCAGCGATCGCCCGGAGCGGGCATTGCGGGTGCTGCCTTGTCAGTGAAAGGCAAATGAGGGAGACTGTGGATGAAGGGATTCGTTGATATTTCTGCGCTATTTTGAGGCTCAGGGAGTCGTTTTGAGATCCCACCAAACTTCGGAAAACATTGCTGATTTTCGCTCTTTCGGAAGAGAACGAGCTTTTTGGTTCCGCCGTTCGGACGGTAGCAAAAATACGGGCGGAGCCAGCATCTCTTTGCGCTCCTTAGGATAGGGCAAGAGGCGACGACTTGGTCCTGTGGAGAGGATCCGGATACGAGGCGTCGCCGGTCGAACCAGAGGACGAAACCTGCTCAGGCAGGCAGCTCTCGACCCTTCGTTGCCAGCTGTCAACACCGCTGGGGCACGGCTGCGGCAACCTCCCGCGGACGATAGCCCTAGAAGCGACAACATCGCCTGTAGGGCGAGCCGGCGCGTCTGGCTTTGATAGCTCTACCTGCATCAGAGGCACGTAGGCGAACCTTTGGGGGAACTGCAGCCGATGTCACAGCGCGTGCTTATCAATGGCCCCGCCGCGGGGGCAAATCGACGACATGTGGACTGCAGGCAGAGAAGAACTCTGCCTGCACAATCAACATTAGCGACGACGCAACCATCACTTATAGGGAAGCAAACCGTGAGGGGCGTGGGCGGATCGGAGATGGCGGTGTCAAAACCCTCTTGGCGCTGGAGAGGAACCGGCATGCTCTGGGCCGCGTGAGCGCCGATCCCAGGTCGCCCGACGGTAACGACGCAGATAATCGTGCAAGCGATTGCCGGTTAAAGTCGGGTTGGCCGGCTGGTGTTCCCACCGTTCTCGGCGGCCCCTCTGAAGGGGCAACTGGGTTCAGGAAACGTCCGCACAGCTTTCTGTCTTGGCGGGCTTGAAGTTCGACTTGGCTTGAAGGTGTTGACAGCTGTCAACACCAACGTGTCGATCCCGACATGGACCGGGACAACCAGCGTTGACCGTCATTTGCCAAGTTGACTGAACTACAACACCCTTGGCGCTCAGGCGAGGTGAGCGGTCCGCCAGCGCTCTCCGGCGGGATAGGCAATGAGACCGCCAGCACCTGGCATATGCGCCCCGGCACCTCCCCGACACCCTGCAAGCGGCGAGCGACACCAAAGGGGACGCGACGGTGGAGTAACCTTTCGCCTCTCTGTGACGGAAATAAGTATCGTGTTACGTTCCGTATTATCTGCGGCAGCCTTAGTTTGAAATGCGATACCAGAGCCCCGATCCGTACCATTCGACGCTGATTCCGCTGATGATTTCGGCCGAAGATGCCCTGGCACGCCTTGACGAAAGGACGAACCGTCACGCCGTCGAAGACGGCTATCGAGAGCGCGGACACTTCTTCGATGCTGTTGCTGCCCTTTGGGTCGCCGGTGAACTCGTGCATGTCGAGGATCTCGTGCTTCATGATGCCCGTATGGATGCACGAGCCCCGACACATGAGCTGACGATTGCGCATGCGGTTCTGCGGGCGCGGCGGCGCGTCTGGCTGGCCGAACCATCCTGGGCCCTGTCGACGCCCGGCCTATCGGCACTGAGAGGCGAGCAGCTCGCCGTCGCCAGCGGCGATGATGCCGCTTCCGCCGACCCAGACCAGCAGCCACCATTGGCGCATGGCGGAGGCGAGCAAGGACGTGCAGCCGAGTACGGCGAGGAGGACGAGGTCAATCCGATGGCGGCTGAGCTTGCGGCGATCGATGCGGTGATTGCCCGCTCACAGCAATTGCTGGACGCGCACGATCAGGACGCGCTGGACCTCGCGGAACGTGCCGCGCGTGCGACTGATCCGGAACCGCTCGGACAATTGGGCCTGCTTTTTGACGATGAATGGGACGAGCAGGCTCGGCTCGACGATTGGCGCCAGGCGATTGCGGCGGCGGACCAACTGCCACCGTGCCTTGGTGCAGCGCTGCTGTTCGACACATGGGAGCGGGCAGAACCGCTTCGTCGCCAGCATTGGTTGGGTTCGCTGCTCGTCAGCGCCTATCTGAGATCACGAGGCAAGGTGACCTCGCATCTCCTCGCTTTCAATACGGGCCTGAAAACGATCCGTCACGAGCGGCGACGGTCGCAGGATGCAATCACGCGGTGGAGCGCATTCCTGGAGGCGATGATCGTGACGGCTGATCTCGGGCTCAAGGAACTCGACCGGCTGTCGCTTGCCAAGACCCAGATGGAGATGCGCGTCCGCGACCGACGATCCAACAGCAGCCTCCCTGCCCTGATCGAACTGGTGTTGTCGCGGCCGATCGTTTCCGCCGCTCTGGTTGCCCATCACGTCGGCGTCACGCCGCGTGGCGCCTTGAACCTGGTGCGTGAACTTGGCATTCGCGAGATGACCGGCCGCGGGCGGTACCGCGGCTGGGGCGTGCTTTGAGGCATGTCGTGTCCGGTCGCGGCGTTGGCAATTCGCCGGCACGGTCTGCCCTAGCCTAGCCCATGGTGATCAGGATCAGGAGGATGAAAATCACCGGAACGAGCGCCAGTGCCGGAATGATGATGGCTGGATAGCCGAAGGTAACGATCGCCAAGAGCCAGATCAGCGCGCAATTGACCAGAAACAGCACCTTTACCGTTTGTGGTCCCTGCATCGCTTCCTTCAGCATCCAGCCGAATACCGGCACCTGGTAGACGATTTTCGCAATCATTGTTCTTCCTTTTCGTCAGGCAATTTTTGAGGGAGGACGCTAGTTCTGTGGGTGCGTGCCGCCACGAGGGCGGTGGCGAGCGAAGCCAGCGGCAGCCTCGAGGCGTTCTGGATCAAGCACCCGCATGCTCTTCGGGTGGTTGAAGTCGATCAGGCCTTCGCGCTTGAAGCGGTTCAGACAGCGACTGACGGTTTCAACCGTCAGTCCGAGCCAATCGGCCAGATCGGCACGGGTCAGATAGAGGTGGAAGCCGAGCCGGGCAGGCACGCCGCTACCGCCGTTCCGATCGAACACGCGCCCAAGTTCGACGAGTGCGCTTGCGACTTTTTCGCTGGCCGTCTTGCGGCCGAGCAGGGTGACGTGTGCTTGTAACCGGTGCAGCGCCGTTCTCAATTCACTGGCGACCGATGGGTTTGACGCGTTGAGTTCCTGGTCAGCCAGGGTCTCGATACGAGCGATGCTCAGGGTTTCGGCGGTCGCGATGTTGCGCCCATCGATGGTGAAGCCGAAGACCCGGCCGGGGCCGAGCACATCGGTGATCTGTCGGCGTCCATCGTCGAGAAGTTGGGAGAGGACGATGCAGCCATCGAGAACGCGATAGAGCGAGCGGTTGCGGCCGCCTTCATAGAGCAGGGTGGAGTTCTCGCCGACGACGCGGCTGCGTGTCGGCAGGCGTTGTTGCCGGGTCAAAGTGACGGGCGGTGGCGCCGCGGAAGCTGCGGCAGTGCTTTGGGTGTCAGGCATGGAAAATGTCCGCATACGGACGCGTGCGGGCTCCGCGCCTCGCCGCCATCCGGTATCGCAACAGGACGTTGACAGCTGTCAACGTGGGTTCAAGTTTGCTGGGCGGTGGTCGGTGGTGCGCGCGGCCGTGTGTTTGGCGACAGGAAATGCGGCGACGCGCGAACGACGGTGACCGTCACCGGCGAAGAGAGGCTCTCTTGCAAGCGTTCGCCAACGGTGTCGGTCGGTGGCGTCAGCAGCGCCCAGATAAACCGGCAGGCGCTACAAACATGCTTGTGTGCCGGCTTCTCCTTACCGTCTTCGCCCGTTGCAGTCTGGCATATATCCGGCAGTGAGCCGTCAGGGAGGGCATAGAGGGCGCGTTCGGTTGGCGGTGGAGAGGCGGCAAGCGCCGACCCGAGATGGGCAAAGCCCAGCAGGAAAAGAGCCACCGCGCACAAGGTGCGCAGAGCCCGGTCCCATCTCGCTTTCGTGCGGCGTGCCATCGCCTCGGTCCGTCCTGCCTGTCTTTCTCGATGATGCAGAGATAGGCGAGGGGCTTGATAAAGCTCAATGTGGCAAACCGCGCAGGGGCAGAATGCCGCAGTCACGAAAATGCCGCGCGGCCAGAGCCGCGCGGCAGGTTAACATATTGATTTTATTTTATAATGATCCAAAATTTGGCGGGCAGTGATCAATCCTCCTCGACAAAAACCTCCTGACGCTTGGCTTTGACGCTCGGCAGGAACACGACGACGAGCACCAGTGCTGCGATCAGCAGCAGAATGGCGCTGATCGGGCGCGTGACAAAGGTCGTTGGATCACCGCGTGACAGGATCATGGCGCGACGCAGGTTTTCTTCCAGCAGCGGCCCCAGCACGAAGCCGAGCAAAAGCGGTGCCGGTTCGCAGCGTAGCTTCAAGAGCAGGTAACCGACCAGGCCGAAGAAGGCGACGGCATAGAGGTCATAGACGTTGGAATTGACGCTGTAGACCCCGATCGAGCAGAAGGCCATGATGATCGGAAAGAGCACGTAATAGGGGATCTTGAGCAGCTTCACCCAGAGCCCGATCAGCGGCAGGTTCAGGACCACCAGCATCAGGTTGCCGATCCACATGGAGGCGATGATGCCCCAGAAGAGGGCAGGCTGTTCTGTCGCAACGTTCGGTCCCGGGACGATGCCCTGAATAATCATCGCGCCGATCATCAGCGCCATGACAGGATTGGCCGGAATGCCGAGGGTCAGGAGCGGGATGAACGAGGTTTGCGCACCCGCATTGTTGGCGCTCTCTGGACCAGCCACGCCGGCGATGGCGCCGTGGCCGAACTCTTCAGGACGATCCGAGACCCGCTTCTCCACCGTGTAGGAGGCGAAGGCGGCGAGGATCGCGCCACCGCCCGGCAGGATGCCAAGTGCCGAGCCGATGATGGTCCCGCGCACGACCGGCGCGAACATGCGCTTGAAGTCGTCGCGCGTCGGCATAAGGTCGGTGACCTTCGCCATCAGCACCTCGCGGGTGCGTTCGCTTTCAAGGTTGCGCAGGATCTCGGCAATACCGAAGACGCCGACCGCGAGCGCGACGAAGTTCAGGCCGTCGGCATATTCGCGGATGCCAAGAGTGAAGCGTGGCGTGCCCGAGTAAATGTCGGTGCCGACGAGACCAAGCAGCAGGCCGAGCGCCACCATCGCCAGTGCCTTGACGATCGAGCCGTGCGCAAGCGCGATCGAGGAGACAAGACCGACGATCATCAGCGAGAAGTATTCGGCGGCGCCGAACTGCAGCGCAATCTCGGTCAAGGGCGGCGCGAAGATGGCGACGAGAAAGGTCGAGACGGTGCCGGCGAAAAACGAGCCGAGGGCTGCGATCGCCAGCGCGGCTCCTGCGCGTCCCTTGCGGGCCATCTGGTAGCCGTCGATCGCTGTCACAGCGGAGGATGACTCGCCGGGCATGTTGATCAGGATAGCCGTGGTCGAGCCGCCATACTGCGCGCCGTAGTAGATGCCGGCGAGCATGATCAGTGAGGAGACGGGCTCAAGCTGAAAGGTGATCGGCAAAAGCATGGCGATGGTCGCCGTGGCGCCGATACCGGGCAGCACGCCGATCAGGGTGCCGAGCAGCACGCCGATCAGGCAGAAGAGCAAGTTGGCAGGGGAGGCTGCGGTGGCAAAGCCGAGCGCGAGATTGCTGAAGAGTTCCATTGCGCGTCTCCTAGAACTGGACCCAGGGGCCGAAGCGCTGGAAGGGAAGGCCGAGGCCGTAGCTGAACACCGCGACGGAGAAGGCGGTCAGGCCTGCCGAGAGCGCCAGCGCCATCAGTGGTGTCATGCGGCGCGAAGCAAAGCAGGCGATCAGCGCGGTGAAGAACAGCGCCGGCACGAAGCCGAGGCCGCGGACTGTGAGGCCGAAGAAGACGGGCGCCGGCAAAATGAAGGCCATGCCGCGCAGCGCGATCGCGCCCATAGGCTCTCCCTGAACGCGGGTGGATTGCATGAGGATCACGATGCCAAGCAGCGTCAGGATGACCGCGAGCACCAGTGGGAAATAGCCGGGCCCCATGCGGAAGGCTGTGCCGAGCTCGAGATTGAATGCCTGCCAGGCGAAGAACAGCCCGACAGCCGTCAGTATGCCGCCGCATAGTGCATTGGTTGTGTCGAAGGAGAGTGATTTCATCGTGTCCCCATATGTTTCTGGCGGGGCAGTCGACCGAGGCGTGTCAAACGGCCTCCCGCATTGGCTTTGCCGGCGCGACGCCGGGTTCACTCATTGGGCAGAGTTGCGTTGACAGCTGTCAACCGATGTTGCCGGGTTTCGATGCCCGCCATTGCCGTCAATGTCATCGCCCGATGGAACGATCAGAGCGCGGCGCGAGAGGCCATGGATCAGTCGGCGTACTGGCCGGCGGCTTCGATCACCGGCTTCCAGCGGGTGATCTCGCTTTCAAGCTTGGCCTTCAGTGCGGCTGGGGTGGCGTCGGCATCCGACGACGGCTCGGTGCCGAGCTCGCCAAAGCGGGCGACGACGTTCGGATCCTTGAGCGCGACCTGCAGCGACTTCGACAGGCGCTCGTTCACTTCGGCGGGGGTACCCTTCGGGGTGTAGACACCGTGCCAGATGCCGACCTGCAGGTTCGGCAGGCCGCCTTCGGCGGTCGTCGGCAGGTCCGGGAAGACCTTGAGGCGCTCGGGCGAGGTGACGGCATAGGCCTTGATCGTGCCACCCTGGATCTGCTTCGTGGTGTTGGTCGTCTGGTCGCACATGATGTCGACCTGACCGCCGAGAAGGTCGGTCATCGCCGGGCCGGTGCCCTTGTAGGGTACGGTCGTCAGCGGCGTCTCGATTGCGCTCATGAACATCATGCCGCAAAGATGCGAGGCAGCACCTATGCCGGCGTTGGCGACGGTGACGGAATCCTTGTTCGCCTTGACGAATTCGACCAGACCCTTGAGGTCGGCCGGCTCGAGATCCTTGCGGGCGACGATCGTCATCGGCACTTCGGTGACGAGGCCGACATATTCGAAGGCGTTCAGCGTGTCATAGGCAAGCTTGCGGTAGAGCGTGGCGCTGGTCGCCATGCCGATGTGGTGCAGCAGCACCGTGTAGCCATCCGGGTCGGCCTGGGCGACGCGACCGGCGCCGAGCGTGCCACCGGCGCCGCCGACGTTCTCGACGATGATCTGCTGGCCAAGATCCTTGGACATGGATTCGGCAACCAGACGCGCTACCGTATCCGTCGGGCCGCCGGCCGAGAAGGGAACGACCATGGTGATCGACCGCTCGGGATAGCCTTGCGCGTTCGCGGAAACGGCAAACATGGAAAGGGCAGCGACGGCACCAAGCAATGTATTGAGGGTTTTCATCTTTTCCTCCCGGATGAAATATCGGCCAGCCAGCAAGGTTCCTCCCGCGCCGGTTCTGGATATCCCATTTGCAAATGCAATCCTCGCCGAGACAACGGCCTCGACGCAGCGCGGCTATGATTTGTCAGGCGCGCCACGTCGTTTTGGGTGGATCTGGAAACATATGTATCGCGGCGTGGGTGGAAATCCACCCATCGGCTAGGTCGGCTGGCGGCACCATGCTGGGCGTTGCTTGTTTCGGATGCATGATTGTGATGGACTGCCCAAGGGGATCCATGCCTTCGCGAACAAGCACTCGTCCCCGCAGGAATGGTTGGATGCGCAAACTCGCCGCTGTTCTCTGCATGGATATCGCCGGTTACAGCAGGCTGATGGGGCACGACGAGGCCGGTACGCTTTCTCGCGTCAAGGCCGCCTTTGCGGGATTCGAGCCGGTGTTGGCGCGCTGACCGAGTTTGCAAGCGCGGTTGATGCGACTGAATGCGCAAGGGGGCTTCAGGATCTGGCCTTTGGCAAACGACCCGACGCTTCGCTTTCGCATGGCGCTAAACCTGGGTGACGTGATCTTTGATGATGGCGATCTCTATGGGGAGGGGGGCAACATCGCGGCCCGGCTGCAAGCGCTTGCCCAGCCAGGTGGCATCGTCCTGTCCGAAACCGTGCGCGAGCATGTGGCCGGAAAACACAACATTGCCCTTGATGACCGCGGCCTGAGCCCGGCAACGCCCGGCCCGGGCGCTCCCCGGCGTGCCGCGGATCATCGCCACGGGTTCAGAGGCGATACGGTCAAAGACCTGTGCGTTTCCTCAGATAGGCGATTTCGTCGGCAGTGAGGGAGCGGGTTGCGCCCTTCGGCAAGTCGCCGAGAACGATCGTGCCGATCGATACGCGCAGCAGCCGCAGCACCTCAAAGCCAAGCACGTCCAGCATGCGCCGGATCTGGCGATTGCGTCCCTCCTGCAGTTCCATCTCGATCCAGCTGTTTTTGTCGCCGGTGCGCAAAGGGCCCGCGTGCGCGGCGCGCAACAGTTCACCGTCGTCGTGGATGCCCGCGGTCATTCTCGCGAGCTGGGCGTCATCGATCTGCCCGGCAATCTGCACGTGGTAGATCTTGCCAAGATGGGTTTCGGGATCGAGCAGGCGCTGGGCGAGCACCGTGTCGTTGGTAAAAAGCAGCAGCCCCTCGCTTGCCTTGTCGAGGCGCCCGACCGGCGACAGAAACGTCGAATCGATGTCCTTCAGGCAATCGAACACCGTCGGGCGCCCCTCCGGATCGTGACGCGTGGTGACCAGGCCGCGCGGCTTGTTCAGCATCAGGTAAGTCTTTTCTTCGGCAAGCACCGCCTTACCGTCGACCGCGATGCGGTCGCTGTCGATGTCGACCCATTGGGAAAGATCGGTCGTCTTGCGCCCGCCAATGCTGACGCGTCCTCCGAGCACCAGCTTTTCGGCTTGCGTGCGCGAGCAGTAACCAAGCTTGGAAAGCGCGCGGGCAATCGTCACACGCTTTCCGGCGTCGCCGGCGGTTACGCGGTTACCCTTGTTTCGAACCGGTGTCGATCGCTTCTGCTTCACGCCCTGTCGTTCCGCTTCATCATCATGCCATCGCCTTTTCCCGCGCTCCTTGCCAGCATATCTGGCATGCCTTGCGCCCGCATCAACCGACCTTGGCGTAGTCGATCCGACGGGCAAGCCAGCAACCGACCGTTAGACCGGCCACGTTGCCCTGGACGTCACGCCGGACGAGCACTGTCCAGTCTCCCGGCGCCGGCGCATCCATCGCCCGCTTGCAACGCATTAGCCAGACGTCTTCCGCCAGCGGCTGCATGGCGTGCATCGCCCCGCTGCCGAGCATGCCCACAAAACCGGCGTAGAAGACGCCATTGGTCGAGACGATATCGAGCGCAGAATCGATTTCCGCCGAATGAAAGCGTCCGGTGATATCCGGCCGTGCCACGCCGGAGACGCGCTGGGCCAAAACCGACAGATTTTCTCTTGGCCGTTCCATGCGCAGCGTGGCGCCTTCGGCCGAAAGCGTCACGGCGGCCGAGCGGGCGGTGCCGTCTTCGCCGACCACAAGGGATTCCGGTGCCGTTGCGAAGCGCAACTCGACATGGGCTGGCCGCAGCAGCCTTGCAACGAGCGCAAGCCCGGTTCCCCTGTCTACAAAGGTGCCGGGGCTGTCCGCGTTCCAGCTGCCTGACGCGGATTGAGGATCCTGATGGCCGAGTGCGACCTTCATCAGCGCCGTCGCGGCCGCGTGGGCATCGGCTTCATGATTGAACATCACCACGACGGAAAGGCGCTCGGCCGGCGCATAGAGTCTGCGGCTGCGGAAGCCACGCAGGGCGCCGCCATGGCCGGTGATGGAGACATCGCCGATCCGGTCATGGGCGAGCCCGAAGCCGTAATGGGCCGGACGCCCATCCGCGTAGGTCTGCGGTGCAGCAAGGCGGCGATAGAGGCCATCCGCGTTCTCACGCGTCCGGTCGACGAAACACTCGAAGGCCAGCATGTCGTCGAGCGAGGCCGAGACACCGGCATCACCGGCCCAGTAGATCCGGTTGACCGCTTCGAAATAGCCGACCGTCTCGTTGCCCTCGTAGCCGACAATGCCGCCAGGAGGGCTGCTAGTGTCAGGTGCAAGCGCAGCAGTCGGCATGCCGGCCGGATCGAAGATGGACTGCTGATAGAGATCGCTCATCGAACGGCCGGTGTGCTCCTCGACGAGGTCGGCGAGGATGCGGAAATTGCCGTTGGAATAGGAATAGCGCGTGCCCGGTTCGAAGTGGGTCGAACGCGCCTGAGACAGAAGCGGACGGGCATCCTCGCGGCGGAAGATGCCGTCGTGCCTGGCGCCCTGCAGCACAGTCAGCGCCCAATAGTCGCGAAGCCCTGACTGGTTGTGGCAGAGATGGGCCACGGTCGGGCGCTTGCCTTCGAGCAAGGGCAGGTAGGCCTCGAGCGCGCGATCGAGTTCTGCCGGATCGCCAACGGTGTCGAGGAGCGTCGCGCAGGTGAACTGCTTGGTGATCGAGCAGATCGGCACCAGTGTCGCCGCAGTCATCGGTTTGCGGGCTGCGAGATCGGCATATCCCCAGCTATGGCGAAGAATGACCCGGCCATCCTTCACGACCCCCGCAACGCCGCCGGGGCCAGGGTAGCGCTGCGGCAGGGCTGTCAAGGCGCGGTCAAGGGCGGGAATGTCCAGAGTGCTCATTGGGCGGAATGATCGTTCAAACAAGGATAGGACGGGATCACGCCGTTCGTATCGCCCTCTCCGCGCACTTGCAATGCCAATGGGTCTGCCGGACGGATGGGCGCGCGTCAGCCAGCGCCTGCCTGCGCATGGTAGAGGCGGCTATAGGCGCCATTGGCGGCCAGCAGCTTTTCGTGCGGGCCCTGTTCGCGGATGCCGCTGCCGTCGACGACGACGATGCGGTCGGCATCGCGGATCGTTGCCAGCCGGTGTGCGATGATCAGCGTCGTTCGTCCCTTGGAGAGCTCGGCCAACGACTGCTGGATCGCCCGTTCGGTTTCCGTGTCGAGCGCCGAGGTCGCCTCGTCGAGGATGAGGATTGCCGGGTTCTTCAGGAACATGCGCGCAATCGCCAGCCGCTGCTTCTGCCCGCCTGAAAGCTTGACGCCGCGTTCGCCGATCATCGTGTCGATGCCCTCGGGGAGGGCCGCGATCATGCCGTCGAGCTTGGCCCTGCGGGCCGCATCGAGGATATCGGCCTCGCTCGCTCCAAGCCGCCCATAGGCGATGTTGTCGCGGATGGTGCCGGCAAAAAGGAAGACGTCCTGCTGCACGATACCGATCTGGCCGCGCAGCGAGGACAGCGTGATATCGCGCACGTCGGTGCCGTCGACGGTAATGGTTCCGGCGCTCACCTCGTAGAAGCGCGGCAGCAACGAGCAGATCGTCGTCTTGCCGGCGCCGGACGGTCCGACGAAGGCAATCGTCTCGCCGGCGCGGATGGTCAGGTCGATGTCCTGGATGATCGGCTTTTCGGCGCTGTAGCCGAAGGAGACGCCGCGATAGGCGATGTCGCCCTTGAGCCCGGCGACGGCCTTGGCTCCCGGTCGGTCCTCGATGTCCGGCTCGGTTTCCATCAGCTCCAGGAAGCGCTTGAAGCCGGCGATGCCCTTTGGATAGGTCTCGATCACCGAGTTGATCTTCTCCACCGGCCGGAAGAACACGCCGACCAGGAGCAGGAAGCTGACGAAACCGCCATTGGTGAGTTCGCCTGTCAGCACGAAGTAGCAGCCGGTGATCATCACGATCAGCTGTGTCAGCCGCATGCTCATGTAGCTGAGCGACGTGCTGGCCGCCATGATGCGGTAGGCCTCAAGCTTGGTGCGGCGATAGTTCTGGTTGTCGGCTTCAAACAGCCTGCGCTCGTGCGCTTCGTTGGCGAAGGCCTGGACCACGCGCATGCCGCCGACATTTTCCTCGATGCGGGCATTGAAATCGCCAACCCGCCCATAAAGGCTGCGGAAGTTGCGGGTCATGCGGCCGCCATAGCGGCTGGTGACCCAGGCGGTCATCGGCACCACCGCCGCGGTGATCAGCGCCAGCTGCCAATGCACCATCAGCATCAGGATGAGCGCGCCGATGAAGGTCATGACCGCGATGAACAGATCCTCCGGCCCATGATGGGCAACCTCGCCGATTTCCTCGAGGTCCTTGGTCAGGCGACCGACGAGATGGCCGGTCTTCTGATTGTCGAAGAACGAGAAGGAGAGCTTCTGCAAATGGTCGAAGGCCATGCGCCGCATGTCCGTCTCGATGTTGATGCCGAGCATGTGGCCCCAATAGGTCACCGTCGCCATCAGCCCGGTGTTGAGCAGATAGACGAGCAGAAGCCCGGCCGAGGACAATAGGATCAGCGTCCATTCCTGGCTCGGCAGCAACCGGTCGACAAACAGCTTCACTGCGATCGGGAATCCGAGCTCGAGCAGGCCGGACAGCACGGCGCAGGAAAAGTCGAGAATGAACAGGCCGCGATAGGGACGATAGAAGGCGAAGAAACGCTTCAGCATGCACATGCACTCACTGGAGGCGGGCGCGACTTGGGGCGCCGCTAGAAAGATGATTGTCAATGTCATGTTTCTGGGCTGAAACCAACCCAGAAAAGCTCAAAACGATGTCGCCGCTTTGACGATTGCCGACGCCTTTTGTGCCGTAAGCGGTCAATCCGCAGTCTGCGGTGCCGTCGGGAAGGAAACGTTAACCATAAGCTTCGTAGAAGTGGAATCACCAGAGCAATTCGCCTTTGGTGGGGACACCGCAAGCGGATGAGATGCTCGAGACCGATACGCGTGGGGCGTCTTTGTGCGTTCGCGTCAATGCACGAAGTCCAGGGGGCAAACGAGACGATGGCAGGCATTCATTCAGTGGAAGCGGCGGAAACCAACGCGAACACCATTGTAGCGTTTCCGGTGGCCAGGAGATTGCATGCCATCCGCAGCGCTGCTGCCGAACTTGAAGACCTGCATGGCGCCGATGCCCTGCAGTTCTGGCGCCGCCGTTGCCGGGCGCTTGCAGACGAGCTTTTCGCCTGCGGATGTTCCGAAGACGAGGTTCGCCATCAGGTGCTGGCCTTCCAGGATGAAGTGCAGGCCGAACTGCAGCATCGCCATCTGTCGCGCCTCTCCGCCGGCATGATGAGCCAGTAGCCGACCGGCTCTTCAGCTCACCGGAAGTTCCGGATCCCAGGTAAACAGTTCCTTCGCCCTGGCGATGCCGCGCAGCGCAAACCGCCCGAGCGAAACGGCATGGACGCGCTGTTCCTGTGGGCAGGCTTCGACGAAATCCGAGGACATGATCATCTGCCGTTCGACCGAGCGGCACATGGACGCGATGCGGCTCACTTCATTGACAGCGGGGCCGACGACGGTGAAATCGAGCCGGGTCTGGCTGCCGATGTTGCCGTAGAAGACTTCGCCGATGTGCAGCCCGAGGTAGACGTCGGTGGTCGGCTTGCCCTCTTCCTGTCGCCGCGCGGTGAGCTCCAACAGCATTCGGCGCAATTGTCGCTCCGCGCCGATCGCGTTGGCGCAGGCAACGGCCGGATCATCGGCATTGAAGATCGCCAGCACTCCATCGCCAATCAGCTTCAACACGCTGCCGCCATGGTCGTGAATGGCGGTGATCACCGTTCCCGAATAGTCGTTGAGGAGCGGGATGATCTCGTCCGGGGCGGCCGTGTCGGAGATGCGTGTGTAGCCGCGCAGGTCCGAAAACCACATCACCGTTTCGATGCGTTCGGCCGAGCCGCGGGCGATGCTGCCCTTGACCACGCGCCGGCCGGCGTCGGCGCCGAGATAGACGTCCGCCAGCGTGCCGATGATGCGCACGCAGGAGCCGGTCTTCACCGCAAGCGCAAGGGTCGGCAAAAGGATTCTCAGCGCCTCAATATCGTCTTCGCTGAACCCGCTCGCGTTTCGCGTGGTCCAGTAGGAATAGAAGCAGTCCATCTCACCGACACGACCCTGGTCGGTAAAATGGTGGATCATGCTGACGCAGTCCGTGTGGCCCTCACCTTTCAGCCTGTCCAATATGTTGTAGCTGGTCCCCTCGTCCGCAGAGAGGCGGATGCGGCGTTCTGCGGAACGGTCGCGCAGCATGTGGTAGAAGATCGAGTTCTGCCAGTTCAGCAGCGCTTCGCCCGTCGTCGTCGAGCCATATTGAATGACTTCGGGCGTGACGTCGCTTTCATCGTTCCACTGGAAGGCACGGCCTTCGAACTCCGGATGCAGCGTGTCGATCAGCCCGAGCGCGCGGGCCAGATCGAGGCCGGCGGCGCGGCACTGTTCGCAGAAGCCGGCAAACAGCTCCGGCTCGTCCAGTCCCTTGAGACCCTGGTCCGAGAGCCAGAGCATGATATCGCGGATCTGTTGGTTGTTCATGGTGCATCCCGCAAGGCTGACGCCGACTGCCTGACGATGTGGTGCCCCATCAATAGCCGAACCAGGGCTCAGAGTGAAAGATGCAGTTTGTGCTCCTCGCTCTCGGCCGGCACGGCGCAGCAGATCAGCGCTTCGCCGTCGGCAACCGGGAAGGAGGGCTGCGACGGATAGGTTACCTTGCCTTCGAGCACTGGCGTCCTGCACGAGCCGCAGCTGCCATTGCGGCAGCCGTATTCCGGTGTCAGTCCGCGTGCCTCCGCAAGCTCGAGCAGGCTGCCTTCGCCGGGTTGCCAGCGGGCCTCCTTGGCGGATTTGGCAAAGACCACGTGAACCGGTGCGTTTGCTGCCGGTGCCGCCGCCGGTGCCGCGCCGCCGTCCGGTCGCCGCGTCAGCGACGACAACCCGAAGGCTTCCGCATGGATACGAGCGTCAGCGATGTTGAGCGCCCGCAGGCTGTCATAGAGCGACTGCGTAAAAGCCGCAGGGCCGCAGAGGTAAAAATCGTAGTCGTCGAAGGGCAAAGCGCCCTTGAGATGGCTGATGTCGATGCGGCCGGAGACCTCAAAGTCCTGCCCCTCGGTGGCTAAGCCCGGTTGGCTGAGGGCGCGCACCAGGCGGATGTTCCCGTCGCCAGCCTCGACGAGGGTGGCAATCTCGCGATCGAAGGCGCGCTCCTCCAGGGAGCGTGCGACCTGGAACAGCCAGGTTGGGCGTGTGCGGCGTTTGCGCCGGCCCTCGTAGACGATGTGCTTGAGCATGGCGAGGACAGGCGTGATACCGACGCCGGCGCCGATGAGCACGGCCGGCCGCCGCTCGGTGCCGTCAATTGTGAAACTGCCAGCCGGGGCGCGGGCCTCGATCACGTCGCCCGCCTTCAACCCGTGTAGGTGCCGGGACGCCGTGCCGTCTCTCTTGACGCTGATGCGGTAGAGATCGTCGGTGGGTGCAGACGACAGCGTGTAGCTCCTGACGAGCGGCTTGCCCTCGGCTTCGGTCCTGATCCGGATCGGCAGGTGCTGGCCGGCACGGTGAGCCATGAGGCCGACGCCGTCGTCAGGTTTGAGGTAGAGCGAGCGGATTGTCGTGCTTTCGTCTTCGACACGGACAACCCGAAACGGGCGCCATTCTTCGGCAAGGCTTGCCGCCTGCAGGCGCACCTTCGCCTGCTCCCAGTCGCCGGTCGGCAGCAGGCTCGGCGACCACCCGCCGTCCTCGAATGCCCAGCGCAGCGGCAGGCCGTCCTCGCGATAGACGACCTGCTCCGGCCGGAAGCGCCACAGGCGCTCGGCGCCCTGAAAGGCCGCGATTTCCGGGGAGGTGAGGATCACCTCGGCGGTGCCGCTCATTTGCAGCATGTCGCCGGTCGCAAAATCGACAAACAACAACCCAGCGCGCGGATTGAGCATGAAGTTGCCCAGCGTGTTGAAGAACAGGTTGCCGGAAAAATCCGGAATGGTCAGCACATCATCGTCACCGATCCGCACGAAGCCGGCCTTGCCGCCACGATGCGAGACGTCGATCTGCCGTTCTCCGCTGTCGCGATCGACATAGGAGGCGACGAAGAAGGTGTCGGCATCGGCAATGATCGCCCGGGCGCGATCGTCGAGCACGGTGCTGCGCACCGGCCGCACCGGAGCCGGCTGGTGCGGCTCACGGGAAAAGGCGAACTGCCGAAGCTGGATGTATTGCGGACAGTTGCCGAAGCTCTGGCCGACTCGGATGGTGAAGGCATCGTCCGCATCGCGACGGATCGCACCGTTCAGCCGGTTGCGCCGCCGGGTTTCGAGCTGGATGCCGAGCATGCCGATGGAATGCGCGTCCTCCATGCCGGCGTCGGCCGGGTCATCCGGCTGGCGCGGCAGTCGCACGTCAAGGTTCCAGGCGTCAGGCGCCTGCATGAAGCCGGGAGCGGCGGCGCGCATCGTCGCCCACGGATCGCCATTCGCATCGACCGTGCCGAACACTGCAAACGGCAGCATCGGGAAGAACAGCTGGTGCTGCTCGGGCATGAACGTGCGGACGAAATTGCGCCCGGTCGCATCCATGCGTTCAACGACGCCGAGGCTGCGCTGAATAGCGAGTTCGCCTTCGTGCCAGGGTGAGTCCGTGCGCTTCTGTTGTGCATTGTCCGGCATGATCGCTTTCCTCATTGGGATGGTCCTGGGGCGGCATCGGCCGCCCCAGGCTGTTCGTCAGGCGGCGAGGCCGACTGCGGTCTTCTGGAAGCCGACGAAACCCGGCAGGTGTTCGATGCGGGAAAGCCAGGCGCGGACGTGGCCGTAGTTACCAAGATCGACATTGCCTTCGGGCGCGGCGGACACGTAGCTGTAGAGGGATACATCGGCGATGGTCGGCCGAGCGCCGAGCAGGAAGTCGCGGCCGGAGAGTTCCGCATCGATCTGCGACAGCACCCGATGCGCCCGGGCAATCGCCTCTTCTGCCCGCAACGGTGCACCGAAGACGGTCACGAGACGGGCAGCCGCCGGCCCGAAAGCGATATCGCCGGCGGCAACCGACAGCCACTTCTGAACTCTGGCGGCGAGCGCCGGATCTTCCGGCAGCCAGTCGATACGGCCGAGCTTCTTGGCGAGATAGACAAGGATGGCATTGGAATCGGAGATCACGGTGCCGTTATCGTCGAGCACCGGGACCTGACCGAATGGGTTGAGTTTCAGGAACTCCGGCGCCTTGTGGGCCCCGGCCTTGAGATCAACATCGATCAGTTCGTGCGGCACCCCGAGCAGCGACAAGAACAGCTGCGCCCGGTGAGAGTGGCCGGAGAGCGGATGGCGGTACAGTTTCATGGGAGACTAGCCTCGAAGAGCTTGAGAACCGTCGCGGCTCTCAGGCGGCCCGGGATGAACCGCCTTCGAGAGCAATCTATGTCTTTCCGATTTTTGGTAGTAGAGTGTGGCCATGGTAGCTCGATTTCCAAAAAATGGAAGGAAAGATGGATCGTCTCGACGCCATGAGCGTTTTGCTGGCCGTCATCGGCAATGGCAGCCTTTCCGCCGCCTCGCGGCAACTCAAGATGCCGCTTGCAACCGTCAGCCGGAAGGTGTCCGAGCTTGAGGCGCATCTCGGCGCGCAACTCATCACCAGGACGAACCGCAAGATCCTTCTCACCGAGGCCGGTCGCTCCTATGTCGAGGCCGCAAAGGAAATCCTGGTGCGGGTCGAGGAGGCGGAGCGGGTCGCCGCCGGCGAATACAGCGCGGTGAAGGGCGACCTGACCGTGTCGGCGCCGATCGTCTTTGGGCGCCTGCACGTGCTCCCTGTCGTCGTCGAATTCCTCAAGGCTCATCCGCAGATCGATTTGCGACTGGCGCTCGGAGACCGGTTCGCCAATCTCGTCGACGACCATATCGACGTGGCGCTCCGGATCGGCAACCTGCCCGACAGCAACCTCGTGGCAACGAAGATCGGGACCGTGCGTCGGGTGGTCTATGCCAGTCCCGCCTATGTCGCGCGGCACGGCGGGCCTGAGCATCCGCGCGCACTTGCCGATCACGATTGCATCACCTTTGAAAACGTCACGGCCGCCCATGTCTGGCGCTTCCTTGACGACGGACGCGAGGTGGCGGCGCCCATCCGGTCGCGATTGATCGTCAACACCGCCGAGGCGGCAGTTGACGCCGCCATTGCCGGCCTTGGCCTGACGCGTGTGCTCTCCTACCAGGTGGCGCGCCCGGTTTCCGAAGGTCTGCTCGTTCCCTTGCTTGAAAGCTTCGAGCATCCGCCGTTGCCGGTCCAGCTGGTCTACCTGCCGCAAGGGCTGGTGCCGATGAAGCTCAGGGCCTTCGTCGATTTCGCCGCGCCGAGGTTGAGAGCGGTGTTGAGATAATCATCGACCCGGCGCCGCCGTTGATCGTTGTCGGTCACTCCGATTGCGGTGCTCCGGTCAACGGCCTGACATGACGGGAATAGGTTCGGCCGACGCGAATTTCGCTGCCGTCGGAGAGAAGCGCGATCAGGGCGGCGAAGGGGGCTTGCTTCAGCCCCACGATGCAGTCGCGGCGCACGATCGAGCTGCGGTGGAGCCTCAGGAATTCGGAGGGGTCGAGACGGCGCTCGAGCGATGCCAGGCTTTCATGATGCAGGTAGGAGCGGCCCTCGGTATGGATCCGGACATAGTCACGCTCCGCCTGGAACCGCACGACCCGGTCAAGCGTGACGCGCACGAACTCGCCGCGGGACTTGATCCACAGATCCGAGGTCTGCATGTCGTGTTTGCGCAGCGCCTGCCGCAGCGCCTGCACGGTTTCGCTGAGCTCGAGCACCCGTTCCGCGCTCGTCCGTGCTGCGACTGCAACGCGGGCCCGCTCGATCGCGGTTCTCAGGCGACTGGCTTCGATCGGCTTGGTCACATAGTCGATGGCGGCGGCCTCGAAGGCGCGCAGAGCGTAGTGGTCAAAGGCGGTCACGAAGATGACGGCGGGCGCGTTGTCACCCAGTCGCTCCAGGATGTCGAAGCCGGTGCCGCCGGGCATCTGTATGTCGAGCAGGATCACGTCCGGTTGCAGCTCTTCGATAAGATCGCAGGCCTGCTGCACATTGCCGGCTGTCCCGACGATGCCGGCGCCGGGAATGGCCGCGAGAAGGCGCTGGAGGCGGCGTCTGGCAAGCGGCTCGTCGTCGATGATGAGGATGGAAAGGCGTTCTGTCTGGATGTCGGTCATGCAAGCCTCAGCGGCATTGTGATCGCTGCTCTGAAGCGCCTCGGCGCGACGACCCCGGAAACGCAGGCGCCGACACCCGGAAAGCGCGCCTCGATGCGGTCGGCGACATTCTTGAGTCCGATCCCGGTGCCCGGCGTCTGGCGCAGTGCGCCCTCGCCTTGCGGCGATATGTCGTTTTCGACGGCGATCTCGAGCGTCTGGCCAACCTTGACGGCGCTGATGACGATCTCGACCTGATCGGGCGAACGGCCGACCCCGTGTTTCACCGCGTTCTCGACCAGCGGCTGCAGGATCAGGCTCGGGACCAGTGCCTCTTCAAGTCCGTTGGCGATGTTCATCCTGAGCTTCATCCGGTCGGAGTAGCGCTCACCCTCGATGTGGAGATAGCCCGCCTGCAGCGCGAGCTCGTCGGCCAACCGTACGTCGTGCAGCGGATCGAGTTCCAGTGTCGTGCGCAGGAAACTGGAAAGCGACATCACCATGCGTGCGGCCGCGACACTCTGCCCTTCCTCGATCAGGCCGGTAATGGAGTTCAAGGTGTTGAAGAGGAAATGCGGATTGACCTGGTAGCGGAGCGCCCGCATCTGCGCCGCAAGAGCCTCCTCGCGCGTGATCGCCAGACGCCGCTCGCGCTCCCTGAGCTCGAAGCTGTAGAGCAGCGCCACGAAGAAGAACGCCCAGCCGACAAAGGTCGCCATGCTGTAGACGAGCGTGTAGCCGGTGTTGGTCCAGTCGACGGTGACCGGATCGGGGCGCACGATGAGCACGTAGAGCAGGAAATCGACGCCGGTGTTGGCAAAGGCGGCAAGCAGCGACGTCGCGAAGCCGACGATGATCTTGATCGCGATATGCTGGCGTCGAACCCCGAACATCGCCGCTGAGATGCCGTAGGAAAGCACCATGCCGCAGCACATCAGTAGCAATTTTCCGGGCGCCGACATGATCGGATTGATCCCGAGTATGCCCCACAGGATGCTGCTGACGAGGAATTCGACGAACCAGTAGAGAAGGCCGAGCCACAGCGTGGTCCGCCGCACGCTGGCAATATAGGCGCTGTCGTCGGCTGAACTCACATCGTCCTCAGGTTTCATGCCATTTTTATCGTTCAACTCGATACGCTTGTCGATTGCCGTTCGTCGGTCAAATCGAGCGGCTTGCAGAAAGCCACAGCCCTTCAGCGTTACAATTTGCCGTTTGCGGAAAGCCGAATTCTCGCCGCCGCCTTTCAGTCTGGCGAACGGTATGGTGGCAAAGCTGACGAGGGATAACCGAAGCGCGAGCCCCGAAACCCCATTAACTGGAGCCGCTGTGATGCCGGACGGATGTTGAGCGTCCGCGCAAGGCGGCCCTCTATTGGGATAGTGACATGGATCCTCGCATCTTTCTTTTGGCGCTTGCGACCTTTGCGACCGGTACCGCCGAAAACATCGTCATTGGCATCCTTCCCGAGGTCTCCTCAGGGCTTGGGGTCTCCGTCGGTCTCGCGGGGCAGTTGACGGCCGTCTTTTCGATCACCTTTGCGCTCAGCGCTCCCCTGGCGCAGGTCGTGACGGGCCGGCGTGAGCGCAGGATGGTGTTCCTGTCGGCTCTCGCCCTCTTCGTTGCCAGCAACGTCGCCGCAGCGCTCAGTCCTGATTTTGCCGTGCTGTTCGCAGCCCGGATTGCCATGGCCGCGGCGAGTACCACCGTTTGCCTCGTAGCAACGATGCTGGCAACGGACTTGGCCGGGCCCGACATGCGCGGCCGCGCCATCGGCGTGATCTTCATGGGCATCAGCGGCTCCATGGTGATGGGCGTTCCGGCAGGCATGCTGATCAGTGGCCAGTTCGGCTGGCGCAGCGTGTTCGTTGCCCTTGCGCTGTTCGCGCTGCTCATTTTCGCCGTCTGCAGGGCGAGCCTTGTCGCGTCGCCCATGCGCCCGCAGCGCGCGCCCGGTTACCGGCGGCATCTTCGGTCGGTGCCGCTCGTGGCCGGACAACTCGTCTCGATCCTGATGATCGGTGGCCATTTCGTGCTGTTTGCCTATCTTGCACCCTACATCATCGACAGCATCGGCCTTCGCCAGCATGAACTCGTGCTGGCCTTTGTCGCCTTTGGCGTGGCCGGCGTCAGCGGTGGCTATCTCGGCGGCTGGTTCGCGGATGCCGCGACGCCGCGGGTCGCGATCTCCATCGTTCCGCTTGTCTATCTGGCGGCCCTGCTGATCATCCCGCTCGCATCTTCGACACCGCTTTCTTTCGTTGTCGTCATGATGTTCTGGGGCTGTGTCAGCTGGATGATCTCGCCGGTTGTAAAGAGTTTTCTCATCACGGCCGGGCCCGATACGGCGGAAGCGGGCATCGGCCTCAATCTCTCGGCCATGCATCTCGGCGTGGCGCTCGGCACGGGCGTCGGTGGGCTGACGCTGGAGCAGGTTTCATCGCAAGCGCTACCTTTGACCGGCGCGACACTTGCGGGTCTTGCGGTCGCCGCGAGCATCGTGGCGGTCCAGTGGCAGGGCCGGCGGGTGAGCGGATAGGTCGCCGCAGTGCACGCTCAGCGGCACTCCTTGGATATCGTGTCGAGGTATCGGCAACGGAGTGTCACCTTTGCCTCGAAGGTCTCGCCGGGGGCAAGCCGGACGAGGCCATTGCCTGGCGCCAGGTGGTACGCGTTGGGCAGGTGGGTCATCGGTTCGAAACAGAAGAAACCGGCGTCAGTCGAAGGGGAGTAGAGGACGAAACAGTTAAAGTTCTCGTCCGCATCGAGCGAAATGGCAAGATCTGCCTCCGGCCATTCGACACGCATTTTCCCGTCCCAGCCGTCGAAGGCATTGTTGAGCCAGCCGGCCGCAAGAGCGCCACCGCGGGCAAAGTCCAGGTCATGCGGCATGGGACCTGGGGCACCGGGAAGGTGCTTCTCGCGCTCTGTCCAGTATTGCGCGGCGCGCGCATAGACGCGCATCCCTGGCGTGCGAGGAAAATAGGGGTGGAACCCGAGGCCGTAGGGCAGGGGCTGTGGCGCGCGATTGGTGACCGCGAGCGACAGACTGAGGCTGTCGCCGCTGATGGCAATCGTCTGAACAGCCTCATAGGCGAAGGGGGTGGCCGCGCTTGCCTCCTGGCGAAGGTCGAGTGTGACCGATTGCCGATCCTGGCGAAGGATCGACCAGCGCCGCAGCCAGCCGTCGCCGTGCAAAACGAGCGGATCCGCCGTGTTGGGCGCAAGCGCATAGTCCCGGCCTTCGAACTGGAAAGCACTGTCCTCGATGCGGTTGCCGAAGGGGACCAGCGGGAAGCAGGCTTCAGTGCCCAGCAGCTGTGAGGCAAGGCCCGGCGTTTGCGTCGGCGAAAGCACCGGGATGCCGTGCCAGCGTGCCAACAGGATGGCGCCGCCGAGCGGGCTCACCTCGACGGCGAGCCCTTCATGTTGCAGCAGCAGGCGATCCCCCGACATGGCGTCAGCTGCGGCGGCCGGCTGCGGCCGAGCGCAGATTGTCGAGGAGCACCGCAAGCAGCAGGATCAGGCCGCGTACGACGTACTGGTAGAAGGCCTGGATGTTGAGCAGGTTCATGACGTTTTCGGCGATGCCCATGATCAGCACCCCGACGATTACGCCCGTCATCGCCGCGCGGCCGCCGGCAAGCGAGACGCCGCCAAGCACGCAGGCCGAGATCACCGAGAGCTCAAGTCCGGTTGCCGCATTCGGCTGGCCGGAGGTGATGCGCGAGGCAAGCAGGACACCGGCCACGGCGCAGACGAGACCCTGCAGCGCGAAGATCCAGATGCGCATGTTGGAGACGTTGACGCCGGCAAGACGCGAGGCCTCCGGATTGCCACCGATCGCCAGCGTGTTTTTGCCGAAGACGGTGCGGTTCAAGACGAAGCCGAAGACGAGGAAGAACATGCCCATGACCCAGATCGGCGTCGGGATGCCCAGGAACTTCGACAGCGCCAGCTGGTAGAAGCTCGGATCGTTGATGCCGACGGCGCGCCCGTCGGACGCGATCAGTGCAAAGCCGCGCACGATCTGCATGGTGGCAAGCGTGGTGATCAGAGCGTTGATGCGGAAATGGGCGATCACCACGCCATTGACCAGGCCGACGATACCGCCGCAGATCAGCGCCGCAACGAGACCGATGAGGATGGAGCCCGAGGCGTTCGAGGCCATGACCGCCACCATGCCGGAAAAGGCGACGGTCGAACCGACCGAGAGGTCGAAATCCCTGGAGGCAAGGCAGAACATCATCGTGCAGGCGACGATGCCGATGGTGACGACCGATTGCAGCAGGCCGAGCATGTTGCGCTCGGTCATGAAGTTCGGGACCGTCAACGCCACGATGGCGAAGGCTACGGCGAAGATGACGACGAGGCCCTGTTCGCCGAGAAGGAGTTTTTTCAAGGAAGTCATGACGGCTGAACCTGCTCGGTTGGAACATCGGGAAGGGCGGCGGCAAGGATCCGGCGCTCGTCGAAATCGGCACGTGCGATATCGGCGGAGACGCGGCCCTGGCACATGACGAGGATGCGGTCGGTGATGCCCATCACCTCCGGCAATTCGCTGGAGATGACGACGATCGCCATGCCGTCGGCTGCGAGTTCGTAGAGGATCTCGTAGATTTCCGACTTGGCGCCGACATCGATGCCGCGCGTCGGTTCGTCGATGATCAGAACCTTCACACCTTGTTCGGAGAGCCAGCGGCCGAGGATGACCTTCTGCTGGTTGCCGCCGGAGAGATTGATGATGTCCTGCTTGCGCGAGGGCGTGCGCACCCGAAGCTTGGCGATGAAGCGATCGGCGAGTTCCGCCTCTTTCTTCATGTCGAGAATACCGAAGGGCGAGAAGTGCCGGCGCGACGAGATCGCCATGTTTTCTTCGATGCTGCGCCCCTGGACGATGCCGTCGAACTTGCGGTCCTCCGGGCACAGCACCATGCCGGCGCGGATCGAATGCGGCGGACTGTCAGCCGGCACGATCGCTCCGTCGATGCTGACGGTTCCCTGGTGGCGCCCGTCCGCGCCATAGACGAGCCGGGTCATCTCGCTGCGGCCGGCGCCGATCAGGCCGAAAAGGCCGAGAATTTCGCCGCGTCGGACGGAAAAACTCAATGGCGTCTTCAGTTTCGGTCCCGAGATGGTTTCGACCTGCAGGCGCTTCGGTCCAAAGTCGCGCGCCCGCCAGCCCCAGATGTTGGAGATCTCGCGCCCGACCATTTCAGCGATGATCTGGTCGCGCGTCACCTTGGAAATATCGGGATGGTGGGCGGCAAGCTTACCGTCGCGCAACACCGTCAGGCTGTCGCAAAGCCGGAAGATCTCGTCGAGACGGTGGGAAACATAGAGGATCACCGTGCCGTTCGAACGCAGGCGTTCGATGAGGGCGAAGAGGATTTCGCTTTCGCGCGACGACAGCGACGACGTCGGTTCGTCGAGGGCGATGACGCGCGCATCGAGCATCACCGCCTTGGCGATCTCGACCATCTGGCGCTCGCCGATCGACAGCGATGCGATCTTGGCCGACGGATCGACGTCGATGCCGATCTCCGCGAGTTTCTCGCCGACGACGCGGACCAGCTGACGACGATCGATCACGCCGCCCTTGCCCGGGAAGTGGCCGAGCCAGAGGTTTTCGGCGACCGTCAGCTCTGGAACGAGCTGCAGCTCCTGGTGGATGACGATGACGCCGGCGCGGAAGGCATCGCGCACGGAGCGATAGCTCTGCGCCGCGCCATCGATCGCGATCTCGCCCGCATCGGCCGATTGATCGCCGGAGAGCAGGCGGATGAGCGTCGACTTGCCCGCGCCGTTTTCGCCCATCAGTCCATGGACGGCGCCCTTTCGCACGGAAAACGAGACGTCCGACAGCGCCTGGACGCCGGGATAGCCCTTTGAGATCGACCGGAATTCGAGGAAGTCTTGCATATGCGGCTCCGATACGGAAAGCCCGGCAGCCGAGTCGCCGGACCGATAGAGCGGGATGAGGAAAAGTGTGCGCGGTTTTCCGCCCGCATCCCGCTCTAAACTATGAGAATCGAGCACGTTTATTGTCTTGGGGTCGGTCCGACCCAAGGCAATCGTGATCTGGTGTCGCCAGCGGCGATTACTCGATGCCGAGATCCTTGCGGACCGTTTCGTAGTTGTCGCGAAGCGCGAGCTGACCGGCGGTCAGGGTCAGCTTTTCCGGTTCCTTGCCGCTGGCGATCCATTCATACATGTTGAGCGCGGTCTCGTAGCCGTGACGCTTCGGCGAGATGATGACGGTGCCGAAGAAGCCGGTGGCTGCGGGCTTCTTGAACTCGTTGATCGCCGAATCCGCACCGCCGATGCCGACGCCGATCATGCTGTCGGCCGGAATGCCGACCGTTTCGGTCGCACGCACGGCGCCGAGCACGGCTTCGTCATTGAGGCCGATGGCGACCCACTTCTTGATGCCGGCATTCTTGTTGAGCACGATCGTCGAGGCGTTGAGCGCGGCCTCGGTGTCGGTCTTTGCCTGCGGTGCGTCGAAGATGTTGGCGTCCGGGAAGCCGTTGGCTTTCAGCACCGAAAGAGCGCCTTCGACGCGATCGACGGCGGTCGGCAGCTGGTCGTAGGAAACGCGGATCGCGCCGACGTCCTTGATGTCCCAGCCGCGCTTCTTGACCTCGTCGACGATCGCCTGGCCGACGGCCTCGCCGATCTTCGTCGCCGAGATGCCCATGTGCGGCACGTCTTCGATCGGGCTGCCATCGGCGTTGACCAGCCGGTCGTCGACGGTCATCAGCTTGAGTTCGTTGGCGGCGGCCTTGGCGACGATGCCGGGGCCAAGCTTGACGTCAGGCGTGCAGACGATGAAGCCCTGTGCGCCCTGGGCGCCGAGGTTGTCGATCGCCGATTGCACTTTCTCGCCGTCTTCAGCGCCGATCTTGACGAGCGTGAAGCCCTTTTCCTTGGCGGCGACGTCAGCGAACTTCCATTCGTCCTGGAACCACGGCTCCTCCGGCTGCTTGACGATGAAGCCGATCTTGACGTCGGCAGCAAAGGCCGAAGTGGCCGCCAGCACGGCGACGGTACCAGCCAGAATGGCTGCCTTGATAAAGCGCATGATCTCTCTCCCTGGTGAACTGCCTCCTGCAGTGAGCATTTGTGTATGATGAATCATCATATTCGTCAATTGCCTTTGTATGATGAATGCGATAGTGATGTCTAACGATAACGGGCTTCGCTGCGTTGTCGCGTTCCGGCGTCTGCGCTATGGAGCGACAGGGAGACGGAAGCGGGAGGAGATGGTGGTGGAAGAGCAGCAGCATGGAAGCGGTATGGAGGAGCGCGCGCAGCGCCGCCCCCGCGTCCAGAAGAACGTAACGCGTGCCATAGCCTCGGATATCTGCGCTGACATTTTCCCGGTCGGCTCCTACCTGCCGCGGGAGAATGACCTTTGCGAACGCTACGGTGTCAGTCGCACGGTGATCCGCGAGACGCTGAAGGTGCTGGAATCGAAGGGCATGGTCCGCGGTCGCTCCCGGGTCGGCACAATCGTCTGCAACAAGGACGATTGGAACATTCTCGATTCACAGGTGCTCGAGTGGATCGGCGAGCGGATCTTCGAGTTCGACCTGTTGAACTGCATCCTGGAAGCGCGCCGGGCGTTAGAACCGGCAGCAGCGGAATTTGCTGCCGAACGCGCCACAGTTCAGGAAATCGCCGATCTCGAGCGTGCCTGGCAGGCGATGCGCGACGGCGAGCGTGATCTCGTCGGCTTCACCGATGCCGATGTCGCCTTTCACACCTGTCTGCTGAAGGCGAGCCACAACCAGGTCTTCCTGCAACTCGTCGGCATCATCCAGGCAGCGCTCAAATTCTCGCTGCACGCCTCCAACGAAGTCGCCGAGCGTCGCGACGAAGCGGTCGACATCCACGGCGAGCTCGTCGAGGCGCTGCGCCTGCGCGACAAGGTGCGGGCGCGTGACTGTTCGGTCCGCATGCTCGACCTCGCAGCCCGCGACCTCAAGCTCGCCGTCGAACGTCACCGGCCCGCCCCCACTGCGCGCTGAACTCCATTCTAAAGCGGCTGTCGCCGCCTCGTTCCACCAGCGGATATCGCACCCATGAAGATTACCAAGCTCACCACCTATATCGTCCCGCCGCGTTGGCTGTTTTTAAAGATCGAGACCGATGAGGGCATCGTCGGCTGGGGCGAGCCGGTTGTCGAAGGTCGCGCCCTGACGGTCGAGGCCGCGGTCAACGAGCTCTCCGACTACCTGATCGGCAAGGACCCGCTGCTGATCGAAGATCATTGGCAGGTCATGTATCGCGGCGGCTTCTACCGTGGCGGCGCGGTCCACATGTCCGCACTTGCCGGCATCGACCAGGCGCTCTGGGACATCAAGGGCAAGGCCTATGGCCAGCCGATCCATGCCCTTCTCGGCGGCCAGGTGCGCGACCGGATCAAGGTCTACTCCTGGATCGGCGGCGACCGCCCCTCCGACGTCGCCAACAATGCGCGCGATGTCGTCGCCCGCGGCTTCAAGGCGATCAAGCTCAACGGCTGCGAGGAGATGCAGATCGTCGATACCTGGGAAAAGGTGGAAAAGGCGGTCGAGACCATTGCGACAATCCGCGAGGCGATTGGCCCGCATATCGGCATCGGTGTCGATTTCCACGGCCGCGTCCATCGGCCGATGGCCAAGGTGCTCGCCAAGGAACTGCAACCCTTCAACCTGATGTTCATCGAGGAGCCGGTGCTTTCGGAAAACCGCGAGGCGCTGAAGGAAATCGCCAACCATTGCTCGACGCCGATTGCGCTCGGCGAACGGCTCTATTCGCGCTGGGACTTCAAGTCGGTGCTGGCAGACGGTTATGTCGACATCCTGCAGCCCGACCTGTCGCATGCCGGTGGCATCACCGAATGCCGCAAGATCGCGGCGATGGCTGAGGCCTACGACGTGGCGCTGGCGCCGCATTGCCCGCTCGGGCCGATCGCGCTTGCAGCATGCCTCCAGGTCGACGCCGTCAGCTACAACGCCTTCATCCAGGAACAGAGCCTCGGCATACACTACAACGAGGCCAATGACATCCTCGACTACATCTCCAACAAGGAGGTCTTCCACTACGCGGATGGCTTCGTTTCGATCCCGCAGGGGCCGGGTCTCGGCATCGAGGTGGACGAGCAATATGTCATCGAACGGGCGAAGGAAGGCCATCGCTGGCGCAACCCGATCTGGCGCCACGCCGACGGCAGTGTCGCCGAGTGGTGAGGAGCGCACCTATGGCGGGTCGTCTTGAAGGCAAGCGCATCGTCATAACCGGTGCCGCACAGGGGATCGGTCTTGCCATGGCCGAGACCTTTCTTGCCGAAGGCGCGCACGTGTTTCTCGTAGACCGTGACGGTGATCTGTTGGCCGCCGAGGTTGAACGGCTGCGTGCGGCGGGCGGAAAGGTCGGCCACACGACGGCCGATATCACCGATGCGAAGGCGATCGAACGGGCGGTTGCCGCTGCAGCCAGCGAGATCGGTCAACTTAACGCGCTGGTCAACAATGCCGGCGTCAATGTGTTCTTCGAACCGTTGAAGCTCTCCGATGCCGATTGGCAGCGCTGCTTCGACATCAACCTCAAGGGCGCCTGGAACTGCAGCAAGGCGGTTCTGCCGGGCATGATCGCGGCCGGTGGCGGTGTCATCCTCAACATTGCCTCCACCCACGCCTTCACCATCGTCCCGCACTCTTTCCCGTACCCGGTCGCCAAACACGCGCTTCTCGGCATGACCAAGGCGCTGGGGCTGGAATATGCGGGGCAGGGCGTGCGCGTGAATGCGCTGGCACCGGGCTATGTGCGGACACAAAAAGTCGTCGACTACTGGAACTCGTTTCCTGATCCGGTGGCCGCGGAAGCCGAGACGATGAAGCTCCATCCGGGCGGGCGCATTGCAACGCCGCAGGAGATCGCCAAGGCCGCACTCTTCATGATCTCGGACGAATGCCCGTTCATGAACGCCACCTGCCTGACGGTGGATGGTGGCATGAGCGTGCTGCACCATCCCTGAGCGCCATTCCTGAAGCGCTTGCGACCCCGTTGCTCCCGCTTCGGAGGCGCTCGCTTGTCCGCGAAAGGTCACCGCCTCACTGTTGGTGCGGTGATGGGATGCTGATGTGTCCTGCCTCCCGCCGGTGACGGCGGTAGGCAAACAGTTCAGGTCAGACGCTCTTGCGGGTGACGAAGCGTGTTTCGAGATAGGCCTCGATGGCCTCTGACCCACCCTCGGTGCCGTAGCCGGAGTCCTTGATGCCGCCGAACGGCACTTCGGGCAGCGCCAGGCCGAGGTGGTTGATCGAGACCATGCCGCTTTCAACCTCGCTGGCGAGACGATGGGCACTGCGCTCGGAGCGGGTAAACGCGTAGGCGGCGAGCCCGAACGGCAGGCGGTTGGCCTCGGCGATCGCCTCGTCGAGATCGGAGAAGCGGTTGATGATGGAGACGGGGCCGAACGGCTCGTCATTCATGATGCGGGCTTCGACTGGCACATCGGCAAGCACGGTCGGCTCGAAGAAGTAGCCGCGATTGCCGATGCGGTGGCCGCCGGCGGCAAGACGGGCGCCATGGACCACTGCGTCCGCCACCAGGCCTTCGATCGCCGGTATGCGCCGCTCATTGGCAAGCGGCCCCATGTCGGTGCCGGGCTCGAGGCCGTTGCCGACCTTGATCTTGTTCGAGGCGGCGACGAAGCCCTCCAGGAACTGATCGGCCACCCGCTCCTGCACCAGGAAACGCGTCGGGGATACGCAGACCTGGCCGGCATTGCGATACTTGCTGCCGGCCATGATCGCGACCGCCTGATCGATATCGGCATCCTCGGCGACGATGACGGGCGCATGACCACCGAGTTCCATCGTCGCCCGCTTCATGTGCTGGCCGGCGAGGGCGGCCAGCGTCTTTCCGACCGGGGTGGAGCCGGTAAACGACATCTTGCGGATGACCGGATGGGAGATCAGGTACTGCGAGATGACGGATGGAACGCCGTAGACGAGGTTGACCACGCCGGCCGGCAGCCCGGCATCGACGAAGCAGCGGATCAGTTCGGCGGGCGAAGCCGGGGTTTCCTCCGGCGCCTTGACGATGATCGAGCATCCGGTCGCAAGCGCGGCGGAGAGTTTCCGCACCACCTGGTTGATCGGGAAGTTCCACGGCGTGAAGGCGGCAACCGGCCCGACCGGCAGCTTGACCGTCATCTGCGTGACGTCGGGGCTGCGCGGCGGAATGATCTGCCCATAGGCGCGCTTGCCCTCTTCGGCGAACCATTCGATGATCTCAGCCGCACCCAGGATCTCGCCCTTGGACTGCGCCAGCGGCTTGCCCTGTTCGCGGGTCATCATAAGGGCGATGCGGTCTGCCCGTTCGCGCAAGAGACCGGCGGCCGTGCGCATGATCTTCGCCCGCTCGAATGCGGATGTCGCGCGCCAGGTCCGAAAGCCCTTTTCGGCCGCGGCCAGCGCTTCATCGAGATCGTCCACTTCGGCCCAGGCCACCTGACCGATGGTTTCCTCGGTGGCGGGGTCGACAACGGAAATGGACTTTCCCGATCGCGCGGGACGCCAGGCGCCATCGATGTGAAGAAGGGTATCCGGATACTGGGTCATGGAGAGCCTTTGAGGATGAACGCCTGTCGAAGGAAGGGCACAAAATGCGCCTGGCAGGCAGGGAACTGGAAACGCAGGGAATGAGTTGGGCGCTGCTGCGATCAATATCAAGTCCAAATTTGTCGGGAACACCTCCAACAGTTGGTCGCAGCCGCGCAAGAACGACCTTAAGGGGCCGAACACTGGTCTTCGGCCCCCAACGCCCTGCGCCAATGGGCGGATGGTGAGCGATCAGGCGATGCTTGGCTCCCTTTCCGAGGCGGTCCGGTTTGCAGCCAGGCCCAGCAAGCTGACGCCGATGATGGCGGCCGCATAAATATCGGTGGTGAACTGGTAGCCCAGTGCCTTGGCGAGGAACCCGGCCAGAATGGCCGGCAGGCTGAATGCCAGATAGCTCTGGATATAGATGGCTGAAAGCAACCCGGCGCGCTCGTCCGCCTTTGCCAGCGGCATCACCGAACCGAGTGTCGCGAGGAAGCTCGTGCCGAAGCCCATGCCGGTGAGCAGGGTTCCGAGCGCGAGGACGGGCACAAGGGTAAGGTGGATGCCGGTAACGACCGTCAGCATGCCGGCGGTCGTGCTCAAGACGCCGAACGTCAGGTTGGCCTGAGGGCGGCGGGCGCGGCGCAGGTAGACGCCTGCGGCGCCTGCGGCCATCAGCGCGGCGACGACGGCGCCCCCGGTCAGCGGCGCCGTATTGCCGGTGGTCGAAGCGATCATCGCGGGCACGAGCGAGAGGTAGAAGCCGCCAAGCGCCCAGTTTGCAATGTTCACGGGGGTGACGAGCGCCAACGGCCTCTTGGCGCGCGGCGGGATGGCAACCCGCGGAATGAGCGAGGACAGGGCGCCGTGGCGCCGGGCGCCGGTTTCCGGGATCAGCCAGATCGCAGCCGCCTGGATCAGGAAACCGGCAAACAACAGACCGTAGACGAGATGGAGCGGCAGGGGGCCGTATTGGATCAGCGCGCTGGTTCCAAGAGCGCCAACCGCCAGGCCGATCAGCGGCGCCAGCGAATTGACGAGCTGTCCCCTGGCATGGTCGACATCGACCAGCGCTGCACCGAGCGACGCGCCGGCGACGCCGGTTGCAAGGCCCTGGACGATGCGGGCTGCGATCAGCCAGCCGGTGCCGTCGGCAAGGAAAAACAGCGCCATGGCCGCCATTTCGATGATGAGTGCTCCAAAGATCACCGGCTTGCGCCCGAGATGATCCGAAACCGATCCGGCGATCAGCAATGCGGCGAGAAGCGCGAAGGCATAGACCGCGAAGATAACCGTCATCTCCACCGGACTGGCGGCGAAGTTCTCCTGATAGAAGCGGTAGAGCGGGGTGGGTGCCGAGGACGCGCCGAAAAAGGTCGCGAGCGTGACGGCGTGGAAGGCGATGGGGTTGGTCGGGCGAATGCTCTCACTGGTATTGGGCGAGGAAGACATCTATATAACCCTTAAAGCTAAATCGTTGCGTTTGGCTGATGTAGGGGTGTTTCGCGCTAAAAGCAAATAATTTGCTTTTATGACGCTGTCAGAATTTCTGAAGCACCGGCGGCGCGTGGTTCGAAAGGTTGGGTTGACGGGAAATGGCGACACGGGAAGGTCCCCGGCCGGGAGGCCGCAGCGCGCGGGTGCAGGCATCTGTTCACGGCGCCGTAAAGGCTTTGCTTGCGAAGCTCGAGCGTTCGGAGATCACGGTTCCGCTGATCGCGGCGGAAGCCGGTGTCACGCCCTCGACCATCTATCGTCGCTGGGGCGATATCCAGGAGTTGTTCGCCGACGTCGCCGTCGAGCGGCTGCGCCCCGATATGGTGCCGATCGACACCGGTAGCTTTCGTGGCGACCTCCTGATCTGGGCCGAGCAATATGCGGAAGAGATGTCCTCCGGACCGGGCCGCGAAATGATCCGCGACGTGCTTGCGGCGCAGGACGGAAGCGGCGCCTATCAGTGCTGCAATTTCACCCGGCAGCAGATCGAGGTGATTGCCGAGCGCGCTGACGCGCGCGGCGAAGCGACGCCCGACATCGAGGCTGTCATGGATGGTGTCGTCGCGCCGATCATGTATCGCATATTGTTTGGCAGCGTGCCGGAGCCTGCGCATGTCGAGCGGCTGGTGCTCGCCACCGTGGATCCGGAACCGAAGCCGTAAACCCAGGATCGCAGATGACCTGTAACGGGTGCCCGCACCTCTCGGCGCGCAGGCATCCGCTATCAGCGCTGACAACACATCCCGTCGATGCTGACGAAGGTGGCTTGCTCCCGCCCAGACGTCTCTGACCACTTCGCCCGGATACAGGCGAATATCGTCCATGCTTGTGGACGATAAGTCTAGATTTGGCCGACTACAGGAAAGACGTCCACGCTTTATATCCATGGCATCAACCATGGAGAAAACGACATGCACGCTGTTTCTGAACCCATCTTCACCGCCGGCTTTCCGCTCGGCAGTTCGGCGGGTCTGGTCACCGCCTTCGAATGGCTCGGCCAACCCTACCGCCTCACGCGCGTCGACATGATCGGGGAAATGCGCACAGAGGCCTATCAGCGCCTCAACGGGCGCGTGGAGACGCCGGTGCTGGTAACTGACGAGGGGCGTGTTCTTACCGAAACCATGGCGATTGCGCTGTGGCTGGAAGCGCGCGATCATGAGCGGCGGATCAGTTTTGCTCCCGGCACCTTTGACGCCGACCGCATGCACCAGTTCATCGCTTTCCTCAACACCGGCTTCACCGGTGCCTTCTTCCCGATGTGGGTGGCACTCGAAGCGGAAGGCGCCACAGAGGACTATCGCGAGACGCTGCGCGCCTTCGGGCGGGAGTTCGTGGCCAAGCGTCACGCCCAGCTCGAGGCGATGATGGGCGACAGCGACTATCTGGTGGGCGAGCGGCCGACGCTTGCCGATGCTGTCTTCGCGGGCGTGGCACGTTGGGTCGATTTCCATGAGGCGATCGATCCGCAGGACTACGCGCGCAGTTATCCCCGCATCCACGCGTTGCGCCAACGCATCGAGGCGGATCCGGCTTTCCGTTTTGCACTGGCGATCGAGGACGGGAAAGATGCCACCGGTAGCGGAGCCATGAAGGGGCTCGTTCCGCTCGGGGACGTGCTGCGCATGACCGGCGCACTCGAAGAGTAATGCGGCGCTAAAGGTCGCGCGCCGCCTTTCCTCGCCGCCGGGATATCCGAAGACCATCCCGCCTGTCCGGTCGAACAGGCGGCGAACGCAGCCCTGACGGCAGCCTTCGCAAGGGCCGAGGCTGCTCTGCTGGAGGAGTTTGCCGGACTTAGGCTGTCGACCATTGCCGGGCTTGTCACGAGAGGTTCGGATGCCCAACCGCATCCGACCGGGGCGGCAAGATGACAAGAACCGACGAGGGCGGTCCACGCTACGAATGGCGCGGTAGCTTCACGAACGATGAGCCGAACCGCCAGCGCGCCCGATGTTTCGAACATGCCCTCGGCGATGCCGATTGGTGGAAGCAGGTCGACACGTTCAGCCTTGGCTGGGTCTGCCTGCGTCTTCAGTGCGAGCTTTCCGGTTTCGTCAATGTGGCCTGGGACGGCGGTGCGCACGCCTTCCTGCTCGACACCATGGTTGACACGCCGTTGCGACGAAAGGGCCATACCCGCCGGCTGGTGGAGGAAGCCGCAGTCAAGGCAAGGGCGTCAGGCTGCGAATGGTTGCATGTCGACTTCGAGCCGCATCTGCGCGATTTCTACTTGAAGGCCTGCAAGTTCGTGGCCACAGATGCCGGCCTGATCCGCCTGCGTTAGGTACATCCGCCTGACAGCACGCTCCGCATCGACCGGCGAGGGACCGTCCCTGGGCCGCGCTCAGAAATTGACGATGAGATCCGCCCGTCCGGCGCTTGAGCGCGCGCCGTCTGCGAACTCGCCCGAATAGGTCAGCTGCAATCGAGAGGTTTCGGAAATCCTGGCGGAAATGCCTGCCTCGAACACCACCACATCGCGCGGCAAGAGGACGCCGGCAATGGCGAAGGGGCTGCTGCCGGCAAAGGCGAGACGTGCGGAAGGCGTCAGGTCGCCGAACGCATGTCGCCAGCCCAGCATGCCCGAGACGGTGACAGGCACGTCATTTGCAGGCAGATCCGCCGACCAACGCAGGCCGAACGTCGAGATCGTCGCCTCGTCCGAGCCGTCATCCGTCGACAAGGCCGCCGCACCACCGGTTTCGCTGAAGTCGCCGGTGTCGAGATTGACATAGGCGAGGTTTGCGAAGGGTCGAAGCGTGATGTTGTCTGCTTCCAGCGCTATGGAAAGATCCGCAAAAACCTGCGTGGTGGCGCTCAGGTAGTCGGCCGTCAGCTGATCTGAGAATGCACCAAAAGAGACGTCGCGACGGGTCGACGTTTCATTGCGGGAGTAGATTGCGCCGCCTGCGAGATCCAGCGGGCCGACATCGCCCGACAGATAGAACCCGGCATGGTAGGCGTCTACGCGCGCCTCAGGCTGCAGGCCGAGATGGCTGTAGCCAAGGATGCCGCCGAGGCGCCACCCATCGGAAATCTCGGCGTCCGCGCCGAACACGACACCTTGCGTGCGGGCCTCGACGCCGGCTGCATTGCCGTCGCCGACAAGGTGGCTTGCGGCTGCATAGCCTGAGGTCCAGAACACGGTATCGGCCAACTGCTGGAAGCGGGCGGCGCGTACCGAGTTCGTCCGCCCAAGAATAGCCTCGCGCGGAAAACGGCTTTCTAAGAGCAATTCGCTTCGAAGCGAGGCGTGCACCTCGCCGCTCAACTGGGAAAAGGCCCGGCCGGCGGTTTCAGCGTCCAGCGACAGAATGGCGAGCGACAGCGGGTTCGCCGTCCCCAAGCTTTCGATCGCGTCGGCCGTCGCGCGGCCATTGGCGGTTTCCGCAAGCGACGCGAATGCGACATCGTTGCGGTCAAGCCGAAGATCGGCGCTCGACGGGCTGTAGGTCAAGGTCGGCGACAGGAAGGCGAAATTGCTTGTAACGTCGTCGAAGGTTCCAGCGACACTGGCGGCGGTCAGGATCGTATAGTCGGTGGTCGGTGCAAAGGTACCGCTCCCAGCGCGAACCTCGAGCCTGCCGCCTTCGATATCGAGCGCGCCGGAGATGGCGAGGTGGTCGGAAAGCCCGGTGGCGTCCACTTCCAGCTGGTAGACCGATGCGGTGCGCAAAGTCAGGTCGCCGTTGACCGTTGCGGTCGCAAGACCGGGCCCCGGCGCAAGAATGCCGCCCGCATTGACCGTCAGCCCGCCCACCGCGCCGCTGCCCGACAGCATGCCGCCGTCGAAGACATCGACCGGGCCGGCGATCGTGCCGTCGTTGACGAAGACGCCTCCGGCGATCGTCGCTGCCCCGCTGATTGTGCCGGTATTGGTGAACTGGCCGCCGCTCGTCAGCAGCGATGCTATGGTGCCGTCGTTCGAGCCGATGCCCGCGCTTGTCACGCTTGCGGCAGTCGAGTCGCTGTTGTTGGTGAAGGTACCGGCAGCGCCTACAAGGACGTCGCCGACCACAGCATTGTTGACGACCGTTCCGCCGGTGACCTTGGTCGTGCCGGTAACCACGCCGCCGCCATTGTTGGTGAAGGTGCCGGAGGTGTTGTCGAGCGACCCGACCGTACCGGCGTTCGATGTGCTGCCGGCATTTGCGAGAGCGCCGACCGTCGCGCCGCTGTTGTTGACGAAGGCGGCCGCCGCCGCAACATCGGCCTCCGTGACGACGAAATTGTTGGTGACCGTGCCGCCTGCGACCGTCGCCGTTCCGGTGATCGTGCCGCCGGCATTGTTGGCGAAGTCTCCGGCCGTGTTCGTCAGGGACGCAATCGTACCGGCATTCGACGCGCTGCCGCTGTTGGTCACCGCGCCAGCGCTGGCACCGGTGGTGTTGGTAAAGGTCGCGCCTGCGCCAACCGTAACGGCGCCGAGCGTGGCGTTGTTGGTGCCGCTGCCGCCTGCGACCGTCGTTTCGCCGGTCACCTCACCGCCGAAGTTGTTGGTGAAGCTTCCGGCATCGTTTTGCACCGACGCGATCGTACCGGCATTCGATAGGGTGCCTGAATTCCGGACATTGCCAGCGGTCGCGCCGTTGTTGTTGACGAAGGCGGCCGCGGCGGCGACGTCGGCGTCAGTCACGACGAAGTTGTTCGTGACTGTTCCGCCCGAAACCGTGGTTTTCCCGGTAATGGTGCCACCGGTGTTGTTGGTCAAGTTTCCGTCCGTGTTCGTCAGCGACCCCATGGTTCCGGCGTTGGAAGCGGTGCCGGCATTGCTCACGTCGGCGGCGGTGGCGCCGCCGTTGTTGACGAATGTTCCTCCGGTCGAAACGCTGACATCACCGACGTCGCCGTTGTTGGACAGCGATGTGGCGGTTCCGACGACGGCGCTGTCCAGCGTTCCGTTCACCGATACGTTTCCGTTGTTCAGCGTCAGTCTGCCGTTGAGATCGCCGTCGACCGACAGGCCGCCGCCATTGAGCTCGACGGTGGAGTTCAGCGCGCCGCCGGCATTGATGCTGACACTGCCCGAATTGATCGTGCTGCCACCGGTGACGGTCAGCGCGCCGGTGTTGGTGATCGTGACATTGCCGCCGTCCACGCCGAGCTGGCGGATCGTCTTTTCCTCGGTGACCTGGGGTGAACCGCTATTTACCGAAGCCGCGTCGCCCGCCCCCGGCGGGGCTGGCGTCCAGTTTGCACTGTTGCCGAATTCATTGTCCGAAGCGCCCGACCACACCGATTGGGCAAGCGAAGGCACGGTGAAGGCAAAAGAGGCCAACGCCGTGAACAGGCCGAGGCGCCGGGAGAGTATCGCAAACGGTCTCTTCTGCATGGATTGTGGGCGATGCCTGACGAAGGTGTGCAATACAGCTGTCGGTGTTACCGGGTGCCTATCTAACCATGGTTAATGATTCTCTACCAGAGCGGACCGGGCGATAGAGTGCGCCGCAAGAGCAGCGATAAAATTCAGTAGAATCAATATTTTGATATGCTTTGATCGGACGGCTGCCGCCAAGCAGACGGCAGCCGCATCTCGTCGATCAGGAGTTGTCTTGGCTGCTGCCGGGAGAGTGATTCGGCACGACGTAAACGGGTGAGCACCGCCCAAGGGACCACGGGTCGCAATGTCGAATGTAATAGTGGAGTTTTATTGTCATGTTATATGGATTGACGAGGCAGGCACCTGGACGGGCATTGCCTCTTGGATGTTCAGGGCTTTCGTTGTGTATTAAAGATGAGTAAAAGACGAAGGAATTAGTGGAGGCCGCGGCCTCTACGTTTCCCGAGCACTGGGCACAGGTTGATGACATTCCAGCCACGGATGCAGAATAAGATCTCCGGGTTCAAGGTCCTGGGCGGCCTCAATCGCCGGGAGTGGAACGGGATTATCGCCGACGTCTGGGATGTCGAATGCGAGGCACGGGCCGGCGGTCACTACGTTTCGGACGATCCGCGCATGTTCATCGTGCTCGACGCTGAGGGCGGGAGCCGCTGCAACGTCAAGCTCTCACCTGGCGGCCCCGGCACGGTGCAGAACTACCGCGAGCAGGGGCTTTCCTACATTCCGGCGGGCATGGAGATCTGGGCCGATGTCGTCGACATCAAATACATCCGCCATCTCGACCTGCACTTCAATCTCGAGGTTCTCGGCCGGCGGCTGATGGAAGACCTCGACGAACGCCGCTGCGATACGCCACGGCTGATGTTCCACGACGACCGCTTCCTGCAGCTTGCGCAGCTGATCGCCGCCGAATGCCTCAATCCGGAGCCGCTGCACGATCTCTACGGGGACGGTCTCACCGTCGCCCTGTTCATCGACCTGATGAAGCTTGGCCGCAGCGCACCGCGCAAGCGCAGCCCGCTTGCCGCCTGGCAGCTGCGCCGCGTCGTCGACTATATCGAGGCGAACAGTGGCCGGAATATCAGGCTGGAAGAGCTGGCGACGCTGGCAGGTTTATCGCAATCGCATTTCAGCCATGCGTTCAAGGCTTCGACCGGCATGGCGCCGCACCAATGGCAGATGAATGCGCGGATCGAGCGAGCCAAGCAATTGCTGCTGCGCAACGAGGCCCTGTTGACCTCGGTGGCGGTGGAGACGGGCTTTTCGGATCAGGCCCATTTCACCCGGGTTTTCCGCAAGGTCGTCGGAACCACCCCGGCGCATTGGAAGCGGAGCCAATCGGTCTGAGCAATTCTCTCAAGCGCGAGCGATTGCCAGCTGCAAATAGCCCAGGATCGTTCAATTTCCGCGGATTGCGACAAGCGCCGGCGTAATAGTTGATATAAATTCTCATCTTATCCGAGGTTTGGTTACGCTGAGTATCGCCCAGGGGATGGTGCGACGAGTCGGCATGGGGCGACGTAGAGATGATGGTGAGTGGTAAGGCGGCGGGTTTGGCTGAATGGCTCGCGGGCGGAGTTGCGGGCATAGCAATCCTGGCAGCCGGTGCGGCGATGGCGCAGGATGCGCCACCGACCAAGCTGGAAAAGATCGAGGTTCAGGCTGGTTCGCTTCAAGAAGACGCAACCGGTCCCGTCGAGGGTTACGTTGCGAAGGCGACGACGACCGGGTCGAAGTCGGCAACCCCGATCAACGAAGTTCCCCAGTCGGTCTCGGTCATCGGCCGCGAAGAACTCGATGATCGCGGCGTCGTCAACAAGGTCGACGAAGCGCTTCGTTACACGCCAGGCGTAACTGCCGCACCCTTCGGCGTCGATCCGGATACGGACTGGTTCTATATCCGCGGTTTCGACGCGACCCAGACCGGCGTCTTCCTGGATGGCCTCAATCTCTTTTCCTACGGCTTCGGTGGATTCCAGATCGATCCGTTCATGCTGGAACGTGTCGAGGTGCTGAAGGGACCGGCTTCGGTGCTCTACGGCGGCGCCAATCCGGGCGGCATCGTCAGCCTGATCAGCAAGCGGCCGCAGGAGGAGACGTCCGCCTATGTGGAGACCGGCATCAACAACTTCGGCAATGCCTTCCTCGGCTTCGATGCGAACGGTCCCTTGAACGAGGCCATCAACTACCGCGTCACCGGCAAGGTGTCGGGCGGCGACAACTACACCGACCATTCGGAGGATCTGCGCGGGTTCATCCTGCCGCAGATCACCTACCAGCCGGATGATGCGACCAGCCTGACCGTCTACGGACTGCTGCAGGGGCTCGATCAGGTGCATACGGGTGGCGCCTTCCTGCCCTATGTCGGCACGGTCGTCGACGCTCCCTTCGGCAAGATCGACCGCGAGGCCTTCTTCGGCGAGCCGGATATCGACACCGGCACCTATGTCCAGCAGATGATCGGCTACGAGTTCCAGCATGAATTCGATAGCGGCTGGCAGTTCAGCCAGAACCTGCGTTATGGCCACCTCTACAAGCACGAGAATGGTCCGTACACCTACGGCTACTACGATCCGAGCCTGCCCTTCCCGGTTTCGACGGTGCCGGCCACGCCGGACAATCTGCTTTACCGGATCGGTTTCGAAGCGACCTCCAAGGTCGACACCATCGGCGTCGACAACCGTCTCGAGGGCGAGTTCGAAACAGGCGCGCTCGACCACACGCTGCTCGTCGGCCTCGACTACAAGTATTTCCGCCTGGATCATGTTCAGGCGTCCTCGGCGGCAACGCCGATCAGCGCAACCGATCCGGTCTACGGCGCGCCACAGCCCGCCAACGCGATCTATATCAACCAGGTGATTACGCAGCAGCAGCTTGGTGTTTATGCCCAGGACCAGATCCGCTTCGGCGAAGGCTGGCTTGTCACGCTCAATGGCCGCTACGACTATGTCGACACCAAGACCGACAACGGTCCCACCTTCTGGTCGCCGACCCAGAACTCCACCTTCGACTATAGCGAAGGCGCGCTCAGTGGCCGCGTCGGCCTTGCCTACGAGTTCGAGAATGGCGTGACGCCCTATGTCAGTGTTGCGACCTTCTTCAATCCGGTTGTGGCCGTGACGGCGACCGGCAACACCAAGCCCGAGGAAGGCGAGCAGTTCGAGGCCGGCGTCAAGTATGAACCGACCTTCTTCGATGGCGTGCTGACGGCATCCATCTACCAGCTGACCAAGCGCAATGCTCTCGTTACCGATCCGCTGACGAGCATCTCCACGCAGACGGGTGAAGTGCGTTCCCGCGGCATCGAGCTCGAGGGCAAGGTCAACATCAATGAGAGCTGGAAGGTGATTGCGGGCCTCGATTTCATGGATCTCGAGGTGACCGAGGATGCAAACCGTGCGCTGGTCGGCAAGTCGCCCTACCTCGTCCCGGATGCACAAGCCTCGTTGTGGGTCGACTACACCGTTCAGCAAGGCGCGCTCGAGGGCGTGAGTCTAGGTGCCGGTGTTCGCTATCGCGGCGAAAGCTGGGCCGACAAGGAGAACACGGCGAAGGTGCCGTCGTCGACGGTGTTTGATGCCGCCCTGCGTTACGAAAAGAACGGTTGGGGGGCGGCGCTGAACGTCACCAACCTGTTCGACAAGGACTATGTGAGCGGCTGCAGCGGCGTGCTTGTCTGCAGCTATGGCGATGCCCGCACCGTTACCCTCAAGCTCAGCAAGACCTGGTAGGTTGAATTGGGGGCCGGACCGTTCCGGTCCCCCGACACTCCTGACAAAGTAAAAACGCCAAGCTGCGGTCCCTTTTGGATTTGCCGCTGCCGACGCAGCATCATCCGCTCTCCCCCCGGCTTGAAGTCCGCGCTCGCTCTGTGCGCCCGCGCGATTGCATCTCTCCGGGAGAGCTCATTCTCGACCGTCGCGCGGAGGATGTGGCGACAAATCTGTCCGACGCAGATACTGCTGACATCGAGGCGTGTTTTTCTGCATTATCGTCAGTGCATTGAAGCTCCGGGGCCTGAAAAGATCTGGCTCGGCCCTCAAAGGACACGACCATGAAAAAGCTGCTGCTCGCCGCTGTCGTTTTCGCGGCGCTGGTTATCGTTGGTGTGGTCGGTCTTGTCTCGTTGTCGCGGCACGAGGCCACGGTGCCGATCGAACAGACCTATGGCCCCGATCCGGTTCTTGTCGAGCCGAGGGTCGAGCTGATGCCCGCGATCAATGTCGCGGAAGCCACGCCCTGGCCCGCTGGAACAATGCCCATTGCAGCTCAAGGCCTCGCTGTGCAGGAGTTTGCCGGGGGGCTTGATCATCCCCGCTGGCTACACGTGCTGCCGAACGGCGACGTGCTCGTCGCCGAAAGCAATGCGCCGACCAAGCCCGACGAAGGTTTCTCGATCCGCGCCTTTGCGGCTGCTCTCCTGCAGAAAAAGGCCGGTGCCGGAAGTCAGAGCGCCAATCGCATATCGCTGTTGCGTGACCGGGATGGCGATGGCGTGGCTGAAACGAAAACACCGTTCATTACCGGGCTCAATTCCCCCTTTGGCATGACCCTGCTCAACGGCAAGCTCTACGTGGCCAATGCCGATGCGATCGTCGCATTTCCCTATCAGGATGGTGCGACCGAGGTCACGGCGGCGCCGGAAAAAATCGTCGATCTGCCGGCGGGCCGTAATCATCATTGGACGAAGGACGTGATTGCCAGCCGCGACGGCACGAAGCTCTATGCCACCGTAGGCTCCAATTCCAATGTCGGCGAGAACGGCATGGAGGAAGAAGAGGGTCGTGCCGCCGTGCACGAGATCGATCTTGCGACCCGACAGATGCGGCAGTTCGCCTCCGGCCTGCGCAACCCCAACGGCCTGGCGTGGCAGCCCGATAGCGGCGAACTCTGGGTCGTCGTCAACGAGCGCGACGAGATCGGACCGGATCTCGTCCCTGACTACATGACTTCGGTCAAGGACGGCGCATTCTACGGCTGGCCGCACAGCTGGTTCGGCCAGCACATCGACGAAAGGATCAAGCCCCAGGCTCCCGAGCTTGTGGCCCGTGCCCTCAAGCCGGACTATGCGCTCGGCCCCCACACCGCCTCGCTCGGCTTGACCTTCAACAGTGCCGACCTGTTCGGGCCGGAGATGAAGAGCGGCGCTTTCATCGGCCAGCACGGTTCGTGGAATCGGTTTCCGCGCAGCGGCTACAAGGTCATCTTCGTGCCTTTCGCCAACGGCAGGCCCTCCGGTCCGCCGCGGGATATCCTGACAGGCTTCCTCAGCGACGACGGCAAGGCGCTCGGCCGGCCGGTCGGCGTGGCCATCGGCCGCGATGGGGCGCTGCTGGTCGCCGACGACGCCGGCAACAAGGTGTGGTGGGTCGCTCCGGGTCGATAGCCGGGTCAGTGCTCACATAAGATAACCGGAAACGCCGTCCCACAGCAGCTTCAATGCCACCAGCACCAGCAGTCCATAGCAGATGCGATAGACCTGACGCTGGTCCAGCATGCCCTGAAGCCGCCAGCCGAGCGTAACCCCGCTTGGTATGGCGAGGAGACAAATGGCCACCAGCAGCCAGAGACTGCTGGTCGACTGCACCAAGAGCAGCCACGGCAGCAGCTTGGTTGCATTGCCGACGGTAAAGAACAGACTGGTCGTGCCGGCGTAGACCTCCTTGCTGAGGCCGAGCGGCAGCAGATACATCGCAAGCGGTGGTCCGCCCGAATGCGCCACCATCGTGGTGATGCCCGACGCAAGACCAGCGGTGACGGCCTTCGGCGTCGAACGCGGTCGCGCCGTTACTTCAGCGCCTTTCAGGAACCAGAGGCCGACGAAGATCAGGGTGGTTGCCGCCATGACGATGGCAATGGCGCGGTGGTCGAGGAAACGGAACAGCAAATAGCCAAGCCCGATACCGGCAATGAGACCCGGAAGCAGCGGCTTCAAGTCCGGCTTCGACCATGTCGAGCCCTTGAAATAGCGCAGCGCATAGAGATCCATCGCCACGAACAACGGCGCAAGAAGGCCGCCGGCTGAAACAGGGTCCATGACGATCGACAACAGTGGAATGCCGACGATCGAGAAGCCTCCGCCAAACGCCCCTTTCATGAAGCAGATCAGGAACACGCCGGCAAAGGCAACGAGGATGGTGGTGATCGACAGATCTGGAGCAGTTGCGGTGACCATCATCGCCTCCTCGTCCTGCCGGCGACAGCCGCTTCGATGCCAGAGCGGGTGAGGCCAATGTCGCTCAAAACCTCGTCGTCCTGTTCATGAAGCTGCCGAATGGCGGCGCGACGACGGAAGTGGCGCGCGATGCTTGCGCCGAGCGCCCGCAGCTTGCGTCCCGTGCCACGGCTACCGGCACGCATCGTTGAAATGGTTGCTGACATGACCAGTCTCCAGTGTTGGTTCGACGCGTTGAGCCGCGGCCGCGCGCAAGCGCTCGCCGAGCAATCCGCTTGCTCGTGACCGCAGAAACCGTCGTGGTTTCGGTGCAATGCATTTGATGTAATAATAATGTTCCGATATATCTCTCGGTACAATCGAAACATTGTACTCGGTGCAATAATGTCGAGATCCCAATATCTGCAACTGGCCGACACGATTGCGGCCGAGATCGCCGACGGCAGGCTGAAGCCTGGCGACCGCCTGCCGCCCCAGCGCGAATTCGCCTATGAGCGTCAGATCGCCGTGTCGACGGCGAGCCGGGTCTATTCGGAGCTGCTGCGCCGCGGCCTCGTCGTCGGTGAGGTCGGCAGGGGGACCTTCATCTCCGGTGAAGCCCGGCGTGGCGCGGCGGCGTTGGCTGAACCGCGCGGTGTGCGGATCGATTTCGAATTCAACTATCCGATCCTCCCCACCCAGACCGCACTGATCGCCAGAAGCCTTGAGGGTCTCGCGAACCCTGCCTTGCTCGATGCCGCATCGCGCCAGGCAATCAGTGTCGGTACACCCGAGGTTCGGAACGTTGGGGCGGCGCACCTGACCACCGGCGGATGGTCGCCAAGGGCTGAACAGCTCGTCTTCACGGGTAGCGGACGACAAAGCATTGCTGCCGCGCTTGCGGCCATCGTGCCGACGGGCGGCCGCTGCGGCGTCGAAGCTCTGACATATCCCTTCATCAAGGGCATCGCAGCGCGGTTGGGTATCGTCTTGGTGCCGCTCTCGATGGACGAAGGCGGCCTTCGGCCCGACTCGGTTGAGAAGGCGCATCGGGAGATGCATCTCTCGGCGATCTATGTTCAGCCGGCGATCCAGAACCCGCTTGGCATGACGATGACCTCGGGGCGGCGGGCCGATCTCGTTGCCGTCGCCGAAAAACTGGGCCTGCCGATCATCGAGGACAATGTCTACGGGTTTCTTGACGACGTGCCGCCGCTCGCGGCACTCGCGCCGGATTGCTGCATCGTCGTCGACAGCCTGTCCAAGAAGGTTGCGCCGGGTCTGGCGCTCGGCTTCATCGTGCCGCCGGAGCGGCTCCGCGAGAGTGTGATCGCCTCGGTGCGTTCGGGCGGCTGGACGGCCACCGGGTTTGCCTTTGCGGCCGCGGAGCGGATGATGGCCGACGGTACCGTTCCCGAGCTCGTGCGGATGAAACGCCTCGATGCCGAGGCGCGGCAGAAACTGGCGGCTGTCCGCCTCGAAGGATTCGAGATCCAGGCCAATCCGAAGTGCTACCATCTCTGGCTGACGCTGCCGGCGCACTGGCGCTCGCAGACATTTGTCGCCGCCGCCGCCAGGCGCGACATTGCGCTGACGCCATCGACGACATTTGCCGTCACGCCCGGCCACGCGCCGAATGCCGTGCGGCTGGCGCTTGCCGCGCCGACCATGGGCCAGCTCGATGCCGGCCTTTGCACGCTCGCGGCAATGTTGCGCAGCGGGGAAGACGATTTCGTATCGACCGAGTGAGGCGCTGACCCTGATTGAGTGGAGGTCAGCGGCCTAGTTTGCCGGCTTTCGCTGGACGACGAGCTTGGCCTTGAGGATCTGGACGACTTCGGCGTTCTGGTTGATCGTGCGGCTGACCACCACGGCAATGCCTCGGTCGGGCTTCGATCGTGAAGGGATGAGCTCGATAACCTCGCTCTCCACATGCAACACATCGCCGGGCCGCGTGGCGGCCGGCCAGCTGACGTCTCCACCGGCGCCGACGAGACCGCCGGCAAAAGGCAGGCCCGTCTCGACATTGAGGCGCATCGTGATCGCCGCCGTGTGCCATCCGCTGGCCACGAGCCCCTTGAAGAGCGTGTCCTTCGCTGCTTCGTTGTCCATGTGAAAGACCTGCGGGTCGAATTGCCTTGCGAAGGCCTTGACCTCGACCTCCTCGATCGTGTGGCTGCCGCTCTTAAACCGTTGGCCGACATGGAGATCGTCCAGATAGAGACGATCGGTGGTGGATGTGCTCATGGCCTGCCTATGCCTCCCTGTGTTGATCGCAACAGCGCTCGGCGGAGCGCTCCTCAATGGGCACCGCCAGCGCCGCCGCCGACCTGGACCTTCCGGGTGAAGAGCAATGCGACCGCGGCGAGCGCCAGCACGATGCCGATCACCGCGAATGTGTCGCTGAAGCCCAAGATCAGCGCCTGCCGACGTACCGTAGCACCGATGGCGGCGATCGCCTTGTGCTGCGCGACGGCAGCATCGGATACGCCATGCGCCATGAAATGCTGCGTCAGGTCGCTGATCCGGTCACGGACCTCGTCGCGGGAAAGCGTCACGGACTGGCCGATGATGTTTGAATGGAACTGTTCGCGCTTGGTCAGCACCGTTGCAAGGGTGGCGGTGCCGACCGCGCCGCCGAGATTGCGCAGCATGTTCGACAGGCCCGATGCCGCAGCGGCCTCGCTCGGCGCAATGCCGGCCGTCGTGATGACGGTGATTGGCGTCAACACCAGGGCCTGGCCGATGGCACGCACGATGTTGGGCACGAAGAACTGGTCGCCGGCGCTGTCGAGCGACAGCATCGTGTTCATGAAACAGCTTGCCGCGAAGATGCTGATACCGACGAAGCCGACATAGCGTGCGTCGAAGCGCTTCATCAGGGCCGGAACGAGCGGAATGATGAGCAGCTGCGGCAAACCGGTCCAGGCCAGAACGAAGCCGATCTGTTCGGCATTGTAGCGCTGCACTTGGCCGAGATATTGCGGCAGGATGTAGACGGTGCCGAACAGCGCGACGCCGACCAGCACGTTGACGAGAACACCGACGCCGAAGTTGCGTTGCTTGAGCAGGCGAAGTTGAACCAGTGGCTTTTCGACCTTGAGCTCGATGATGATGAAGGTGATCAGAAACACTGCAGCAACCAAGGCAAGCTTGACCATGAATGGCGACTGGAACCAGTCGTCCTTGTTGCCCTCCTCGAGCACGGTCTGCAGTCCCGAGAGCCCGATGGCCATGGTGACGATGCCGGCCCAGTCACCCTCCTTGAGCAGCGACAATTGCATCGGTTTCTTCTCGAGCGTGAAGTAGAGGGCGACGACCATCACGATGCTCGGCGGCGTGTTGACGAAGAAGATCGATTGCCAGCCGTAGTTCTCGGTGAGGTACCCGCCGATGGTCGGTCCGATCGCCGGAGCAAACGTGACCGACAGCGCAAACAGCGCCAGCCCGAACGGTTGCTGCGCCTTGGGCAGCCTGGTCAGGATCATGGTGAAAGCCATGGGGATCAACACGCCGCCGGCAAAACCCTGCAGGCCACGCAGCGCAATCATCGAGCCGAGATCATGGGCAAAGGCGCAGGCGGCCGAGAAGATGGGGAACAGGATGGCGTTCACCAGAATATAGCGCCGGAAGGAAAAGACGCGGCTGAGATAATCGGTGAGCGGGATCACGACGATCTCGCCGATGAGATAGGATGTGGAAATCCACGCGCCGTTGTCGACACCCGTGCCGATGCCGCCCTCGATATCCAGCAGCGAGGCGTTGGTGATCTGGATGTTCAGGATCGCCATGAACGCGCCGATCAGGCCGGCGAGCACAGCGATCCAGGCAGTGGCACTGGCCTTATCCGAAGGGCTGGCTCCCGCTGCAAACGCGCCGGGAGAAGCCGCTTGTGCGGTGGTGGACATCGAATCCTCCTGCCATGTGGCTGGTGAGACGGGGCGTCTGGCTGCCCTCAGTGTATGTTCGCCGCCGCCGAGGCGACCTCGGACGTGGCCGTTCTGGTGTCGATGGTCGGGTAGACGGACATGCCCGGCCGCAGGACGACGGACAGGGGCCTCGGATGATCGAGCACGATCTTGACCGGGATGCGCTGCACCACCTTGGTGAAGTTGCCCGTGGCGTTGTCGGGCGGCAGAAGAGCGAACTCCTGGCCGCTGGCCGGCGAGATGCTGTCGATGTGCCCCTCGAAGACCTTGCCCGGGAAGGTGTCGACTTCGATGGTCACCTTCTGGCCGGGCACGACGTCGGTCAGCTGGGTTTCCTTGTAGTTGGCGACGATATAGGCGGCATCCGTGGGCACGACGGCCATCAGCTGCGTGCCGGCCTGCACATACTGGCCGGCGCGCAGGGTGCGGTTGCCGACGACACCGGCAATCGGTGCGGCAAGCCTGGTGTAGGAGAGGTTCAGCCTCGCCTGGTCTTCGGCCGCCTTGGCGCTGTCGAGTGCCGCCTTTGCCTGGGCGACCTCCGCCTTGATCACGTCGAGTTGCTTGGTTGCGCTGGCAAGCGCTGCGGTGTCGCGCGTCACGGCCGCGCGGGCGGCGGCAATGCGCGAGGCAGCCTGCTGTGCGTTCTGGATGGTGCCGAAGCCCTGGCGGGCGAGCTCTGCGTAGCGCTTGTCGTTCTGCTCGGCGAAGGTCTGGTCGGCCTTGTCGGCCTCGACCGTTGCCTTCGCAGACTCGATGGCGGACTGCTGGGCAACCAGCGCCGACTGCCTGTTGGCGATATTGGCCTCGGCTGCCTCGACATGCGCCAAGGCCTGTTCGAGGCTGACCTTGAAGTCGCGGTCGTCGATGCGTGCCAGGATCTGCCCCGCCGTCACCTTCTCGTTGTCGGCCACGAGAACCTCGGCGATGTGGCCGGAGATCTTGGGGGCGATCGTCGTGCTGTCAGCCTTCACATAGGCGTCGTCGGTCGATACCTCGAAGCGGCCTGTTGTCCAGTATCCCCACCCGTAATCAGCGGCGCCCGCGAGAGCGACGACCGCCGCCGAGGCAAAGAGCAGCCCGCGCAGCCACCGCTTCCGAGACTTCGTCACGGCGGGTGCGGCCGCAGATGGGATCGCTTGCAGTTCCTGGCGCGCGCTTGTTGCAGGCACCCCCTCGGCGACGGGCAATGCGTTCTCGGTCGTGACCATTGACGTATGCTGGTTCATTGCCGGTTCCTTTCACCGGTGTGGCGGGGCATCGAAGCAGGCTCGCCAAATTAGGAAAACTATTGCTTTCTAAAATGCGCTCCGCCAATGCGGATGTCAATATAATTTGGAAAGCAGTTATGTTCCTATAACGCCAAGGTCGTAGTTTTCGAGAAGCAACCCGCGACGCCCGCAGCGTTCGGGTGCCATCGCTGCCGCGTCCGGCGATCGGGGGTACGTGCCAGAGGGCAAGATGGCGAGACCCGAATGTTGGTGTGCCGCGAAGAGGGCCGCCTATCGGTGGAGGGCGGAACAGGGCGTGGTTCCGCCGGGCGTCTGCACGACGGTACACATGAGCTAACGGGGAAGGCTATCGGTTGACAGATCGACTTGGCGCAACGCGTCCGTCAGGAATTCGGCAAAGGCTTTCACCTTGGGCAGAAGCAGTCGGTTGGTCGGGTAGACCACGTAGATGCCGCGCCGGGCGAGCCTGTGCTGCGGCAGGACCCTGATGAGTTCGCCGCTTTCAAGCAGCGGTTCGGCGATGAAGGATGGCAGGCCGCCTATGCCTAGGCCCGACTTAATCATCGCGCCCAGCATCAAGCTGTTGTCCGCGACGAAGCGCGGCTGCAGTTCGACGCTCGTCGCGCCGTCCGGCCCCTCAAATTCCCAATGGCCCGGTTGATCGGCAAGGCGATAGATCAGGCAATCGTGGTTCCTGAGTTCGTCAAGCGTCGCAGGCGTGCCGTTTGTCGCCAGGAAATCGGGCGCGGCGCAGAGGATCTGCTCCACGTCGCCAATTCGCCTGGCAATCAGCGATGAATCCGCCAGTGCCGCGCGCACGCGGATCGACACATCGAAGCCTTCCGAGACGACATCGAGCACATGGTCGTCGAGCGTCATGTCGACCTTCAGCTGCGGATGACGTTTCATGAAGCGGGCCAATACAGGCGCAAGGACCGTGAGCCCGAAAGACAAGGGGGCGTTGACCCGCAGTCGGCCATTGATCTCGCCGGCCTCGCCTGATGTCGCGCGTTCCAGATCGTCGAGTTCGTCGAGAATTCGGCAACACTCGGCAAAGTAACCACGCCCCGTCTCCGACAGGCTCATGCGCCGGGTCGTGCGCAGGATCAGCACTGTTCCGAGACGTTCTTCGAGTTGGCGGACCTGTTTGCTGACGGAGGCGTTCGACTGCCCCAATTCTTCGCCCGCCTTGTTGAAGCTCTGAAGCTCGACGACGCGGCGGAAGGTACGCATGGCGACCAGCAGATCCATATTTTCTCCAGAGTGAATTATATTTTCCCGTTATTGCTGATTATGCGAGTTTCAGCCAGCAATAAGGTGGGCTCAGCTTCCTGGTTTTAGGGAAAGCAAGAAGAAGGAGTTCATCATGTTCAACGTCGCAACTGTCGGCACTGCGCTGGCTGCCTCCCTCATGGCCGGTCTTTTGGCGAGCGCGGCCTTCGCACAAGACGTCGGCAAAAGCCCCTGGGGACCAACGGATGAGATCGGGCGTCTCAACCTGATCACACCAGCGAGCCGGGCGGCGATCCTGTCGCGGATCGAAGGCACCAAGTCCTATGATCTGGCGGTCGAATACTTCATCGGCATGCCCAGCTGGGACGCGGCCGGCGATCCGCCCTACCAGATGTGGATGACCCACACGCCGCACGGCACCGCGGTTTCCGACCCGATGAAGGTCGGCAAGGAAATGAACCAGCACGTCAGCTACACCGGCTCGGCCGTTTCGATGTATGCGCATATGGGTACGCATATCGACGCGCTGAACCACTTTGGTCTGAACGGCAAGATCTGGAACGGCTATGCCGCCGCCGATCACCTGGGCGACCAGGGCTGGACCGTGACGGGCGCGGAGAAGCTGCCACCGATTGTTGCGCGCGGCGTCCTGATCGACGTTGCCACGGCCAAGGGCATGCAGATGCTGCCGGAGAACTATCGCGTCACGCGGGCGGACCTGCAGCAGGCGCTCGACAGCCAGGGCGTCAAGCTTGAGGAGGGCGATGTGGTGTTGATCCGCACGGGTCGCATGCAGGACTATGAAAACGCTTCGGCCTACATGAACAACCCACCGGGATTGAGCATCGATGCGGCGAAGTTCCTGGTCGAAGACGGTGGCGCCATGGTCGTTGGGGCCGACAACCTCAGTTTCGAGGCGTTTCCGGCCGAGACCCAAAACAACTACGTGCCGGTTCATACCTATCTGCTTGCCCAGCAGGGCGCGCCGATCATCGAGCTCATCAATCTTGAGGGACTGTCGAAGGACCGGATCTATGAGTTCGCCTTTGTTGGCGCCTCCCTCAAGTTCCGGGGTGCCGATGCCGCCCCGATCCGCCCGGTCGCCTTCCCGCTGCGATAGGGGCATGAACCGCGTGAATGGCGCCGCAGCGGAGGCTGCGGCGTTTCGCCTGCTATGGCGGGAGATTGGGCGCCGCCGTCACTTCCACATGGAGCGCATCCGTGCGCCGACGTCGATGCGGATCTGTTTGGCGCTTCGTTCGCTCGCCGCCGCCGAAACCTTTGGCCAGCTCGTCGTCTCGAAGAATTGCAGCAGGGTCGCCGGAATGAAGCGGGTTCGCGATGCATAGACGTGCCGGTCGCCCTGGGCGTTCTGCCCGTGGGTGAAGAAGCGCTGCGGCGTTATCAACGACAGGCTGTCTCGCGCCCGCGTCATGCCGACATAGAGCAGCCGCCGCTCCTCTTCGAGTTCCGCACTCGTGCCGACGCCGAGGTCCGAGGGGATACAGCCATCGACGACGTTGAGCATGAACACCGAACGCCATTCCTGGCCCTTGGCCGAATGGATGGTCGACAGGATCAGATAATCCTCGTCGAGCAAGGGAACGCCGGCCTGGTCGCTGGTTGCGTCCGGCGGGTCGAGCGTCAGCTCGGTCAGGAAGCGCTCGCGGTTGTGATAACCGGCGGCGATCTGCTCAAGCTGGAGGAGATCGGCCTTGCGCGTGTCGGCGTCCTCATGGATCCGGTCGAGATAGGGCTCATACCAGCTGCGTGCCGCGCCGATTTCGCCCGGCCATCCTGCCTCCGCTCTCCGCAAGCTGGAGACGAGGTCGACGAAGGCGGCCCAATCTTCGCCGGTCTTCGGGGGGGCGGGAACTTCCGCGAGCGAGGCCAGCGGCTCCGGATCGTCGGCGATCGCGTCGAGGATCTTGCCGGCGGTCTGCGGGCCGATCCCCGGAAGCATCTGCAGCAGCCGGAAACCGGCGACGCGGTCACGAGGGTTCTGCGCAAAGCGCAGGACCGCGAGCAGGTCCTTGACGTGCGCGCTGTCGAGGAACTTCAGGCCGCCGAACTTGACGAAGGGAATGTTGCGGCGGGTGAGTTCGACCTCGAGCGTGCCGCTGTGACTGGACGAGCGAAACAGCACGGCCTGCTGCTTCAAAAGGATGCCGATCTCGCGGTTGGCAAGAACCTGCTCGACGATATGGGCCGCCTGATCCGCCTCGTCCTTGACGGTGACGAGCATCGGGCGCTGCTCCGACTCTCGGTCCGTCCAGAGGTTCTTGGTGAAGCGTTCACGGGCGAGCCCGATCACGCCATTGGCGGCAGCGAGGATCGGCTGGGTCGAGCGGTAATTGCGGTCGAGCGTGATGACGTCGGCAGGCGCCGGCGAGAAGGCGTTCGGAAAATCGAGAATGTTGCGGACCGTGGCGGCGCGGAAGGAATAGATCGACTGGGCATCGTCGCCGACCACCGTCAGGCCATGGCCGCCGGGTTTGAGTGACATCAGGATCGACGCCTGAAGGCGATTGGTATCCTGGTACTCGTCGACAAGCACATGATCGAAACGCTTGCCGATGTCCTCGGCCAGGTCCGCGTTGGAAACCATCTGCGCCCAGTAGAGCAGGAGATCGTCGTAATCGAGCACGTTCTGCGCCTGCTTCGCCTCGACATAACCGGCAAACAGCGCCTTGAGCTCATCGTCCCAGCCCGTGACCCAGGGATAGGCGGACTTCAGCACATCGGTGATGGAACTCTCCGAATTCACGATGCGCGAATAGATGGCAAGGCACGTGCCTTTGGTCGGGAAGCGATTGTCCGTCTTGGAAAACCCGAGCTCGTGACGAACAAGGTTCATCAGGTCGGCACTGTCTTCCCGGTCGTGAATCGTGAAGTCCGGCCCAAGGCCGATCTGTTCGGCATAGATCCGCAGGATCCGCGCGCCGATGCCATGGAAAGTGCCGGCCCAGCCGAGCGCATCCGTCATGACCGCAGCGTTGTCGCCGAGGACCTGACGGCAGATGCGTCCGACACGGCGCGTCATCTCGGCTGCCGCGCGGCGGGAAAAGGTCATCAACAGGATGCGGCGCGGATCGGCGCCGTTGACGATCAGATGCGCCACGCGATGGGCAAGCGTATTGGTCTTGCCGGAGCCGGCGCCGGCTATGATGAGCAGCGGGCCGCCGGCCTGGCCTTCCGGCAAACCGACACCATGCACCACCGCTTCGCGCTGACGGTCATTGAGTTTTTCCAGATAGGCTGCGCTCATTCGTCCCTATGCATTCCAGGCAAAATTTCCGGCCTCTTCATCCCGCCTAACCCTTTGAACCGATGAACAGAAACTGCATCCCCTCCCTCGAGGTCGAAGCGCAGCTGCTCGTCCAATGCAAACGAGTCGGAACAAAAAAGGAACTTATCAGCTTCGGTCGCGACCGCAAACCCCCGCAGAAGACGGGGACGTGACAGGGACCACGACGGTCGACGAAAAAATCGGAGCGTCGCACTTGAACCGAGAAAATCCGCCTCCTATCTGCCGCCTGACCCGCTGGTCCGGGCCCCTCTGGCGAGAGCTTCGGCACTCTTGCGATGTCGGACCTTATTCCGACATCATGTGCCGATTGGGGACCCGTCTGTGGACTTTTCCTTCATGTCTATCGTGTGGCTGGGAACGCCGCTCTGGATGTGGGCGAGCTTTTTCGCCCTCGTCATCGCCATCCTGTCGTTCGACCTTGGTATTCTCCATAAGGAGAACAAGGAGATCGGCGTTGCTGAAAGCGTCAAGCTTTCCGCCTTCTACATTGCGCTTGGCCTGACCTTCGGTGGCTGGGTCTGGTGGTATCTCGGTTCCGAAGCCGGCCTTGCTTATATGACCGGCTTCGTGGTCGAAAAGACGCTGGCACTCGACAATGTCTTCGTCATCGCCCTGATCTTCTCCTTCTTCGCCGTTCCCCGCTTATACCAGCATCGGGTGCTGTTCTGGGGCATTCTCGGCGTGATCGTGCTGCGCGCGATCATGATTGGCGTCGGCGCGACGCTGGTCGCCGAATTCTCCTGGGTCCTTTACATCTTCGCGGCCTTCCTCGTGTTTACCGGCATCAAGATGCTGGTGATGAAAGAGGCAGAACCAAATGTTTCCGACAACGCGCTCGTGCGCTTCATGCGCAGCCGGTTCAACGTCACTGAGGAGCACCACGGCGAACGCTTCTTCGTAAAGCTCGTCAACCCCAAGACCGGCAAGATGACCTGGTTCATCACGCCGCTGTTCATGGCTCTGGTCATGGTCGAGGTGGCAGACGTGATCTTCGCCGTCGACTCGGTTCCGGCAATCTTCGCCATCACCACCGACCCCTTCATCGTCTACACGTCGAACATCTTCGCGATCCTCGGCCTTCGCGCCCTCTACTTTGCCCTGGCTGCGATGATCCACCGTTTCCGCTATCTGAAGCCGGCGCTGGCCATCGTCCTTGTCTTCATCGGCTCGAAGATCTTTGTCGCCGACCTTCTGGGGCTGGAAAAGTTCCCGGCTGCGCTCTCGCTCGGCATCACCTTCGCGATCATCGCCGGTGGCGTGGTCTGGAGCCTGATGAAAACGCGCAACGAGCATCAGCCAGCATAAGGCATTTCTCAGTGAGCATGAATTGAACTGCGGCGGCCCGTCCACGAGATGGGCCGCCGCTTCGCGTTTGGCGCTGCCGCGCGCGCGAATGCAAAGGCAGGTACGTTAGACCAGGAATATCAATGCCATGCCGATGACGACGAGGGCTGCGCCGGACCAGGCGCCGGCGGCCGGCCGCTCGCCGGTTTTCAGCCAAAGCATCGGCAGGATCATCACCGGCGAGGTGGCCGACAGCGTCGAGACGATGCCGACCTTGCCACCGGACAGGGCAAAGAGCAGCAGCGTCATGCCGATGCCAAGCGCGAGGACGCCGGTTAGCGCGGTCATCGCCGCGACCTTCCATGTGAGCGGGTTCCTCGGCTTGACGGAGGGAACCGGCAATTGCAGCAGGATGCTCAGGCAGAAGGCGGCGATACCGACGCGGAGTATCGAGGCGACGAACGGATCGATGCCGGTCGCCATGACCGGCCGTGCAATGATGGAGCCGATCGCCTGGCCGGTCGCCGCGCCGAGGCCGAGCGTCACGCCGATCCAGAGCGGCCCCTTGACCGTCTCCCATTCATGCATCTGCGCCCGGCGCTTGCCGAAGACGATGGCGAGGAACACGCCCGCTGCCGTCAGCGCGATGCCCGCCACGGCCGACGTCGACAGCGCTTCGCCCAGGACCAGCCAGCCAAGCAGCGCGGCGATCGGGGCGTTGAGCGCAAAGAGAATCCCGGAGCGGCGCGGACCGAGCCGGTTGAGCGCGGCAAAAAGCAGGGTGTCGCCGATGAAAATCCCGATCAGCCCGGACAGAAGCAGCGGACCCGCGCTGGCCCAGTCTAACTCGCGCCACGTACCGGTAAGAATCACGTAAACCGCCAGAAGACCGGTGACAAAGACCTGCCGGAGGCGGTTGAAGGCGGGCGCGCCGAGATGACCTGCGGGGCCTGCCGAGATCATTCCCGTCAGGGCCCAGCAGATCGCTGCCCCAATCGCGGCGATTTCATGAATTGGCATCGTGTTCCGATCGGTAGAATTCTGCGTGGCAGGAGGTGGCTATCGACGCTCCGTTAAAGCGCGCGCACGGGGCCATCGTCCAGAGCTGTCTTGGCGGCGTCAACAGGGCGTTCCGCCACCATTGCGGAAGATGTGTCGATAGCGCGTTGCCGGTTGGGAGGAGGGGTGTTCATTCCCCGATGCGATCTCGCAGGGATGGGACAGGCACTCATTCGGCGCCCTAAAGCAGCAGCAGCTTTTTCAGCACCGAGAAGACCTCCTTGTAGGGCAGGCGGGTGGCGCCGGCGACCGCGAAGGGGATGAGGGCGGCAGCGGCGACCGGGACGACGGCGGCGCGGCTGATGAGCATCGACGAGAGCTTGTTGGTGGTATCGAAGAGTTTGCTTGGGTCGGCAATCTCGTCATTCGGTTCTGGCGTCGGGTCGGCCAACACGTTGCGACCGAGCACCTTGCGTTCGGCAGCCCGGTGAAAGCGGGTCGCCTGCACGCCGAGCATCAACAACCCGGCCTCCTTCAAGCGTGCCAGCGGTTGCGAGAAGGCCGACAACGGATAGGCGAAGAAGGCGATCACGATCGCGAGCCAGCCACTCATGATCATGGTGAACGTCGTCATCGACAGCGATTCCTGCAGCAGGTGCTTCATGACCGCAGCGGCGATCGCGGCGCTCATGCCGAAGACGAAGAACGCATAGGCGTTCGGATATTGCGACAGGAACCCGAGGCCGCCCTTGCCGTCGGGATGGGCCGCGACGAGGCGAAGTTCCAGCCGCGCGATCCGGCGCAGCAGCTGCGCCCAGACGACGTGCCGCCAGACACCGCGCAGAAACAGAAAGACGAACAGCGGCAGGCTGACGCAGATCGACCACCAGCCGGCCGCGGTAATGGTGTTGCCGTCGGCCGTGTGCCGGACCGCCCAGAAGGAAACGTCCGATGTGTGAAAGTTGAGGAAGGACAAGAGCGCAGCGAAGGCGGCCATTGCCAGGCAGACGAGCTCGGCAAGCGGCGAGTCGCGCCGTCTGAGTGCGTCCGAGACGGCTTCAGCGGCCGCAGGCATGGACGTCGGGGCGATCAGTGGCGCTCGTGCAAACTGTCCAAGCTTGATGCGCAAGCCGCGTTCGACCTGCTGTTCGGCAAGCACGAAGGCAGCAATCGCGATAAAAAACTTGGCCCATGGGCCGGGATCGGTCAGATAGGCACCCTGGCTGGGATCGAGTGACAGGCTCCCCGGCAATCCGAGCAGAAACGGCATGCCCCAGGCAAGGGCGACGAAGAGCACCGCCCGCTTGCCGGATTGCAGGGCGTTTGCATGCAATAGCTTCAACCGCGATTGAAGTTCGTAGAACGGCCCGCCATGGGATGCGAGAAAATCGGCGATCCTTGCATGGCGGTCCGATGGCGCGGCATCGGTCGCGTTGCTTGTCTCACCCTTGGGGGCCGTTCCACTCATGAACGTCAGTCCTCGACGACTTGCCAGTTATCGTTCGGATTGAACTGCCGGATGCCTTCGGCGACGCTTGGCGTCTTTGCCCCGAGATCGGCCTGGTAGATGATACCGTTCCGGTTGACGACGAAGGTATGAACGCCCGTTACCCCGTATTGCACCGGCCAGGCGACCAGGGCGAAACCGGCGATCATGTTGCCGTTGATGATGTAGTCAAATTTGCCGCCGGCGATGTTGTCGCCCTGGCTGGTCAAGATCCGGTAATGATACCCATAATAACCCTTGCCTGCCTTGGCCCTGGCAAGAGCCGCGCCGTCGGCCAAGGCAGCCCCGGCCGGGCTTTCCGGCAGGCCGGGGGTTTCCGGCCAGTAAAGGCCGTCCATCTGGCCGTCGCTGCTGATCAGCTTATGCGCATATTCCAGCACGCCGTCGCCGTCATGATCCTGCTGCGCATAGTCTTCCTGCGCATCGACATAAGCACCGACCGTGGCGATCGTCTGCAGTTCGTTTTCGCCGACGCGGCGATTGGCGATCTCTTCGAGGCCGGTGAAGGTGTCGAAGGACCATTTGCCGTCTTCGCCCTTGGCGATCGGGAAAGGCAGCGGCCAGAGCTCTTCGCCGATTTCGATCACCTTGCGGTTCTCCACGTCCTCGACGACGACCTTTTTCTTCATGCCGGCCTGGATCTCGCTGAAGGCTTCCAGCGCGCCTTCATTGGCCTTCGCCTTGGCGACGTCGAGACCGAGTAGGGTTGCAAGCTTGTCGAAGTCGCCGGCGGCAACAGCTGCCTTGAACGCCTCGACCGCCTGTTCCGGCGTATCGAATGCGGGCGGGTCCGTGGCCGAGACGTAATCGGAAAGCAGTGTTTCGGGCGCCTTGGTGCCGTCCTGCGCCAGGACTGTGGTGAAGGATGCGCCAAGCAGCAGGGAGCCGGCGAGCGAGGTGAAAAGCACGTTGCGAATGTTTGCCATTGTCGTTCTCTCCATCCCGCTTATCTGTGGCGTCCACCGCCGCCGCCGCGCTTGATCTCGCGATGCGGCTGCCCGCCACCACGATGACCGCCGCCGAGCGCCTGCCGTCCGCGGTCAGACTGGATCTTCGTGACCTTGCCGCTCTGCACCCGACCGAGCGCCGATGGTTGGTTGCCTCCGGGACGTTCGATCTTGCCACCGGGCTTCGGCTTGTTGATTTGCCGATTGACGTTGCCGCCGGGCCTGGCGTTGCCGGCCTTGTTGGCAATGGCGGGTTTCGCGTCGGCCGGCCTTCTGTCGGCCGCAACCGGGCGGTCGCGGCCGGCATCGACCTTCTGGCGCGCATCGACCTTGCTCTTGCGCACGTCGTCGACGGAGATCTTGTTGGCGCGGTTCCCCACGGAGCTGATCTCGTTGTTGCGCACCGACTTGGCGCGATTACCGATATTGTTGTCCTTTATCGAGGTGAAGTTGCTCGTGCGGTCGATCTTGTTGAACTGGTTCTTGTCGAAGCTGATCTTGCTGCGATCGACGTTCTTCCAGTCGACGTCGTTGAAATTGACCTTGCCGTTGATGTTGTTGAAGCAATTGTTGCAGTCGATATCGATGTCGTTGGCATTCCAGCGGCCGCCCCACACCCCCCAGTCATCCCAGTCGACGACCGCAGCAAATGCGGCGCCGGTCACAACGCCGGCAAAGAAGGTCGCGGTCGGGTAGTAGTAGTTGGGGTAGGGTTCGGGATAGTAGGCGATCGGTGCCGGCTGATAGTCCGGAACGTAGAGCATTTCCGGCTCATACTGCGGCACGTAGATCTTTTCCGGGTTCGCCGCCTGGATCACGACATTGTTGTTTTCCTGTTTGACGGTCACCTTGTCGTCCGACTTGATGATACCGTCGGCGACCGCCTTGTCGCGCAACTGCTGGATGGCGACCAGCACGTCCTTCTGCTGATAGGCGAGTGCATCGCCCAGCGATTGGGTCCAGTCGAGATCCTCGCTCATCATCTTGACGATCTCGGGGTAGTTCAGGAGCGAGATGACGCTGCCGTCCCAACTGTCCTTGGGCTTCAGGTCCTTGTTGGTCTTGGACTGGTCAAGGAAGCGCGCGGCTTCCACGATCTGCAGCGGATAGAGCGAGGCGGAGGTAACGAGGGCGACGAGTTCGTCCGGGTAGAGTGCGATGCGAGCGACGAGCACTTCAAGCTCATCTTCGCTGAGCGGCTGGGGCTGCTCGGCGGTGGTGTCGGCGGCTGCTTGTTCTTGAGCCATGGCCGTTTTGGCGAGCGGCGTTGCCAGGCCCGATGTGGCGGCAATGGCTGCCGCCAGCAGGAGCTGGCTGGTCAGCACAAGTGAGTTCGATACCGTCGTTCGTGCACGCAGAAAGTAGGGACTGACGACCATGGTCTTCCTCTTCAGTTACCGGCGTTGGACAAATGCGGTCGCTATGAACCGGGCCATCGGCCTCCTGCAGATGTCGGCTAGATACGAGTTGCGGCTTGTCGGCGGACAGATGGCATCCGGTTGGTCGATATGCCCCTTCTGGTTGTTTCCTCCGCCTCGTCCTCCCAATGACAAGATGTCTCTGTCGGGTGCGTGCAGTCAAGCTAGACCTCAGCCTCACAACGCGCAATTGTTTTCCCTTGCACTTCCGGCACCGGCACTCGGGGTTCAAAGACGCAGTCAGCTATGCGGCGATAGGGTTGCGGGGGGCGTGGCACGCGGCGCAGCGATCGGCCGGGATCAATACGCCAGATCGTTAGGATTCCTGCAGGGCCGATCATGGTGCAGCCGGCGTAGCATTCTCCAGAGGCGATCTCGATCGAATAGGGGGCCGAAACGGCAAGGACCGGCGCCTTTCGGAGCCGGTCCTTTAGTTCAAGTGGCGGGCGGGCGCTGCCTCGCCTGGCAGCTGGTCTTCGCTGCGATCACTTTGCCGGGTTTGGTCCGATGGTCTTGCCATGGATGACGCGTTCGTCGGCCTTGTGGACCATGGTGTAGGCGT